>NZ_KB899406.1:0-300000 GCF_000378205.1 Sediminispirochaeta bajacaliforniensis DSM 16054 | reverse complement strand
ATCCATGTATGCGGTATTGTCGAGCAGTTGCTCCATACTCGACATGCCGCTTAGCACCATGAATACGCCATCCAGACTGGATGCTCTCATTCTCCCAGTCGACGTAATTAATCTGCAACTGTACGAAATCCATCTCGGGATGATCCATGAGAATTTTATCCAGCAATTGGGTCCGGTCATGGAAAGAAAAGCCGACCTCCCCGATTTTTCCCTCCGCCTGCATCTTTCGGACAAACGAAAAGCTGTCGAATATCTTCGCTATCTCGTAATGAGAGATTGTGAGGTTATGTAAAAGATAATAATCAAAATAATCCACACCACATTTCTCGAGTTGCTCGTTGAAGATTCGCTTCTGATCTCCCTTTTCTTTCAAAAGCATGGTCGGCGGCGTTTTTTCTGCGGAATCTCTTCTGCGTATCATCATGCATCCTGGATCTCCTCACCGAAGCCGCCCATCGAGCGCTCTTTCTTAAGCAAAACTCGTTCATAGCTGTCTATTTTCTTCTCTAGGCGTGCCAGAGTCTTTTTTAATTCCTCAATCTTCGAAATGAGAACATCCCGTTGCCCGACGAGAAGGGCCTTGCGTTCGGTACTGGTTTTGTCCCCTTGCTGGCACAAGCTGACGTATTCGATCAATGCCTCAATGGAAAGTCCCGCCCCCCGCATACAGGTTACAAACTCGACCCATCGCTCATCTTCCTCGGTATAATCGCGAATTCCTCCGCGTTTTCTGTTTACAGGAGGAAGCAAACCGATGCGTTCATAGTATCTGAGCGTATCCTGGGAAATGTGATGTTTTTCGCTTATTTCAGAAATCCGCACTTCTCATTGTTCTCCTTGGATTGCATTGCGGCCCGGGCAATGCATGCCTTTGCACGGACCGCACAGATATATTCTTCATAAACATAGGGTCTGGAGTTAGCTCCAAGTCAAGTTAAAATCTTTTTTATTTGGGATTGCCCTTGGCCGGAAACGAAAACACAGGTTGAGGGTGGAGCAGCAATCACTGTCAGGTCGCCCGCCTATAGAGGAAACAGGCGATGAAGTCTCTTGAAAATCCTTTTTTTCCGCTTGTCAAAGCTTGCGGAAGCGGCCACATGTATTGTTCCGATGATCCGGTATCCCCCGGCAGATAGAATGGTTCTGAGGGAAGAGATTGTTCCCCGGCCCTGGGAACGAAGGAGGTTTACCGGAAAGGGGGCAGCGGAAGCGGTGACAATCACCGCCTTTTTTCCCTTCTGACGCCGTTTGATCGTCACTCCGTCGATGTACTCAAATACGGGAACACAACGGTCAAAAAGCGTTTTCATCGGCCCGCTCATATTACCCCAGTAGGTAGGCGTACCGACAATCAAGATATCGGCAACCTCTATCCATTCGGCAATAGTATGGCCGCCGTCCCGGGGAAGAACACAGCTCTTGTCGGGCCGACAACAAAGGCACCCGACGCAAGGCTTAATTTCTTCCTTGTACAGAAACGCCGTACGAACAGCAACATCCTGTTCCTGCAGCAATCTTCCAAGGTAATCAAGAATTTGAGAGCTTACCCCGTTTCTCCGAGGGCTCCCGTACAACATGAGTGCTTCCACTATGTTCCTCCCCAAGCCTGTCTCCATCCGATAGTAATCAATAAGGACGGAGCAGACCACATTTCGTTGTAAAAGACGGCGTAGGATGTCGTCTCATAGCTGGTATTAATATGTCGTCTCGCAAACTGCCATCCTCCCTCAATAAACAGTGCGTGACTGCGGCCGACAGGGAGACTCCAGCCGGCCCCCAGGCAGATGCCCGGGGCGGCGAATTGCGCATAGCCGGTATCCACACACCAAAGTTCAGCAAAGGTCAGAAAATAGGGGTACAGCCCTGCGAAAAGCGGCGGAAACCAGCGCACCGTTGTCCGCACAAGAAAATCATCAATACGAAAATCCGCTTCCCGCTCCCAGGCCGGCCCCAGCTCAATCCCCATGAAAAGGTTATCAAGCACTTCTCTTTCCGTCGAAATCAAAAGCGCGTCGGAAGAAAGGGATACTCCGCCCCTCCAGTCCTCACAAGGAAGCACGGAGGGAGAAAAAAACAGTACGAGAGTGACAATGACGATGGAATACTTCATGGCAGGCGTTCAACCTCTGCCGATTCCAATATTCGAAGAGCCGTAGTGAGAGAACTGATATCGGGATAGATTCCACCATCCGAGCCATCGGGACTTCCGTGGCCGATCAGCGTCATGCTCCAGCTGCCGGCTGAGGCAGGGTCGACGAAACAGCGATAAACCAGCGACGGCTGCCCGCTGCCCCCCTCGCCGCCGCTCCAGTTCTCATCTTCCGGCGAAGCGTCCTCGGGCCAGGAACCATTGAAATCCGTAGAATGGTTGATCTCAAGGTAGAGCCAGAAGCTTCCATCCTTGTCCGTCGGCCTGAGCAGAAGCTCCTGTTCCCTTTTGGGTGTTGCCCCGGTGATTCCGTCCGCCAGGGGTTTTTCCTTGCTTGGTACAAGAAAGCCTGCACCGTCGGTGATATTTCGACGGTGTGACCAGACAGGAAGCGCCTCTACCCTTCGATTTTCCCCGTTAAAGATCCACCCCTCGGTGGCAATTTTACGGGTAACAAACAGTGAGCCGAGATAGGTACCCGAAGCATCTTCCATCCAAATCGCATATTGCGGCGGATTTTTGATGAAGGTACTGTACTGGTGCAGCCATTCTTCTCCCGGATTAACGGTAAGCAGGTAATCCCCTTGTTGAGCAGTCTCCCCCGCACTGCTGCAGGAAACGAGTGTAAAAGCGAGGAGCGTAACCGTGATGTAAAACCAATGTTTCATAACACCTCCACATGTTACCGTTTGGTTACATGTCTATAAAAAAATTATGTAAAGCTATCCTCAATGATACGTTCGAGGACGGAGAATATCCGATCCCATCCCTCCTGACTCTTCAGATCAACGCCGTTATAGACATCGGCCCGATCGGAAAGGAGTACAAGGTAGGAAATACCGGTAGTGAGAAGAGCGACAAGGGCCTCAAGATCCGCGGTATGATTATGGGGAAACTGATCCACAAGCCAACGGGTAAAGGCAAGCCCTTCCTGTTCGATCTTCCGCATCACCTTGATCCCAAGCTCGGTTCTCTCCGCCAAAAACCAGCGTAAAATTTCACGCTTCACCGGGTGTTCCCGAAGATCGGCAATATACTCACGAAAGATATACTGAGCCGTCTGTTTGGGATCGTCAAGCGGAACGGGACGCTTCATTCCCCCGATCCAATAGCTGTTTCGCAGTGCCCATGTCTCCAACAGCTCATCAATGCCCCCAAAATAACGATAGATGAGAACCTTTGATACACCTGCTTCCTTGGCAACCGCATTCACCCCCAATCCGGTAAAACCTTTAGAGAGAAAAAGCCGATCCAAGGCGGTAAGAATTTGCTCTTCCGTCTGCTTTCGATCCTTCATACACTTATGTTACCAAGTGGTAACATAAAAGTCAATAGTCTCTACCTCTTTTCTTCCTCGATCGTCCCGATTCGTATCATATCGGCCACACGCGATAGCAACTCTTCCGGCGTGTATGGCTTTGCAATAATCGGATGCGACAATATAGCGGTATAACCGCCGCTGGTCAAAAGAATCATGACCTCAGGATCGATCTCCTTCAGTTGTCTCATGGTCTCGAGACCTGAAAGCCCCGGCATAGTGAGATCAAGAATCGTAAGAGCAATGTGATGCCCCATCCGTTGGTGCAAGGCAATCGCCTCTTTGCCGTTCTCTGCCGTCAGAATCCGGTATCCCGCCCGTTCGAGGATCTTGCCGGTTGTAATCCGAACAGGAGCCTCATCATCCACAAGCAGTATCATCTTGCCGGGACAGGCATGGGGAGAAACAAGGGGTTCATCGGAAGAAGAACCTTCCGAGGCATCGATGGATAGCAGTCTGGCCTCTTCAATTTGGGGAAAAAGGATGGCGAAACGTGTTCCGACGCCAACAGTCGATGTGACATCAATCTTTGCACCAAGATCCCGGACGATCCGTTGTACCATCGAAAGGCCGAACCCGGTACCGAACCCCTCCTCTTTGGTGGTAAAAAAGGGATCGAACATCTGTTTAATCGTTTCATCGTCTATCCCTACTCCCTGATCCTCAACAACAAGCAGGCAACCCTGGTCCGTTTTTCGTAAGGCAATCAATAGTTTTCCGCCCCACTGCGACCGTTCTTGTCGCATAATCGTCATGGCGTGCAAGCCGTTGATGGCAAGATTAAGTAACAGCTGTTCGAGTTCGGAAGGCTCACCCAGGACCTCTGCATGGTCGGGAAGCTCTTTTTTGATGGTCACACTTTTGTCAAAACTATTTCGACACATAAGAAGTACTGCCTCCACCACAGGGACAAGATCGATCCGCTGATACTCCCTCCGGCGGCCACCGGAAATGGAGAGAAGGTGGCGTACGACCTCTGCCCCCCTCCGGGAAAGGATTTCCATATCGTCTATTCGATCAAGAACCTCGGCTCTGTCCACGGGCCAGTTTTCAACGACACTTCGAAGAAGACTAAGAGAACCGTAGAGACCGCCAAGGATATTATTGAAGTTGTGGGCCAATCCGCCGGCAAGGGTTCCGATTGCCTTAAGGCGTTGGGCATCGGCAAGCTGCTGGATCAGACGGACCCGCTCATCCTGCATCTGTTGATACTCCGTCACGTCACGAATAATGAAGGAAAGGATATAACCCCTATTGGTTGAAACAAGAAAAGGCTTTACCTGGACGAGACGCATTCCGCCATCGCTCCTCTGGATGGTCAAATCGTGCAGGACGCCGAGCCAGGGGGCCGATCCCTCCCTGAGCACGGAACGAATGGCCCCTTCAAATACAGGCTGCCGATCATTCTCTCCCGCTACCACCCGATCTGCAGCTTCCCACAGGGGCTTCCCCACCATCTCCCTGTGCATACTTCCCGTTACCAGCTCCATGCCACGATTCCAGTGGCTGATAAGCCCCTGCTCATCGGTAAGAACAATCCCGTCCAGGGCGTTCTGGATAAATCCCTCGAATTTCCGGAGGGTCTCACGCAACTTGCGAAGATGCCGTACATCATGACCGACGCAAAGGTATCCCAGAAGTTCTCCCTCCCGGGAATACATCGGCGATATGTTCATGAGAACGGGAACGGACCGGATCACAATCTCTTCCTGAAACAGGCCGGCTCCTGCCGAAAAACGCTTGCGGACGCGAGAGAAGAAAGAGGCATCTTCAATGACAACGGCAACGGAACGCCCCTTCAGCTCAGCTTCGGAAAGCCGAAGCCGGTGGCACAAAAAATCGCTGGCAGTAAAAATATCCCCCTCTGTATCCAGAATAAGAAGGAAATCCCGAACTTGGGCAAGGAGCTGGGAAACAGCAAGGCTGGCAGTAATACGGGAAAAACCGTACCGGGTGACGGCCACAGAGAGCCCGACGGCCCAGATCGTATTCCAGTAAATTGCCATAAAGGGAAACTCAATGCCAAGAGAGGGGAGCAAAGCATTGGAGCAGAGCCCCAACAGAAGGCTAATCGTCATCGACCAGCCGAGGTAGCGGGACTGAATCTTGATTCGGTGGATTCCACTTCTATATCCCCGAAGAAGCAAGAGGGTAATTGAGGCCCCTACATAAAGCAAAAGATATGCATTATAGAGGTAAAACCAGGCAGATGAGGTATCTATGATGCCCATGAGATACCAGCGGTTCATCTCCAAACCGACGAAAACAAAGCGGTAATAGCCCCAGGCCGTTATACAACCGGGAACATAAAGCAGGAGATAACGCAGGGGCCCCGGAATTTTTCGATCAAATCCATGCACATGGAGGGCGATATGGAGGGCAATTCCGGGGAACATATGCCAGAGGGGAGAGAAAACCTTATACAGGCTCAGAGCGAAGGCATAATCTTCAACCGCAGTGCTGAATGTCGTGTAGAGGGCCCAAAACGCAAAATCGGTCAAAAGCAGGGCAACAAGCCGATTAAGAAGGGAAGCAGGGTTGTGCCGAAGTATCAGGTAAGCAAGGTAGGCATAAAAAAAGACAAGAGCAAAGGCTCCATACGACAGAGGTTTCACACGTTAATTCCCTTAACTATTTCACGGCCATTGCCAACCGTGAGGGAATTGTACCATGATCCTGTCAGAGTTTGATGAGCAATTGCGTGATAAAAACGGCTCTGAGCGAGAATCGATTTTCTTTTACTCTTCAATCTTCTCAATTAAGTTGATCAGATCCGTCACCGGCATCCATGCAACCACATTATTGATCAATGCACCATTGGAAATGAATGCGCGATACTCGGTATCATACCAGTAGACTCGGTAGAGTCCCGAATCAAGCTTACAAAAGCACTCCTGGTCCTGGGCGGGAAGCCTATCCTTGATATCGACCATTCTTTTTAGCATAACATCTCCTTTTTGTTTCTTCTTATAATAATAGTAAAAAATCCCTTTCCTTGCAATTGTGCCGCGGCGGGAATAAAATTGTTGCATTTTGTTGCTACCAACTTGTATACTGATGAACGAACACAGAAGGTGAGGAAGTATGAGGAAAAAGGCCGTTGCAATCATATGGGATTTGGAAGATGTTACCCCGAGCATAAGTTCAACCTTTGTAAAGGGGCTCCTTGACTATGTTCGTAGTTACGGACGCATTTCTATCGCCCGGGTTTATGGTGATTTTACAAAAAGCCGCTTTGCCCGTGCAGCGGCGGAACTGCATCGGGAATCCTTCGAGATGGTTCATATTCCGGATTCGGCAAAAGAAGAGTACCCCGATACGATAACGGGAGGTGTCATCGCTCTTTTGGCGCTCCATCCCCATATTGATCAGCTCCTGCTCATCAGCGGCAGAAAGGCCTTTACCCCGCTTCTCAGGCAACTTCGTACCCTCGATCTCGAAACGATGGTTTTCTGTGATGCACGGAGGGCGGATGAGCAGTTACTGCTGCTCGCCGATGATTTTGGAGACTTTCGGGACCTCACCATCGTTCCGATGGAAGAAGAAGAAAGCAGCAAAGATAGTCGGCCGACCATCAGTATGGATCAATCGATCATCCTGCTTCAGGAGGCCATCTCCACCATTGCGGAAAGCGGCCAACGACCGACTTCGGATCTGGTAAGGGCCCGGCTGAAATTAATGAATGAAGGCTTTGCCGAAAAAGCGCTGGGATTTGAGTCATGGAACGGTTTTCTTACCGAAGCGCAGAAGCGAAAAGCAATCCATGCACGATTTAAGGATAACGATCTTATCTTGACGACACCTCGTTCCCCCGTCCCTGAAATTATTCTTTCGTTTTTAAAGGCTCTGGAATCATCAAGCAAAATCAGAACAAGCGAGGGAAGAAAGGCAAAGCTCCCCGATATAGGAAAGCAATTGAGTCAATGGGGCCTGGATTATCGGAGCCATGGCTATTCCACGCTGAAAAAGGTAGCCGATGCAGCTGCGAAACGGGGCTTGGTGCTGGTGACACTGGATGAAAGTAACTATTTTCTTGATCTGACGTTGAAGGGGAACGAACTACTTACTGATCGCGAAGATTAATAAAGAGATCAACAAGCTGCGGCTCAAACATCACACCACGTTGCAGCAGAAGGAAAGACTTTGCCGCCTCGGGGCTCATCTCATTACGATAAGGTCTCTTGGCCGTTATGGCATCATATACATCGGCAATACAAATGATTCGTGCGATGCGAGGGATTTCGTCTCCCGCCAGTCCGCAAGGATATCCCGATCCATCCCAGTGTTCATGGTGATATAGGATACCCTTTACAACATCGGGGAATCCCGGAATGTTATCGCAGATCTCGGCGCCCTTCCGGGGATGCTTTTTGATGATCTCATACTCATCATCGGTAAGCTTACCCGGCTTGTCAAGAATCGCTTCACTAATCGCCAATTTCCCGATATCGTGCAGCAGGGCCGAAATGGAAAGCTGCTGCAGATCGGATTCACTGAGCTCCAGCTCTTCACCTATTCGAAGAGAGAGAAGCCTGACCCGTTCGGAATGACCTGCCGTCCAGCTGCTTTTTGCATCGACGGCTGCGGAAAGGGCCTTTAACGAGCCGAAAAGTAGCTGCTCCCGTTCTTCTGCATAGAGGATGTTTTGTAAAGCCACGCCTACCTGATCGGTTAGTTTTTTAATGATGCCGATATCTTCATCACCAAAGGTTTCCTTGGAATCGGAAGTAACGAGAAGAGAACCATAATAGGAATCTTCAAGAACGATCGGCATATTGAGGACCCATGAACGTTCCGCCGGCATTTCCCGACGAAGATGGTCACTGATTCCCAGCTCAGAAGAGTGGAAAAGTCGAGAATTTTCGAGGCTGGCACGCATCTGGGAAGAAAGTTCCTGATTAGAGGCAAAGAATCGTTCAACCCTTTGGGCGCTGTCTATCCCCTGCCGCTCGACAAGCAAATCAAGACCGTTACCCTTTCTATTTACCAACAGCAGGAAAAGTCCGTTTTTCGGATAGAGGGATGAGACAATATCTGCGACATTACCAAGCAGATGCTCCCTGTTGGCGGAAGAAAGAACGGCCTTATCGATGCGGTTCATGGTTTCCAATACGTCGGCCTGGTGCTGAGCCAGGGAAATCTGATGCGAAAGCTCATCCTTCATAAAATCGATGGTCTGACTCAGACGGGCGATCTCATCCCGCCCATGAAGGTTTAAGCTGGTTTCCCGGGCTCCGGAGGCAACCTTACGGGCCTCCTCGCTGAGCCAGTGTATGGGACGAATAATCCTTTTCACAAAAAGTTGACTCAGAAGAAAGGAAAAGAGGAGAAACAGCAGAGAAAAGAAGAGAATCTCTTGCAGAAAAAACGAAACGACCGGAATGAGGCCGGAATGTATCCCCGAAAAATGGATCACTACCGGATCCGTAAAGGTAGGCGAGGTAACATCGGCGGCAAAAGAGAAGTCGTTTTCTCTGCCCCAAAAGGGAGGATGATCTCTGGAGATCCCTTTCTCAAGGGCACGATCAAGCTGTTGTCGTAGTTTTTCCCTGGAAACTTCGGAAGTCAGTGGCGGCCCCCCGATCTGTTCCCATCCCAAGCCATTGAAGCTGAAGAGTCTGACGGACAAGGTGGGCCGAAAGGGATCGGGTAAGCCCGCAAGGGGAGACTGAAAAAGACGCAGAGCCGGTCCGTTGGATTGCAGCTCCTGCAACAGCTCCTCGATAGATCCCGTCGACTCCACAAGACGGCCAATCTGACCATGGTAGTAGGAGATGAGTTTTCGGCTCCATCCCATGGTAAGAACAATAAAGGTTATATAAGCGATCAAAAGACCGAAAAAAGCAAAGCGCAAGGATAGCTGCAACCAAAGAGGCGTATTTCCGCAAATTTTGGGCTTTATCATAGGAGACAAATATACTCTTCCAAAATGAACAGAGACAAGCTATCATTCTCCTTTCTCTATCATTGTATAACAAATCAGTTCCGTGTATGTTTTCTTCATTATGGTACGACGACTACATCTTTTACCCGTGCACCCCGACCACTATGCCACCCTCTACGCCTGGCGAAGCGATCGGGATGATGTGGCCTACAATCCTCTCATGCCCATCGACGAAAAGCGCTTCGCCGAAAGAATGGCCGGCGCAAGCGGCGAGCTCTCCTCGATCTACGATTTTCGCGAACTCAAATGGGAGGCAGTAATAGACGAAGAACCGGCCGCCCTTGTTGGGATTCAGGAGATCAACTCGATGATGAAAACAGCAGAGATCAGCTATCAGGTCGCCCCGGCGATGCGGGGCCGAGGGGTCGGTAAAGCCGCGGTGGCAGCCCTCGTGGAGATGCTCTTCTCATCCACCGACTTACGAAAACTCTGCGCCATTGTATGCAGCCGGAACCTTCCCTCGATTCGCCTGTTGCAGGCCCTCGGCTTCACAAGGGAAGGCTGTCTTCGCAGCCATTTTCTCATCAATGGGAAACCCGAAGACGAGATATTCTTCGGTATACTCAGGCAGGAGTGGCTCGAGATTCGGGAACGGCATATCGAAAGCCCCCACGTTCGATAAGCTCAATGCTCCTGCCGAAAAGCCGGCCGAGGTCGTCGGGCTTCAGGACATCGGAGGGGCGGCCGTCGGCAAAGACCTGCCCCGATTTCAGAAGGATAACCCGCTGAATCCCAGGAGGGATTTCCTCAATGTGATGGGTGATAAGAAGGACACTCTTTCCCTCATCAAGAAAGCCGTCGAGCAGATCAAAAAAGACAAAGCGGCCGTTCATATCGAGGCCGGCGGTCGGTTCGTCCAAAAGGAGAATTTCCGGATTGTGAACCATGGCACGGGCCAGCAGCAGCCTCCGCTGTTCCCCGGTCGAGAGCGTCCCGAACCTCCTATCTGCAAGGGACAGGGCACCGCTTCGCTCAAGGGCCCGATCCGCAGCAGACTGGTCTTCGTCACTGAACTCCTGCGTTCCCCCCGTTGCAATACTTGAATAGAACCCCGAGAGAACGACACTCCGCCCCGTGACCGAAGCCATATAGCGGTGCTGAAGATCGGCACTGACCAGGCCAATACGTTTCCGCAGATCCCAGGCATTCATCAGCTCGTTGCCGAAGGTCCGCATCACGCTACCCGGAAGGGCCGCAGGATAGATATCCCGAAAGATTAGTTTGATGAGGGTTGATTTACCCGAACCATTGGGACCGAGAACCGCGGTATGGGTCCCAGCCTCAAGCCGAAGATTTATACGGTCGAAGACGATTCGCTCCCCCCGGTATACGGTCGCATTCTCAAGTTCAAAAAAGGGTATTGCCACAAACGCCTCCTCATTAGTATCTCTTTAGTGTAGCGAAGAAGGAATGTTTACAAAAGCATCAGCCGCAGCGGAATTTCCCTCTTCTGCGACATTATTCTTGCATGTAAAGAGAGGGCCCACTATAGTGCAGAAAGAGTATGATCCAGTTTGAGCATATTGCGAAAGAGCTTGCCGACTGGACGGCAGGACATGCGGAAGTCCTGGCCATCATCGGGGCTGTTTCGGCATTCATGTTTATCGTAACGCTTGCAATTTTGCCGCTTGTTATTCTTGCCATTCCCGAAGACTACTTTGTGAAGGAACAACAGAGCGTCTGGGGCTTCGGCTTACGGCACCCTTTGCTGAGGACTTTGCTTGTGATCGGAAAGAATATTATCGGGATCGTTCTTTTTATGGCCGGATTCATCATGCTTTTTATTCCCGGTCAGGGCCTGCTGACCATTCTCATCGCCATTACCCTGCTTAACTTTCCCGGTAAGAGGAATCTCGAATTACGGCTGATGAAAAAGCCTAAGATCGCAAAGGGCGTGGGATGGATACGAAAGAAGAAGGGGAAAAAGCCGATCATCCTTCCCTGATCGCAAAATCATTTTTAAGGCAACGGCAAAGGGCCTCCATGTCCGCCCCTTCCTTTTCTAGTCCGCTTTCCATGAGTATATCATCGCGGTTCGCCTCGAACCAACGGTACAAGCGATCGGCTGCAGCCCTTTGCGTCGGGGCTTTTGCGGCAATCCGAACCAGGGCCATCACCTCGGCCTCATCCATGATCGAGCGTGCATTACCAACCTGAAGGAACAAATGGCCCCTTTTCCCCGCACGATCGAAAAAAACCCGATGAGCCCGCTTAGGCCGATTCTTTCCCTCCCCGTTCGGGGATGCAGCCTCAGGGCTTTCTGCCTCGGCAAGAGCCATTCGTTCATTAAGCTCGTCGACCTTTTCATTATGAACCAGGACCGCAGCCTGCCGCAGAAGGAAGGAAAGGTTCTCTTCCGAAAGCTCTCCGAGAAGGCCATCTATCTCTTCGATGAGGTGCTCACGCCGCCCGTTTTCTTTTCGTCCCATAGTCCAAAGATAGCACGAGGCTCTTCTATTTTCCGTCTTCCTCGTAGCCGGAGTAGACCGCAGAGGCACAGAGGGTAAGGAATTTCGTCATGTCGCCGTCGCTTCGGCTGGTGATGATCAGGGGAACGGTGGCACCAAGTACGATGTTGGCAACATCCGCCGACATGGTCATGGCCCATGCCTTATACAGGAAGTTTCCTCCGGAGATGTGCGGTACGATCAGGATATCGGCCTTTCCTGCAACCGGATTATCCTCTATTCCCTTGTGACGCGCCGAATCCTCATAGAGGGCAAGATCATAGGAAAGCGGGCCGTAGACCGTTGCGTTCGGCCATTCCATTGCCGAAAGCTCCTGGGCAAACATGGTGGTGGGTAGCTTCTTGCTGGGAAGTTCATTTGCATCGAGAATGGCCACCTTCGGTTTTGCAACCCCAAGGGCCCGGGCCACATCGATGCCGTTCAAGATGATGTCACGGCTTGTGACGAGGTCGTCGCCGGTGGTGAGGGCGGTATTGATCCCCGGATCCGTGAGGAAGATAAGCCGATTCAGTTTTGGAAGCTCGAAAATACTTACCAGGGAAAGCCTTCTGCCGCTTCCGATTCCCGACTGCTTATCAAGTACCCCTTTCATGAAGATGGCGGTGTTGATATTCCCCTTCATCAGCATATGGCCACGTCCTTCGCGGATCAGGGCCACACCACGATCGGCACAACGGCGCTGATAGGCGGTTTGGGCCGGGTCCGCATCATCCCCTGCCTCCTTCTCCACCGGAACGATCTCATAGCGATTTGCATAGCGCCGGTATGCCTCAGGGAAGGTACCGGGATCCCCTACCAGGAGGGCATCCTCCACGACACGCTCCTCCATGGCCCGGTTCACCGCTTCAATGGCGGTATCATTGGGAAGAACAACGACAACACTCCGGCCTCCGAGGTGGCGGGCGGCTTCAATTAATTCCGTCATCTTTCGGCTTCGTGTAAGATGCCGCATGCTGGCGGCATTGTAGACAGCCACCATCACCTTGGCCCGATCTCCCACAGAGGAGAGGGCATGCGGAAGGGAAGAATCAAAATAGATCGAGTCCCCGACATTGAGAAGGTGCTCTCTGCCGTCGACAATGATCTTCAGCTTTCCCTCCATGACATAGTGGAACTCCTCCCCCTCGTGTGAGGAATATTCAAGCGTATCGGGTTCATTGGGGTAGACATCTACAAGAAAGGGTTCAATGTGCTTACCGGCATAGGAAGGAGCAAGACTTTCATAATCAAACTGCCTCCGCCGTTCCACCTTGACCCGTTCCTCACGGCTGGTGACCATCACCGACCGTGCATCAAAGGCCTTGCCGTATATCAGGGTAGAAATATCTGTTTCCAGGGCCGATGCAATCTTGAGAAGGATGGAAACCGACGGCTCATACGCCTCATCCTCCATCCGTTCGATCAGCGCCAGAGGCTCTTCGATGCTATCGGCCAGCTCCTCTCGACTGATATCCGCCTTCTCCCGAAGAGAACGGAGATGTTTTCCCGTATACACACACATCCTCCTTATACTTTTCTCCATGATAGCCTTGTATCCGGCTCCCATGTCAATAAGTCAAAAGGGGTTCTCCTTCACAGACATGCCTGGCTGCAGCCTGGGCAAGGGCAAGCATCTCCCGTTCTCCCTCAATAATCTTCACCGGGGCGATCCAGCTGCAACGCTCCGTGATCCAATCGGACAGGGGCGGATGGGGAAGCCCCCCGGTGAGGACAACCGCATCGACCTTTCCCTTCAGGGCCGTAGCCATCGCCCCGATCTCCTTGGAAATCTGGTATGCCATGGCCTTGTATACACTTTCGGCCCTCTGATCTCCGGCCGCAATACGCTTACACACCTCACGTCCGTCGGGGGTCCCGAGGTAGGCGAAAAGGCCGCCGCGCTGAACCATCGCCCGCTTCATCTCATCGGCAGATGAAAATTCACTGCTGAAGGCAAGGTCGATTACCCCGCAAAGGGGAAGGGTTCCGGTTCTTTGCGGAGAAAAAGGCCCTTCCTCGTTGGCATTGTTTACATCGATCATTCTCCCCTTTCTCATCGGGGTAACCGAAATCCCGCCGCCGAGATGGGCTATGATAAAATTAAAATCACCAGCGCTCCCCCCCAGCTCTCTGGCGGACTCTCGGGCAACAGAGCGGATATTAAGGGCGTGAATCATGCTCTTTCGGGGAATGGAAGGCCAGCCGGAATAGCGGGCTTCCTCTTCAAATTGATCGACACCAACGGGATCGGCAATGAGCGAAGGCACGCCAAAACGCTCGCCGAAACGACGGGCAAGGACGGCACCGAGATTTGATGCATGGATTCCAAAACGATGGTGGGAAAGATCATCGATCAGTGTATCGGAAACCGCATAGCTCCCCGCCTCCAGGGGACGGGTCAGCCCTCCTCTTCCGGCCACAGCATCGACATGCTCTATGGCAGCGGAGCTCAATACACCGGCGATGGCATCCTCACGCAGCTGTAATTGCTCCATGGGATCGGAAAAACGCCTGACAACGTCGTCCTCCACAGGAAGGCTTTTGGATGCAAGTTCCTCTAACTGCCAGGAATTTTCACCCTGAAAAAGAGCAATTTTCGTACTCGTCGAACCGGGATTGATGATAAGAAAGCGACTCATGCACGCGTCCCCTTACCGCAGGAAAGGGCCAGTATCATCGAAAGAAATTTTTCTCTGACCGTATCGCTTCGGGAAAGCAGGACAATGGGATAGCTTGCACCCAGAATGATCCCGCCGCCCTGAAATCCGCCAAGGTAAAGAAGGCTCTTCCCGAGATGGTTTCCAGCCGCAATATCGTGGGTAAGGAGGATATCGGCATCCCCTTGTATCGCCCCCTGATACCCCTTTAATGCGGCAGCCCGGGGGACAACCGCCAGATCGAGGGCCATGGGACCATCTACGATACAACCGCTTATAGCCCCAGCCTGGTATCGCTCCTTGAGCTGGACAGCATCAAGGGTTTCAGGCATCTTGGAATTGACCTTTTCATTGGCAGCCAACACCGCAACTTTTGGGTTTGCTAGCCCAAGGCGGTGGAAAAGCTCCACGACCGAGTTGAGAATCGTCTGTTTTGCCTCAATGTCGGGGCGGATATTCATACCGCCGTCGGTGATGCCAAGCATCCGGCCTTCGGGACTTTCCACCACTAAGGCATGAGAAAGAAGCTGTCCTTTGGGGAACAAGCTTTTTTCCGTAACAACGGCGTGTAACAGGGTTGGGGTGGAAACTTTGCCCTTCATCAAAAGCGCAGCCTTTCCCTCTTTGATGGCAGCAACGGACCGTGCGGCGACATCTTCTTCGCTTCCAGCCGAAATGACCGCTACAGGATCGATTCCGTAGCGTTCTGCCAAGACCGTTGCCGTCTCTAATTCTCCCACAAGGACGAACCGGGCCAGCCCCTTTTGTTCTACCCTTTCAAGGGCCTGGAACAGCTCATCTCCCTCGGCCCCCGCTACGGCGATCGTTTGCGGCAGCCCACCCTTCAACTGCGCCTCGAGTTGGGCAAAGCTCATCCACTCCTCCTTCTACTACCGGCCTCGGCAAAATTCCTGCCAAGGGAAAGGGCCTTTAGATTGGTTTCGATAATAAGCTCCCCTTTGCTTGCAAAGCGTTCCCGGACCGCTTCTTCCATTGTAGAAAATTCAATTGGTAAATGAAATGATGCCGCACCAACAAGGACCATGTTTGCACTTCGCGCACTCCCTGCGGTAAGCGCCAATGCATCTGCCGGAATCGTCAGGGCCCGTCCGAAGGATGAAATAGATGAAAAGATGGCTTGCTTTTCCGGATAGTCAGGTATATTGATCTCGCAGTGGTCGGAAGTAACGACACTCCCCTTTTCGGAAAGGAAATCAACGTAGCGAAGACTTTCCAGGGGTTCCATGCTGAGGATCATATCCGCCCGCCCTTTCGCAATAAGGTCCCCGGGAATCGGGCCATCGGAAATACGCAGATCGGCCTCCACCGCACCACCACGCTGGGCCATGCCGTGGACCTCGGACTGACGAACTTCCAAGCCCGACATCATTGCCGCCCGGGCAATAATAGCGGCAACGGAAAGAACCCCCTGCCCCCCTACTCCACAGAGAATAATATCATACTTCATGCCTTTGCCTCCTTTGTATGCTTCCGCTTTGCGGTCTGGATACACTCGCGAAATGCAAAAACAACCGAAACCCCTTTGTATTCGATCTCCCTGCGAAGCAGATCGCTGTTTTCCTCGTGCTTTGTCGGAAGGGGTACCATCTCCACACAATGTTCCGGCTCAACCCCCAGGCCGAGAACAACCTTGCGTATGCCCTTCGATTCGAAAATCGTATCCTGGCCACCAGTCATAGCGGTGGTGGAGTTATCCAGAATAAGAATCGTGATCGGGACCGATGAGCTCACGGCATCCGCAAGACCGGTAAGGCCGGAATGCATGAAGGTACTGTCGCCGATGACCGCAACCACAGGATACATACCAGCCTGGGCGGCTCCTCGCGCCATGGTGATACTCGCTCCCATGCATAGTCCTGTCTCAATTGCTTCAAAAGGGGGTAGATAGCCGAGGGTGTAACAGCCGATATCTCCGGTGACGAGATGATTCTCATAAGTTTCGAGGGCCGTATTCAGGGCCTTGAAGGTATCCCGGTGAGGGCAGCCCTTACATAACTGAGGAGGCCTGCCGGGAAGCGGGGCAAGGTTCCTGTGGCCATCTTCCACCTTGGAAGATGGTTCCGGAAGCTTTAGGGCGGTGCGGACGATATCCGGGTTTAATTCTCCTGAAGGAGGAAGGCTGCCATCCAATTTGCCGCTAACGGTGACAGAAACGGGAAGAATACCTCGTAACAAACGTTCTATGAAGGGATAGCCTTCCTCTATGCAAAGAATGCGTTTGCTGCCAGCGGCAAGAGTTCTGATTTTCTCCTCGGGCAGGGGATAAAAATTGACATGCAGGACTGAAGGCGAAAAACCGAGGTCCTCAGCATTCTCTTCAAAATAGTTGTGGCCAAGCCCACTGGTGATCACCGAAAAGGGGGCATCCGTATCCCCCGGCTTCAAAGGGTTTACCGTTTCCGACTCGGCGTAGGCCCGCAGCCGCTTATACAGCTCGAGATGCTCGGCATAGCGCTTTCTGCTGGTGGCAGGCAAGGTGATAAAATCATCCTTTCCGGTAAATTTCACCATGGGATTGGCGTCGCGGGAAGGATTCGGTCTGACGATTGCCCTGGAGTGGGAAAGACGTGTCACCAGGCGAAGCAACACCGGTACATGAAAACGCTCCGAAAGATCAAAGGCGGCACGAGTCATCTCATAAGCCTCCTGCTGATTGTGGGGCTCAAAGCAGGGGAGCTTGGCAAAATCAGCATAAAAGCGGCTGTCCTGTTCATTCTGGGAGCTGTGCATTCCAGGATCATCTGCTACTGCCAGAACCACCCCCCCTTTGATATTCATGATCGCCGAATTCATAAAAGGGTCGGCGGCGACATTGAGGCCTACGTGTTTCATGGTCACAAGGACCCGACGATTCATCGCCGAAGCTCCCACGGCAGCCTCGTACGCGGTCTTTTCATTCGAGCACCACTGGGCCCTGACCCCGCTTTTCGGTTCGATGACCTGCTGCATATATTCGATGATTTCCGTCGAAGGGGTGCCGGGATAGCCATAGGCAAGGCTCACGCCTGCGTGCAAGGCCCCAAGAGCAACCGCCTCATTCCCCAACAAGACATATCCATCCATATAGATCTCCCTCATATGGTTCCCACCGGTCTATATCACCTTTCTACCATAGAATATACTGTTTTTCAACAATATATTCTAATAATATTCGATGTATTACTTATTATACCGAATTATATACGAACAACAAGCTAATAGGAAGACTATACAAAGCAAAGTTATGAGGCTATAGTGAAGAACATGCAACTGGACGATACAAACCTAAAAATTCTCAGAATCCTTCAGGATGATGCATCACTGACAAATCAGGAACTTTCCACCCGAATCGGCCTTTCTCCTGCAACAACCCTTGAACGAGTCAAGAAACTCGAACAAGCCGGGATCATCCGAAAATACGCAGCACTTGTTGATGAGAAAAAGCTGAACAAACACATAAAGGCCTACATATTCATCACCATGAAAGAACATAGCAATCAGAGCCTCATCGAATTCAATAAGCGGATTAAAGATCTCCCGGAGGTACTCGAGTGCTGCCGCCTTGCCGGCGAGAAGGATTACATCCTCAAGGTCGTCGTCGATAATATCGAGGATTTCGAACTCTTTACCCGCACCCGTCTCACCACGATTCCCGGAATCGACAAGACCAGTTCGAGCATTGTCCTGGCCAGCATTGTCGACCGAACCGATATACCGCTGTAGCATACGATGCTCTAACAGAAGGTGCGGAAAAGCAAAACACAAACATGTTGACGCCGTTTACCAAAAGGCATACGATACACTCCAGTATGCTTAAAAAATATATTAATAAACTGAGTTTTTCCCAATTCGGTTACCTCTAATACACCGAAAAAAACTCTCTTAACATTTGCAACCCACTCATCACTTTACCGCAGCTTTTGCATAAGCAGAAAGTGGTGCAGGGTATCTAAACTCTTTGGAAGGAGGATTGATGATGTGCTGGAGACTTTTTAAGAATATCACGGCACTGCTGGTCGTGTTTCTGTTAGTCGGCTTCACGATGTCCTGCAATCTTTTTGGGAGTAGTGATAACGATGATGATGGGGGAGGTGGAAACGGTGGGGGATCATCCGAGTTAATCACCATAACCAACCCCGCGGCCGGAGCAGTGGTTACCACGCAAACCTTCACGATAAGCGGAACCTGGAGCGGCACAACGCCCGCTTCAATTGGTGTTTCCTTCGCAGGCCAGAGCGAGAAATCGGCAAGCCTCAATACAACTGCAAAAACCTGGACGGTAAGCATAACTGCCGGCACTTCAATAACCCAGGGAAATAAGCTGATCTCTGCGACTTCCTACGACAGCGCTGATGACGATATCGAGACGGCAAGTGTCCTGATTAATTACGCCTACAGCGGTGCTCCTATCGGATATACCGTTACCATTTCCACTATCAGCGGAAGCGGTATCACATCAGGATATCTCTACGCCTATTTGAGTGAAAGCGAAAATGGTGAGCCGGCCTACCTTTCCGACGGGTTAAACATTGCTTCTGCCACATCATGGCCAAAATCAGTAGCTATCGAAAGCGTTGGCGCGGGAACCTATTATGTGGGCGCGGCGGTCCTGGATGAAAATGATCCAAACAGCACCATGCTGTACATAGGCAGCGGGGGAACCAATACTATTTCGGTAGGCTCAAGTGATGCTACATTTAGCAACATTATTACCCTGCAGGACGATGATATACGCCTGGCCTCCCTGACTTTGACAGATGCCGACGGCAGATCCATCCCCCTCTCTCCCTCTTTCAGCTCAGATGAGGATGAATATACAGCCACGGTAGGTTTCGATGAAGGGACAAGTGTCACCGTAAACCCAACAGCAAGCAGCAGTAAGGCGAGTATCTCCTATACTCCCAGCAAAACCGTAGCCCTATCCGTGGGATCGGCAACAGAAATTATGGTCACGGTAGAAGCCGAATCTGGAAACGATGATGACTACACCATTACCGTCACCCGAGAAGCCGACGATCGCAACGGAATCTACAAATGCAGCGGCTATGATGAAGATGAAGGAGATTACACCGAGACATATGTGTTTACTAACGGTTCATACACGTATACTTACGATGCGGAAGGGACTGAAAACGATGACACAGACTCGGGTACCTATTCGGCATCAAACGGCGTTCTGACATTGAGCGATTTCGGCGACCTCTACGATCTGTTTGAAGACGGCAGCTTCTATCCCTATGCCTGTAAACGGACCAGTAGTGAGACAAGTGGAATCATCGGGACCTGGAAAAGCCTTGCCGAAGATGATGGAGACTATGAGGTCCTTACCATACAAAGCAATGGTAGCTTCACTCACGACGCCCATGATGGCGGGAGTACCGAACCAACGAACACTATGAGTGGCACTTACTCAGTCTCAAACGGTGTCCTTACACTGACAATAGGAAGTACTGTAGGTTATACGAAGTACGTCCTGCTCTCCTCGGATGGCTATTTGTCCATTGGTGATCTTGTGAGCAACAGCAGCAAGGTCAACAACGGAGGTTATGCAAAGCAGTAGCCCTACAGGCATCTTCCCCGAACGGTCATCAACCTTTTCGGGGAAGAGCCTCTTGACCCTTTTCGTTTATTTCGGTATCTTATCTTTATTAACGACGCAGGGTAGAGCAGTTGGCAGCT
Source organism: Sediminispirochaeta bajacaliforniensis DSM 16054 (assembly GCF_000378205.1). Lineage (NCBI taxonomy): Bacteria > Pseudomonadati > Spirochaetota > Spirochaetia > Spirochaetales > Spirochaetaceae > Sediminispirochaeta > Sediminispirochaeta bajacaliforniensis. Next base: position 279,806 of record NZ_KB899406.1, on the reverse strand, counting down.
CGTCGGGCTCATAACCCGGAGGTCACAGGTTCGAGTCCTGTCCCTGCTAAACGTTCCATATTTATTGGTACGAAGTAGCTAAAAGCTACCGAAGGGCCGGTGTTTTTATCAATCTCCTGTAACAGGATTTGATATGAGCAACCGGCTTTTTTATTTGCATCGCAGAAACCCTTCCGGCCTCCCTGATGTAAGATGACAAGCGGGTACGCCTCACAAATCTGTTGGATTGGTGGTAACCGTCAAAACTACAGGCCCTTGAACGCCACGTTCCTGATTGCCTCCCGGTCACAGTTCCAGGGGAGCAGCGTTTCGTAGTCGAAGTCTACAGCCTTTTCGGCGTATTGATCGAAAATCCAATACAAGTAGCCATATGGATTCAGGTCATTGGCTTTCGCAGTCTCGATCAGCGAGTAGAAGAGACTGCTGGCTTTGGCTCCGTTGGGCGATCCTGAGAACAGCCAGTTCTTCCGACCCACAACGAAAGGCTTGATGGATTGTTCAGCAGCATTGTTATCCGGTGTCAGATAGGGAGATTCCAAAAAGCGAATGATCTTGTTCCACTGTCCCAGGGTATAGGCAACAGCTTTCTCTGGTTCAAGAACTCATCCTCATCCAGATCCTGATCTCTCAGGTTACTTTCAACCCGATAGATGTCCTTGATCTTCTTAACCGCAATCTGGGCGCTTCCAGCCTTCTTCGATGCCTTAGCGGCTTCTACAAACTTCCGGCGGGCATGAGCCAGACAGCCAACATGAACGATATCTTCATTGCCGTCTATCGCCGTTTCATAGGCCTGGTAGCCGTCAGTCTGGAGATAGCCTGAATAGCCTTCCAAACATGCCTTGGCATGCCGAGAACTTCTGGTTTCGTGGTATTCGTAGATCACAAGAGGCGATTCCGGCGGTCCTCCCCGGGCCAGCCACATATAGGATTTTGAGGTGTCGGGCCGGTTCTCTTCTCCCAGGACCTGGACCGTTGTTTCATCCATCTGGATAACTGATCCTTCTTTGATTTTTTCCTTGAACATTTCCATCAGGAACTGAAGGACGTCGTAGACCTTGTTCGTCCAATTCGACATATCTTGCCGGCTGATATGGGCGCCGATACGTTCAAAGCGTTTCTCCTGCCTGTAAAACGGCAAATGATCACAGAACTTATTCACCAGGATAAAGGCCAGAAGACCTGAAGTAACGATGCTGCCAGGGAGAATAGAAGGAGGAGCCGGGGCAATACGAAAAACAGGTTTCTCTTCATCTCCGGAACCTTCACAGTTCTTACAGGCATACTTGAGACGGATATGACGTTCCACATAAATCTGTTCGGGTATATGTTTTAGCCTTTCGCTGATGACCTCATCTACCTTTACAAGCTTGTAACCGCAGCCACAGAGCTTTTCTTCCTCGGGGATATCATGGATGATGTCTTCCCGGGGGATGCTGGGATCTAAGGGCTTACGGCCTGCTTTGGTTCTTCTATGAGCCGGTACGGTTATCTGATCTTCTATACCGGACTCATCTTCAGCAGGGCATCCTCTTCGAACAGCTCTTTCTGACAGGGAGCAATCCTCTCACTGGAACGGCCATATTTACGGTGAAGGGCAAGGCGGAGCTCTTCTGTAAGATGCTCGATTTGACCGGACATACTCTGTATGAGCTCAAGTGCTTTCTCCGGTGATTTCTGAATCTCCGCCAAGTCCATGTTGGAATTCTATCATCTTTGAATTTCAGTGGGAAGATGGTTTAAGCAATCTCTTCATAGCTGAGCCTCTGGTGGGCATGCCAGAAGTCGATCCCATCAAGAAGCATCTTCAGCTGTTCTTGAGATATTTCTCTGGCCTGAACTTCGGTATAGGGCCAGGGGTACTTTCCCTTCTCAAGACGCTTCTGCCAAAGACAGAAGCCATTCCGGTCCCAATAGATGCATTTAATCAGCTTCCTATCTCTGCTGCAGAACAGGAACAGGCTGCCGGAACCGGGAGCAAGCTCCATCTCCTCCTCTGTGATGATGGATAGGCCGTTTACCTGCTTCCGCATATCGGTGACGCCGGGACGAACATAAATCTGGAGGATGGAAAGATCTGGGATCATGGTAACACCCCGTCAAGGTCGGCAACCAGGCGCCAAAGCGTATCTGAGTTGTAGTTTGCTGGAATGTTGATTTTATGTCCTGAAGGATATTCGATAGAGATCGAAAAGGGCTGAGATGGTTTTAAAACCTCCGGAAGCTTTACAAGGCTGTTTCTGTTTACCTTTTCACATTCCCTGAATCTTTCTACCCAGATATCTTTTCTTTCCATGCTTTAATTCTCCTTGTGGAAATTGTGCAAGGAATATCGGGATTTTTGTAGGGCCTGTAGTTTTGACGCTTACACAAGGATCTTGAAAGGAAGAAGGGGCCAAGTCCTTAAAGGGAGACCTTTCAGGTTACTTCTCCCGGCACATTAACAAGGAAGATATACTGGTTTACACCTACAATGATGATTCCATCACCATCCTTCATTCCCCACTCTGTTATTGTGTTTTCTTGAACCATTCCTACAACTTTTCTCCCCGATCCGGGACCTACGTAAGTGCCGGGATCACAGTATGTGGTTTTCAGGTATTTTCCGTGTAGTTTCCAGGTAGTTTTCGGATTTCCCTTGGGTTCCATTTTCTTTTTCATAGCGGTATTTTCTAACCAACATTGATTTAGATAATTTTTTATGGATATACACATGCACTTTCCTAATATGAAACGTAATTTATGCGAATCAGATTTACTGTATAATTTATTTCTGCATAATCCTTTAGCATGTGTACTACTCTCTTCCGCCGGAAAAATTCTTGCCATCAACATCAAGGCATCTGAAGAACTTGGGTACGGCCTCAACGAAATGACCGGTACACCCTTAGAGACGGTAATTGAGAACATAGGACCTGTGCTGAACAAGGATAGCGGCATTGGATCAATAACGGAAGAGCTCACTATCAGAACTAGCGACAAGTCTCTTTATCCGGCGGAATGTACGGTAATGCAAAGCGGAAAAGATAAGATCCTGATCTTTAGGAAAAAGGTAAATCGTGTCAATCGCCTTTATGATCAACAAAAGGTTCAGCTTTCCGCCCGGCTCGGTTCCTGGGACTATGACAGGAAGGCCCGGAGTTTTGATTGGTCTGAGGAAGCATATCGAATTTTCGGAAAAGAACCGTCACAATTTATTCCAAACCATACGAATGTCATTGAGTGTGTGCATCCCGATGATAGACGCTTGGTCGAAAAGAGCTTAACCGAACCAGCGTCCCCCACTGAACTCAAATACAGGATTATCCACGGAATCACAGGGCAGGAGCGCTGGGTATACCAGAAGCATTGGTATATTGGTAATAAAAAGAAAGCCTATACCAACATGCTAACCGGGATTATCCAGGATGTTACAGAGAGTGAGACGTTACTAAAAGAATATGCGAAATTTTATCACGCCGTTAAATTTGCGAGAAATCCCTTTATTATTGCAGACAAAAAGGGGCGAATAACTTTTGTGAACCAACAGTGTGAAAAAGTCTACGGATATGATTTATCAGAGCTACAAGAACAATCGATATGGATTCTGAATAGTGAAAAAGAAGTATACCTTGATAACGGATATTCGGAAACCCAATATGACAAGCTTTTTGCAGAGATAAAAAAAGATCTGCTTCTTCCTCAAATAGGCTGCTGGGAAGGGGAATTAATAAACAAAACAAGAGATGGAAAAATACGATGGGTTCGTTCACTTATTCATACACTACGGGATAAAAAAGGGAAAATAGAAGCCTTTGTTCTCACCAGCTTTGATATCACCGAAGAGCGCAAACAAGAAGAACATGTAAGAATCGAGATTTATGATGCGATAGCAAGTGTAGCGGAACACCGTGACAACGAAACCGGAAAACATATGAAGCGTATCGGAGAATTCTCATATCTAATCGCAAAAAAGTTGGGAAAATCGAGACGCTTTTCTGATGATATTAAAATTTTTGCGCCAATGCATGATATCGGTAAAGTTGGAATAGCTGATGAAATTCTCAGGGCGCCCCGTCTATTGACAGAGGAAGAATTCGAAATCATGAAAACACACACTACCATAGGCTATGACATTTTAAAAGGACGCTCAAAGCTGGAGATGGCAGCCGAGATTGCAGAGAATCATCATGAAAAATATGACGGCACAGGATATCCAAAAGGTATTTCGGGGAAAGGAATTCCCCTTTCCGCCAGAATATGCAGCATAGTCGATGTGTACGATGCTCTCCGCAGCAAAAGGCCGTATAAAGAAGCATTTTCCGAAGAGAAGACGCTTGAAATAATTGCAAAGGGATCGGGAACACACTTCGATCCCGTTCTGGTAAAGCTGTTACTTGCCAACCGGAGCTGTTTCAATACCGTTTTTAACACACTAAAGGATTAAATATCCATGAGAGAAAGAAACATGAAAAAGAAAAAAACCAGCGTACTATTGCCGTTCTTAGCATTAACATTGACGGTCCTTGTCGTTCTCCTAATGGGAATGATTCAGTGGATTCAGGTCTCGTTCCGAAATGAGATAATCCGGAGTAAATTGACGCTGGGAGCAACAGTTACAACCGACATCGCTCGATCGATTGAAACAGTTTTCAAGAATCAAATAATGATTGCGAATATGCTCTCTTCGCAGCCGACCATCGTTGATCTTTGCCAAAACCCGGATAATCAAAATCTCTATGAAAAGGTCCTAAGGAATTTCAAGAATACATACGACAAGTCTGACGGATATGAAAATGTCTTTATTGTCAGATACGGAAGCGAATCCATCACGCTCCACTTGGATAAAGAATATTCTATTCCCAATGGAGGGATTCTCATAAGCTCTGCGGGGAATAAGGATCTCGGAGCAGGTGCCGATAAGGATTGGTCGACTGAAATAAAAAGAGGAAGCGATTTCTGCATCGGCAAGCCCTATCGCAGCTTGGTAAGTGGTGTCCCCGTCTTCGTCCTTACCGTACCTGTCAAGGCAGAGGGAGAGGTGATAGGAGCGGTGGGGCTTGCAACCAGACTTTCATTCATTACCGATCAATTTATCAGGCAAGAAGGTTTCGCAAAAGATGAATATATCTTTATGTTTGATAACGAAGGCTATCTTTTATCACACCCGGAAAACTCTTTGGTCTTAACCGAAAAAGGGCGAGAAGCCATAGAGCAAATATCAGAAAAAGCCGAAAATAAAATCTTCCAATTCAAAGAAAGGGACGAAGAGTCCCTAAATTACTATTTTGGAAGCCAGGTGAATCTCAACTCAGATAATCACACAGTGTGGTATCTATTTTATCGAGAACCCGAGCACATCATGATGGCCTCGATAAAAAAATTCATAACCTCCTCTCTTCTTATACTATTTGCATCCATACTGATAATTTCCGGCGTCATAATCACCACAACCAAACACATAATCCTCAATCCCTTAACCACAATCAAAAAAGATCTTGAGGAAATTTCGAAAGGCGGCGGTGATCTTACTGCAAAAGTACAAATCGACAAGAATAATGAGATAGGTGAAATTGCATCTGCCTTTAATGCTTTCACCGATACCCTTCTCGAAATGATAAACAAAATAAAGCATTCGGTATCGGTACACAGTACAATGCGCGATCGCCTTGCAGCCTCGACCGAAGAAACATCGGCATCGGTCAACCAGATCATGAGCAATATTAATTCCATAAAAACGATGATGGACAAACTGCTCCGCCAATCAAGTGAGGCAAGCAGCTCCACCAAGACAATCAACGATACGATTGCCGGCCTGACAGGCCTAGCAGGAACACAATCCTCTGCGGTACAGCAATCCACTGCGGCGGTTGAGGAAATGATAAGCGCCCTGAAAAATACAGCCAAGATAACAACACGACAGAAAACGATGGCAGATAATCTCATGAAAGGTGCGGAAGAAAGTAACGAGGTACTTGAAGAGACCTACAATTCAATCATAAAGGTAAACACTAATATCGATTCGATAATGGAAATGACCAGTGTTATTGACGACATATCGAGTCAGACAAACCTTCTGGCAATGAATGCCGCCATAGAAGCTGCACACGCCGGCGAGTCGGGAAAGGGCTTTGCCGTTGTCGCAGATGAGATTCGAAAGCTCGCAGAGCATTCCAGTATATCATCCAGCAGAATAACGTTGGAAGTTAAAACGATTATCGAACAAATTCAACTCGCCGCACACAACTTTGCTTCACTCAAGCAATCAATCGATGAAATTGTAAAAGATATAAAAAGTACTGCAGATGCCTTTTCCGAAATTAATACCAGTACCGTCGAGATGTCGTCCGGAAGCGATCAAATTCTGCAGGCAATGGCGTCGCTTTCCGATACCTCCGTAAAATTAACCGAAGCCGCGGAAAACATGCAGAGTCAGACGGCAGTAGTATCTGAAGATATCAGCTCGGTGCTTCAGCTAACACAATCCAGCAATTTAGCAGTTGAAGAAATTTCCGTGGGAAGCAGAGAAATCCTTACTGCAATGAACAATATAACCGATGATGTTCAGAATTTGGGCGAAACGACACGCGAGCTTTCGGAAAGGGTTAGCAATTTCAAAACGGAAGGGGGTTATGTGTAATTGTACCGGGAAAAGGAATCGATCTTCCGTTCATCTAAATTCCCAATACTATTGACAGCTCTTCTCATCCCATACAAGTTACCTTAACACATCCTCAGGATAAGGCCTCATCCTATACATGTGCGAACCTAAATCGGTTTAACTATCCCAAGGAGTATTACTATGGGAAGCAATGAAAAGGATACTGTCGACCTTGATGTTTACAAAAAAGTTTTCAGGACGACTGCCTATGCCCTCATCTTAGTTGATGCAAAAGGCTGTGTGATGGACGTAAATAATTCTTTTTTGCAGTTATGGAAGTTCAATAATCCATGTGATGTAATAGGCAGGCATGCTTCTTTTCTTCTAAAAGAAAAACAAACAGATGAAGAAATAAAAACAGTAATCAAGGAAGGTAGTAATTGGTCGGGAAAGCTAACTGCAGTCGATAACGACAATTCTGTTTTCGAGGTTTTCGCAAGCGTATCAATCATTCGGGATAATCAAAAAAGAATACGTTATGCCTTGGGGACGATAGTCGACATTAATGAACAGCAAGAAACCCTGTACCATCTTTCAAAGAGACAAGAGCATTACCATTTTTTAACAGAAGCGATTCATGATGCATATTGGCTTATAAATTTTGAGGGAGAAATAGTTGATTGTAATATGAACGCGTGTAGGATGCTTCACTATTCAAGAGAAGAGCTGCTTCATAAAAGAATTGCCGAAATAGATGCCATAGAAGGACAGAAAATAATGGATTTTTTCCTGCAGGGAATGGTAAGCCAAGAAACAAGAAATCTAAAAACAAGGCATAGGACAAAGGAAGGTGAGTTAATAGATGTCGATGTAAGATGCATGTACTGGAAATCACGCAACCAGTTTATCGGCTTTATTCGCAATGTCACTCAGCACGAACAGCTTTCCGAAGAGTTGAGGCATACATCAAAAAATCTTGAATCGCTTAATCAAACCTTATCGACTTTCATGAATAAAACACATTCCAAGTATGATGATCAAAAGTACACTGTTTCCAATACAATGTATAAGGTGATACTTCCCATGATTAAGCAATTAAATGAACTCAATGCGGCAAATCAGATCAAGACCGTGGATATCATTAAACAGTGCTTTGAGTCGATGCAAGTCGTTCCGATCGAACTTTTAGAAAAGCTCTCTCCCAACGAGCTCAAAATCTCGCATCTTATTACACAAGGATACACTTCAAAAGAAATCGGCAGTATTATGAATCTCTCGGAACGCACCGTAGAAAATTATCGCCAGGCCATTCGCATGAAACTATGCATAAAAAACAAATCTATTAATCTTAGAAAGGTTTTACGAAAATATTATTTACCGTAAAATGAACGAGCAAGAGCGGATACCAGACCTCGGTAGCATACCTCCCTGGTATCCACTTTTATAAAAATTTAGGACAATTCATTTCTCCTTGAAAAACGCTGCTGATCCTATGTTCGGGATTATTTTGCTGGAAATGTTGCCGAACGGAGAGGCCTTTGTGGAAGAGGCTTCAAAACGGCTTGCGATGAGCAAACGATCGTTACAGAGAAAACTACAGGAAGAGGGTTCCAGCTTTCAATCAATTTTTAGCAAAACACGACGGGAACTTGCTGATTATTATCTCGACACATCTGAAATAACCATTGCAGAAGTGTCCTATCTGCTGGCCTATAGTGATGTTTCCTCTTTTCAGCGGGCTTATAAAAGCTGGCCGGGAATGTCCCCAAAAATGTTTCGCTCTGTCATAGCTGCCTCATCAGAGCGATTACCGTTCATGAAGGCTTATCGGTAACACAAAAAGGCTGTTGCAGCGAAGTGCAACAGCCTCATGATAAGAATCAAACGGATGATCTTATTTATAGTATTTCACCTTATCGGCATCATTAAACAAATCAATCTTATGATACATGACCTGCTTCATCGCCGCGATACAGGGAGGATAGATATCTCCCGGTTCCCGCAGGGCCTGATCCTGCAATACTTCACGGCATTTCTTATAGAAGGCCGTTTTTATATCGCTGGAGATATTGATCTTCTGCACGCCGTTTTTAACGGCCTCGGCGATTTCACTATCGGGATTATCGGAACCACCATGTAAAACCAGTGGCACATCGGTTACCGCTCGTATCTCCTTAAGAAGATCTATCCGTAATTTCGGCTTAACATCTTTGGGATAAAGTCCGTGTCCTGTCCCAATTGCAATTGCCAGGGTGTCGACATCGGTAGCCTCGACAAAGGCTTTCACATCTTCAGGCTGAGTGAAAATGATATTGTCGGTACTGGCGATACCGCCTTCTCCCGTTCCTCCGATGGTACCGAGTTCTGCTTCGACACTGACGTTTACCGCATGGGCGGCCTCGACAACCTTTTGGGTCACCTCAACATTCTTTTCGAAAGGTAAGGCGGAAGAGTCTATCATGACAGAGGTAAAGCCCGACTGAATTGCCCGCATGACCTGAGAAAAGGAAGCTCCATGATCAAGATGGATACAAACGGGAAAGGAAGCCTTATGTGCTTCGTCAATGACAAACTTCAGGAAACTATCACGAACAAACTCCAGCTCATCTGGATGGATAGCAACAATTACCGGAGCCTGCTTTTCTTCGCATGCCTCAAGTAATCCATTTAAAATCATACTGCTGCTTGTGTTAAAAGCGGGAACCGCAAAATTGTGCTTTTTTGCAATACCCAGCAGCTCTTTCATCGTCATCAACATCGATGTACTCCTTAAAAAAATTATATTATTTCTTACGACTAGCTTTTCACAGAACCGGCAGACATACCTGCCAAAAAGTATCTCTGAAAAATCAAAAACAATATCATAATAGGCAAACTGCCCAAAAAGCTCATAGCCATCATCTCGTTCCACTCATATGTATGCTGTCCCATAAGCAGCTGTATACCAATTGGGACAGTCGCCATTTCATTGCTTTTCGTCAATGTCAATGCAAATAGAAACTCATTCCATGATAACAAAAATGTATACAATCCCGTGGAGACGATTCCAGGCAGGGATATCGGAACGATAACCCGAAACAGGGTCAAAAGCCGGGAACCTCCATCGATTAATACCGCCTCATCAAGAGCCTTCGGCAATGTATTAAAAAAACCTGTCATCATTAAAATTGCATAGGGCAAGGTCAAAGCCAAATAGGTAAAAATTAATGCAAAGTAGGTATCGTAGAGCCTATAGGCTACCATCATACCGAAATAGGGAATCATCAATGATATAGGAGGAACTGTTTGTGTTCCAATGATCAGCATATTGATAAGCTTTTTCCCTTTAAAGGTAAAACGGGAAAATGAATAAGCCGTCAACATTGCGATAAACAACGTACACGCGGTAACAATAAGGGCCACCACATAGCTGTTTATAAAAAATCGAATCTTCTCCGGGCTTGCAAAAATCTTTGCGTAGGCACCCAAGGTAAGTACTTTAGGGATTACACTCGGTGGAGTAGCAAAGACCTCTCCATTCGGCCGCATCGACATGGAGATCAGCCAAACAACCGGAAATGCCGCGAAGACGACCCCAAGCAATAAGAAAAAATAGGTGACGATCTTTCTGCCCATGCTTTGCTTTTTTATCGAATGTGTCATACTCACCGTATCCTTTGTTGCCGCACATAGAAGATCGACATAAGCATCGACAGCAACAATATCACCATCGCCGATGCTGATGCTTTCGAGAATTCAAACTGCAGGAATGTCAGCTTATACGTGTATGTCGCCATCACTTCCGTCGCATGACCGGGACCACCGCCTGTTGTCATCCAAATAAGCGGGAAGACCTGCATCGTCCATATGAAATCAAGAATACTAAGACTCAATATGATGGGCATCAAATGAGGAATTGTGATAAACAGGAAACGCTGCCGTCCGTTGGCACCGTCGATCAAAGCAGCTTCGTATTGCTGGTTGGGGACGCCTTGAAGCCCCGCCAAAAGGCTGACCATATAAAAAGGGTAACCGTTCCATATATTGATAAAGGTTAAAACAAGAAGTGCTGTTTTTTCGTTGCTCAGCCATTCAACAACACCACTAATGGCGCCGATGCTTGCCAATATGTAATTTACGATTCCAAGAGGATCGAGAATAAGTCGCCAGATAATGGCGATAATTGCCGGCGTGAACAGCCAGGGGAAAATGAAGATAACACGTAATACCGCTCGCAGGGAGGGATTAATATCAGCATTCAGCAGATTTGCAAACAGCATGCCCAATATCAAGTGAAACAGAACACTAAAAAAAGCAAAAAAGAGTGTATGCAAAACGCTGGATCTAAAAATGGCATCAGATAGAACCTCTTTGTAATGCGCCAGCCCCACGAATTGGGGATCAGGATTGGTGATGACATTATCCATCAGGCTGTATCGCAAAACTTGAGAAATTGGAAAAAACATCAGAAGGAATAAAAAAAGGAGCGCAGGGATGATAAAGAGATAGGGCTCGATTAATTTCTTTCGTCTGTCAAGCAATAGTGTTCGATTAAGCATTACTATTTCCGCATCCTTAACATAAGGCAGGAGAAAGGTCTCCCCTTCTCCTGTCGTAAACCATTATCGGTTTTATTTCGAATAAACCTTTTCCCAAGCAGCACTCGTCGCGGCAAGAGCCTCATCGACGGACTTCTTTCCATTGAGAAGCGCCTGGAGTTGTTCCGACATAAGCCGCATAAGGTTGTTCGCCTCGGGAGCACCCTGGAATTCGTTCCGTACCCCATTTTCCTGATACAGCTTGAAAGCCTTCTCATTCATCGCATCTTCCTTGACCCAGCTCGGATCACCATTAATGTTTCCCGGGAAGGCATTGACGCTGTCGGCAATGAAAGAGTTGACCTCAGGGCTCATAAGATACTTAACAAATTCCCAGGCTTCTTTGGGATGTTTGGAAGTTTTTGAAATGGTTACACCCCAAGCGGCACAATCCAGAATATGCTTTCCGGTATAACCGTCCTTTGCGGGAGGCAAGGCAATGTCGAAATTGAATCCGGAGTTTCTGGAACGAATCATGTTGATATGCGCAAGCGAATCGATCATGGTTGCGGTCCTGCCGTTAACAAAATGCTCAACTTTATCTTGTTCCTGGGCAGTCATGGATCCCGGTACAATAAGCCCCTGCTGATACAAGGTATTCACAAGATTAAAAACCGTCTTGACACCCTCGTTGTTTGGGTTCGGCAGTCCGGTATCGCCACTCGCCCAAACCAATGCCATGATGTCATTCTGAATACCGGTCGGATTCTGTAACGACAGCGACATGTCCCAACCATACTGGTTTTTAGAAGGATCGGTCAACTTCTTGCACACCTCAATGAATTCGCTGTGTGTTTCGGGGAAGCTCTCTATTCCGGCTTCTTTAAACATATCAACATTGTAGAACATGGGGTATACAAAGTTTTCGACGTTGATGAGGTACTTTTTGCCGTCCAATACACTGATACTGGCCAATTGGGATTCATCGTAGTTATCACCCTGGATAAATTCATCAAGGGGCAGTACCGCATTTTGCTTGACCAAATTGTAAATCCAGGTAGGATCACAACCCAAAACGTCACTCAAAGTCCCTGCAGCAGCACCGATTGTTACCTGACTTTGAACCTCGGCATAGGGCTTGGAAATTCTTTTTATCTTGATTCCGGGATGGGATGCTTCATAATCACTGCAAATCTTCTCCATTGCGCCCGGAAGCATTTCAGGTTCCCACCACTGCATAAATTCCAGAACGATCTCCTGATCGCCGGCCCCACTTTTTTCCTGTGCTCCGTTTGCGAACACAAAAGAAAAAGTAAGCAGAAACAAAAATGTCGTAAGTAGAATTTTTTTCATTTCCTTCTCCTCAAAACCGTTTTTCACTCCCATAGAGCAAGTGTTGGTGACAATTATACCCTATCACCTTGAGTTGTCAAGAAAAAACGAACACATATAAACAGATTATTTTCGTTATGTGTTTTTTTATATTGACTTATCAGACAACGCCTCATATACTCTTTTCATCAGGATCTTTATCTTTTAGTTGAAAGTTTCTCGAAATATGCTGCTATAATACGTGAAACCTTAAGACCATTCGAGTCACTTATTCGCAGTTTAACCATAGTGCGCAAGGAGATAACGGTGCAAGATTCCAAAAATTTTGCTGAAGAACGTCATGAGCGAATCATGGAAATCCTGATGCAGGAAACCAGCATCGAAGTATCTGCATTGGCAAAACTTCTCAATGTAACGGACGCCACCATACGACGGGATTTAAAATACCTTGAATCAAAAGAAAAGCTCTACAGAACTCACGGCGGGGCCATCTACAGAGAAGAGCCCATCTTTTGGCAAACCACCACAATAGAACATCGGGCAAAAGAGCATCCCGAAGAAAAAAAGCGGATTGCACGCTATGTTGTCTCGATCGTCAATGATCACGACAGTTTAATGATCGATGGAGGAAGTACCAATACCGCTATTGCCGAAGAACTGGCAAAAACACGGCACAACCTCATGGTGGTCACAAACTCGCAACATATCGGTGAAATCATCATGAATGGGATTGGAGAAAACCAGGCCATCATCATCGGTGGTGAGCTTATGTATCAGACCCAGAATACCGTCGGTCCGATCGCCGTCAATATGATCAAGAATTTCAGGCTTGATAAAGCCATCATCAGTACGACAAGCATCATGCCTGATCAGGGTTGTTTTTCGGCAAATCCTCAGGAGGGCGAGATCAAGAAACAAATGATACTAAATGCCAATGAGGTCTATATTGTCGTCGACAGCTCAAAGATCGGGAAATATGCCTTGTACCAGTTTAGTGATCTCAACGACATCGATGCGGTCATTACCGATGCTAAGATCCGTAAACGTGATCTGGAAACCTTTCATCAAAAACAGATCGACGTACGATTAGCCTATTAACGATAGCGTAACACCGGAGGTAGACAATTGCAGCAGCACAAGATTGGACTTGGTTTAGGTAATAATACCGATTTTGAATTGGCCTGGAATCCAGAGGCATTAGAGCAGTGCATCAGAGAATATGATGTGCATGAAAAGGATCTCAAGGAGGAAAGGAGGCCGATACTCAACGAGAAGGACCTTCTTATCAATGTGCTTCGCTTCATCAAATCTGAAATCGGCGGCGAATGTATTCTGGAAGATACGGAAACTGCCTTACAATTTTCCAAACGCTTCGACTATGAGATAACCATCGGAGGGACCTGCCCACGCTCTGCCATTGCGATGAGAAAGCTCGGCTACACGAGTTGCATGCATCTTGTTACTATGAATGAGCACATAAAGAAACTGCTGCCGCCGGATTGTTCGTATGTTTGCAGCAATAAAGATGAAAGTTTCGATATCCATCTCATCATCCAATACCCTGCAGATGCGGATATTATCGCAAACGATATTCGCATACATACCGTGCGTGCCAACAGAATAATCATCGATGATGATTATAACAACAGCATCATGAACCTCTCCGAAGATTTTTTCGACAACTGTCTCTCGCAAGCCAGGGTATTTTTGCTTAGCGGTTTTAATGTTATGCAAGACCATGAGCTTCTCAAAAAGCGTCTTTCCTATATGAAAGGGCAGCTTATCAAACTAAAAAAACAGGGAACAACGATCTATTACGAAGATGCCTGTTTTGCCGATGAAACATCAAATCGGCTTTGTAAAGAGTATCTCTTTGAACATATTGATATCTTTAGTCTGAACGAAGATGAAATGAAAGATTACCTGCAACAGGATATAGATCTTCTCGACGCATCACAAGTGGCCGCGGCCGCGAAAACCCTCAAAGAGAGGTTTGCCATACCGCTGGTGGTGATTCATTCCAAATACTGGGCCCTGGCATACGGGGAACATGCAAAAGATTATGCAGCCTGTCTCAAAGGCGGTATAACGATGGCAACAACACGTTTCCGTTTCGGCGATTCTTTCAACGAACCTGCACAATACGAAGAAACCTACGCACTTCCGGATGATGAAGCGGGAAAGAAATTTGCCGACGCCTTTGCATCAATTGTTGGCGATAGAGGATGTTGTATACCTTCCGTTATGGTGGAAGAACAGAACGTGACAACCATTGGATTGGGAGACGCCTTTGTCGGCGGCTTCATACCTCAGCTAAGCGAGATGTAGTAGTATGGAAAACATCAACGATAGGCAAAAACAATTATTATCGCTCATCAAAGAGAATCAGATTATCGAATTTGATAAGATAAAGAAACTCACGGGTAATACCGATTTGGCCCTCTACAAAGATCTTGCCGTACTCGAAAAATTGAAGATGATTTATAGGACAAAAGAGGGGATCATACTGCGGAATATTGAGACGGAAAAAAATCAAACGGATCTCTCCCAAGTAGAAAAAGAGTTTCTGGAAGAAAAAAAAAGGATTGGGCGCTTCGCCTCCACCATGATATCAAATGGAGAGAGTCTATTAATCGATGGGGGAAGCACCACCTTTGTTTTTGCGTCGTACCTGCTGAACAAAAACAATCTTTTGGTCATTACGAATGCCTTGCGTGTCGGCAACATCCTGTCCAAAGAAAAAAAAGCAAAAAACCAAATTCTCCTGATAGGCGGATATGCTTCACGAAACACGTATTCGACATACGGCTCTCCCGCCATCGAAGTCCTGAAAAAAGTAAAAACGAACAGAGTAGTGATGGGCGTCTGCGGGATCGATCCGGCCCTGGGCATTTTCGCTTCCAACGAACGAGAAGCGGCGACGAAGCGAATCATGCTCGATTGTGCAAAAGAGGTAATGATCCTGGCCGATCACTCCAAATTCGGAACAAGCACCGATTTCCTTATTAGTGATCTCTCACGAGTCAAGGTGGTAATAACCGACGAAAGAATCACCTCAGCCGAAGCAAAAGCCATAAAAGAAGAGAACATTCTCCTCCATATCGTATGATGATATTCAGGTAGCTATACCCGCCGGTACTTCCACGCCCCTTTATGAAAAAATCTTCCTAACACAATCATCTCCGCAATCTCACTTAAGATAAAGCTGATCCAGACATAGGTAAGCGGCGTGTGAAAACGGTAGATGACCACTGCAGAATAGGGAATCATCACCGCCCATTTGGCAACGAAACTACTAAGGAGAAAGGGAATGGTATAGCCGGAACCGGAAAAAACAGAAGCCCATCCCAAAGAAAAAGCGGCAATAACAAGAGAAGGGAGCACAACAGAAAGCATGATCACGCCTTGTCTGATTTCATCAAGGTCGGTGAGAAACCAACCCAGGACCACTTGTGGGCGGAGCAGTACAAGGGTAATCAAAACAGCGGTGAGGAGGGACCCAATCAAGGAAGAATACCATGCCGTCGCACGGCTTCGGTCGATCTGATTCGCACCAAGGTTTTGTCCGGCGATGGTGCCGGATCCCATCACGATCCCCATAATCGGCATAAAGATAAACGAGTAGATACGCAGGCCCACCCCGATCAACGCCACAGCAGCGGTGCCGTATACACCGACCATTTTGATGAAGACGGTGTTTGCCGTATTTCTGAACAGCATTTCGAATCCGGAAGGAAGCCCGATGGTAAGCAATTTCTTATCCATCACAGGAACAAGACGAAAAAGCCTTTTCGGTGATATGTGGACACCACTCTTCCCAGAGAGCAAAAGCAGCATACCGATTCCAAGAGCCACCACATTTGCAAGAACCGTGGCAAGGGCGGCGCCGAACATTCCCAAACCGGCGCCGGGCAGCGAGGTTCCGGGAATCGAATCGAACATGAGGATGGGATCCAGAATGATATTGATCACCGCAGATCCGATAAGCAGAAACATCGGAGTTTTTGCATCACCGGTACAACGAAATATGGTATTCACGCTGAAGGAAGAGAAAAATATGGGGATGGTTGCGGCCCGAAGGTATCCGTAAGCCTTTGCGTATTCGGTGACAAGCCGATCATCGGTAAACAGGTGCAACATGGGCTTAAGGAAGATGCAAAGCAGAATAGCCGCAAGGGATGCAATGAGAAATTTACACGTGATAGTCTGCTCGGCGGCAACCGCCGTCCGCTTTATATCCCCTGCACCGTAGCTCTGGGAAATAAGTGAAACCGAGCTCATCCCTATGATCTCGTTGAGTACTTCAAAAATCCAGAAAATAGAGGCGAATATCGTAATTGCGGCAACCGCCTGATATGATATCTGCCCAATCCATATCATATCGACGATATCGTAGAGCCCTTGAAGCATGAGCCCCGACATCGTCGGCAAAGACATGGATAGTATATGCTTAGGAATACTCCCCTGTGTAAGATCCCGCACCCAAACACCTCTTATACATGTTGTGATCTCACAACGGCGCGTTGTGACATATCAGTATATAGAAAGCGGAAACGAGGGGAAAGCAGGGAAACTGAAATAGTTGGTGTTTCAATTGCTGGTTGTTGACAGTTATTTTCCCCTTCCTATACAGATGGTGTTTCTGAAGCGCTTACGCTCCTAATATAGCTCATCATGTGTTCCAACATTGATTGGAATTATTTCTTTTTCCTTTATGATAAAATCTATTGTTATTCGATATAGCATATTGATTGATACACTGTAATAATCTGATAGCTTACCTTCCAGCTTATGCAAGCGTAATGATGGATGCAGCGGATTTATTTTTAATAGTTTCAGTGTCTTTTTGTATTGATTAAGAATTTCTGGATGCTTTTTTGCAAATTTCTTCGTCCTTTGTACATAACTTTCTGTAAAAATTAGTTTATACACTTGTTATTCTCTTCATGTGATCATCAATTGATTCATCATAGATTCTCCCATTTTTTATATCTTCCTCTGACTCTTTTATCGCGGCTTCTAGTTCATATTCTCGTAATTGGCTGTATTCCTCTATGGATAGAACCACATATTTGTTTTTTCCGCGGACAGTGATGATGGCTTCATTATTGCGCGATGTAACCTCATCTATTATGGTAACACCCTTCGTTTTCAGCTCGTTTGCCGTTATGGTATTATTCATACGATTCACCTCGTTTGCATAGTACTATTAATAGTATTATTAATCAATCGAAAAAAGACATACCACCTGCACCTTTATAATCTTTTTTATTTCTGATGATGATAAAATCAATTCATTCTTCGCCATACGTAAAGGCAAAAAATTGTCATATGCTTCGCAGTGGGTCACATACCGAGCCAATGGCCCTACTGGGAGCTTAAGGGAATGCGAATTTTGTAGGTAGTGCCGGAGGAGGTCCGGGATTCCACGGTGGCGGAAAGCATGGTTGCCACCTCGGTGATAATCCCCAGGCCGATAGCCGAGGGATAGTGAGGCTCTTCATCGGTATCGACCCCGTCGTCACTTACCACCACCTCAAGGGAAGAAGAAGCCAGCTTAATGATTGTCACGCTAATATGGCCCGTTTCCATATTTTGAAAGGCATGTTTGCCTGCACTGTTTACAAGTTCCTGAATCAGGATACTGACGAGAAACAGTTGCTGAATGTTCATCGTAAGATCTTCAACATAACCTTCGATCTCGATATGACGCTTTTTACTTTGAGACGAGAAGTATCGCAAAAGTTCTTCGATATAGGGACGAACGGGAACAACCCGGTAATCTGGAAATGTAAAAAGCTTATCGTAGAAAACACTCAATGAGGAAACCCGCTTCCGCGCATCTTCAAGGGCCTCATACGCAGTCTCAACCGTCAGAGCTTTTTCCTCAATCTTTAGGAGATCTGCGATAACCAGCAGCGTATACCGTATCCGATACTGGACCTCCTGAAAGAGTTGTTTATTTGTATCATTCAGCTTCTCAATCTCTCGTTCGGCGGCAAGCCTTGCCGATATATCCCTGCTTACCCCCACAATTTCGCAGCAGCGGCAAGCCTTACCTGTAACGGCGATTGCCGTTATCTCAATATCCGCTATTGAGCCGTCCGAACGATAGTGTTGATATAACCCGATTTGCGGTCCTTCCCGTTTTGAATCCGCCATAAGAGCATCATAGGAATCGGGAGTCAGAAGCCCTCGCATTCCAAGCTTCTTTGCGCTTTCTACCGTAAAACCGAACACTTTTTCAACGGAAGGGCTGATATAGGATAGCGTTTCATGCTCAAGATCAATCGTCCAGACAACGGCTCCGGAAAACTCCGCGAGATACCAATAGCGCCTGGCCTTTTCAAGTTCCTCGGATTGTGGTGAGTAGAGATCCATGATAATCGAATGAAGATAGGATCTCCCCTCGATTCTTACCGGATTGGTGATGACAACGACTTCGCATGTACTCCCATCCGCCTTTCGATGGCAGAAGAAAAAAAAGTTCTTTCGCAGTTTGACGGCGGATCGCATTTCCGCTTTCGCCGTGGCAAAGGGAAGAATATTGATATCGGCCATCTTCATCTGACACAGGCTAGCCATCGACCATCCGTAGAATTCCGACGCCGCCCTGTTTGCATCGACAATCGAACCATCCTCGGGATCGAGCATGAACATAGGCAAGGAGCTCTCATCAAAAAGATTGTAGTAGTGATTTTTCTCACTCACTCCGTACGGCTGAACCAAAGTCGGATTTTCAAGCTTTTTTAGATCTGTTATATCACGTAAAACGCCAAAAACGATTTCACCGCTCGCCTCGACATCCGCTATCGAGCGTATCCAGATGACCCGGCCATCGTCGGGCCTGGCTATTCGATATTCGGCCTTGTATGTCGTTTTGTCGCGAATTGCACGCTCCAATGCCTGCTCCCGCAGTATTCGATCCTCAGGCAAAACAAGCAGGCGAAACTTCGTCACGGAAAAAAGAGGAGCGGGTAAGCCGCAGATAGCCACAGCCCCTTCGGAAAAGAGAAAGTGTTCTCTATCCCTGGACATTCGCCAATGCCCCATGGCCGAAACTTCTTCGGCCCTTCGAAAATAACGGAGTGTTTGCCGCTGTTGTTCACACGCCTCGAACAGGGTAAAAGCCATCTCGATAGAGGCCTGGAGCACAAAATAGCCTGAGTTTTTAACGACATAACCATATCTGGTGATATTCCTGACCTTTTGAACCATCTCCTGTGAGGAATGGGAACTCAGAAAGAGAATCGGCAATTCACGTTTTTTTAGAATACGGGATGCGGCCTCTGTTCCGGATATTCCCGGCCCAAGGTCGATATCCATCAAAATCAAATCAATTTCCGGTGTTACCGCTTCAAGAGCTGCCTCACCAGAAAAGACATGAAGCACTTCATAACCGATGGATTCCAGAAATCTTGTTTCTGCCAAGGCCGTTATCGCCTCATCCTCCACCAAAAGAAGTCGTTTTTTCCTTTCTTTCATTGCTACGTTCCCATAGCCGCTATGTTTCACCGAACATCCGATCAATATCCACTATCACGATGAACCGATCATGCTGTTTCCCAATGCCCTTTATGAAATTCTCACCGGCTGCATCTCCCATTACCGGCTGCTCCTCGATGACAGAGTCTGAAATCTCAAGCACCTCATGGACAGCATCTGTGAGCATTCCAACGGTTTTCATCTCCGATTTCGAGATAGTTTCAAGAACGATGATGACATTATCCCCCGAGACCCTACGTGGCTGAAGGCCGAAAAGCACCCGTACATCGGAAACAGGAACACTTCTGCCTCTCACGTTTATGATACCCAGAACAGAATCATCGCTTCCGGGGAGCCTTGTTATGGGTTGCAGTTCAAGAACCTCTCGAACTGAGGCAATGGGAATGGCATATACACTTTCCTCAATGCTAAAGGTAAGATACTGACTGCTGTTGTCTATGGGCATAATTCTCTCCTACAGCTCTTCGAAATCCGCCGGAACAGCCGGAACAATGGCCGTCACGCGCTCCTCCCCTTTCTTATTTCCCTGAGAGGGGCCGTTGGCCTCTTCAGATTTTTTGAGCCGAAAAAAGGCTATGGTCTCGGATAATGCACTGGCCTGCCCCGAAAGCTCCTCTGCCATGGATGCCAATTCCTCACTCGATGATGCATTCTGTTGTATAACGGTATCAAGTTGTACCATTGCATTGGTAATCTGATCGGCCCCTGTGCCCTGCTCCCTGGAAGCGGCGGATATCTCCTGAACGAGATCCGCCGTCTTACGGATATCGGGAACAATCTTATCAATGAGCTCTCCGGCCTGGGTCGCCGTATCAACCGTCGTCTTGGAGAGACTGCTGATTTCCGCGGAAGCATGTTGGCTACGTTCTGCCAGTTTCCGAACCTCACTTGCAACAACGGCAAATCCCTTACCTGCATCGCCCGCCCGGGCAGCCTCAATGGCGGCATTCAACGCCAGGAGATTTGTCTGCCTGGCAATCTCCTCGATAATACCGATCTTACCGGAAATCTCACGAATCGCCTGAACGGCCTGGCCAACTGCCGTACCCCCTTTTGCCGCATCTGTTGCAGCCTGCAATGCAATCTTTTCGGTCATGGCGGCATTATCCATATTCTGTTTAATGGTGGCCCCCATCTCCTCTATCGAGCTTGATACCTCTTCGGCTCCCGAAGCCTGTTCGGCAGATCCCTGGCTTAAATTCTCAGAGGTAGAACTGATCTCTTCACTTCCCGTCGCAACTTGAGCGGTAGCATTCTGTATATCAGCGACAATCGATCTAAGATTTTCCACCATCAAAAGAAGCGAACGCCGTATTCCCGTGGCCTTTTCCACCGCCGATATATCAATCTCGAGATCGCCCGCAGCCACTTTATCGGCAACTTGCTCAACGAGAACAGGTTCACCTCCAACTGTCCTCAGAACAGAATTGGAAAGGAGAAATCCTATGATCCCGCCCAAAAGCACAGCCGCAACAATGACACAGGCCATAAGAATGACACTGGATCGATAAAGTGCGCTTGTTTGCTCGGCAATGGAATGGGCATTATTCTCCTTTCTGTCCGTAGCATCGGTTAAGGCACTGTCCATACTATCAAATTGTGTTCGAGCGGCTTCCATGGAGAGCTTCTTGGCAGCAATGATCTTCTCCATATCATGTGAAGAGCCGAGCTCAATGACTTGCGTTGTGAGAGGGAGCCAGCTATTGTAGCCGTCAAGGGCCTTGGAAACGGCAGCCTGTCCCCCCTCGGTGACAAATCGTTTTCCAGCCTCGGCAAGAAGTTCATCTACCGTTTCCACGCTTTTCTTCCAGGCTGAGGCATACTGATTTTTCAGTTCAAAAGAATCGGCCAACAAAAGATTCTTTTCCGCACGTACAGCATAAAGCGTATTGAGATTTGCTTCCTTTATATAGGAAAGCCCCAATAGTTCGTTTTCATACATGGTATCGGCGGCATCATTAATAACACGCATGTTTCGCAGACCGACAATTCCAACCAGCAAAGACATGAATGCAACAAGCAAAAAACCAACCAGAAGCCTAGCCCGTATACCCATTATATCCTCCCGAAATGACAACGTATAACCATTAGTCATAGTATGTGTCTAATAGGAATATTGTCAATGAATTTTCCAGGCAGGCATCTTTTTATTTGGGAAAAAGCGTGCCGAAGTGTAAAAGTACTAGTATTATTTTGCATACAGTTAGTAGATGAGAATGGAAGGATTTTCCCTTATGGTGAAGTACAGAGCTGTACAAACCAAAGGAGATAGTATGACAGAAACTCAGCAGATTTTTATCAAAAACCTACGCCGGATCAGAAATACAACGGGGCAATCACAGTCTTCCGTAGCGGAAAAGTGCGGCCTTTCGGCCAATTATATTGCAGGTCTGGAATCCGGTCGGAGGTTCCCCTCTCCCGCAACAATCGATAAACTGTGTGTTGCTCTGGAAATTCGCCCCTACGAGCTGTTTTATGATCCCATGAAAGACTTTCAGCCCATTGATGCCGGAAACGCACAATATGTGGTCAAACAATATATCAAACGACGTTTAGAGGAGCTTATAAAAGAGCTCGATTAGGCAAGGTATAGTGCACGTAATGCGACCCCGGGATCTCACTCTCCGGGGTTTTTCTACTGTTGCGAAAATTGGTGGCAAACAAAGCCGCGGGAAGCAGAAGGAATCACCAATATTCGCAACAGAAAAGAGGGTTACCCCTTTACCGAACCGGCAAGAAGCCCCCGAATAAAATACTTACCGAGGATGATGTAGATCAGCAAAACCGGTAATCCTGCAATGAAGGATCCGGCCATGGGCAGATTCCAACTTACAGCCTGGCCGCCTGCCAGCTTTGAGAGGCCGACGGTAATAGGGTTTGCCTCCGGTCTTGTCAGGGTAATCCCCCAAAGGAACTCGTTCCATATCTGGGTAAACTGCCAGATCCCGACGACAACAAAGGCAGGAGCGGAAAGAGGGATAAACATGCGAATAAGAAGAGAAAAAAACCCGCAGCCGTCGAGTCTTGCGGATTCGACCAGGGAGTTGGGGATCTGATCATAAAAATTTCGAAAAATAAGCGTAACGATGGGAATCCCGTAAATCACATGGGCAAGAATCAAGCCGCCGAGGGAACCGTACAGGCCGATACTTCGTAAAACCTGAAAGAGAGGAATAAGAATAATCTGATAAGGGATGAACATCCCAAATAGAAGAAAGGAGAATATCAACTCACTTCCGGAGAAACGATTCTTCGAAAAAACGAAACCGTTGACGGCTCCTACCAGTGCCGATATAAGGGTCGCTGTTACCGACAAAATGACGCTGTTCAAAAAATTGGGGCGTAGAAGATCAAATGCATCGATATAGCTTTTCCAGTTCAGCCGTTTCGGCAGGGACCACGCCCGGGCCAAATTAATCTCAGCCGGATCTTTTAACGAGGTGATAAGTGCCATATACATGGGGACAAGGAAAAGCAGAACCCCAAGAACGAGAAAAAAGTAAAGAAAAAACCTCTGCTTGGAGAGCTTATGTCGAAGTCTCATCCCTCTCTCCTTTGTTTGTGTGAGTGCATCAGATAGGGAATGACAAAGAGCGCCGCCATAATGAACAGAATAACGGCGATCGCAGCTCCCATGGCAAATTGATTGGCCCTGAAGGTTGTCAGATACATGTTTACCGAGGGATGACCGGTATTGGCGTTGTCCGCCCCCGCCATGGCATAGATGAGATCAAACATCTTCAGGGAAATATGAGAGAGAATGATCACGGCGCTGAGGGTAATCGGCTTGATGTTGGGGATGGCAATCTTCCAGTAATAGGTAAACTCTCCAGCACCATCCATACGGGATGATTCACGGATACTCTCAGGCAAGCCCCTGAGCCCGGCTAGATAGAGCGCCATGGTATAACCGGAATATTGCCATATTGCGGCGAGGAGAATTCCCAGGGTAGCCAGATTAAAGCCGTGGATCTCCTCGAAGGGAAGAAGCGGAGGGAGAAGCCATCTGCTTATAGCACAAAGGAGAAGTGAGGACGAGAAAAGAGCCGAATGAATAACCATCTTCCGGTGGATTCTGTTACGAACGGCCCGCAAAAGCAACATAAGGAAAACCAGAGCTGCAATAAAAAAGAGAATAGAAAGGAGATGCTGCCAATTGAAGGTCAGAATAGCCTTACGACTGCTGATCCAGAGGAATTCCCCTTTTTTCAGACCGAGGAAGGTGGGCAGCAGGTTAAGTCCTCCGTTGGGTGCTAAAAGCCATCGCCATATTGTCCCTGTAACGATGAAAGAAAGGGCCATGGGATAAAGAAAAATCGTTCGGTAGAAGCCCTCATGCCGAATTTTTCTATCAAGCAGCACCGCCAGCAAAAAACCTAAAAAAAGTGTTCCGACCAGCAGAATAACAGAGTAAAAAAAAGTATTGACCAGATCTTGTCTGAAACGGCCGTAGATGAATCCCGAAAAAAGTTGTCGATAATTGCCGAGACCGACCCAATGTTTCACAGGATGTTCCGCAAGGCCGGCCCCTTGTCCCCAGTCCGTCAGGGAAACATATATTGTATTAAAGATAAAACCGTAAACGAAGACGGCCACTAAAACGACCGAAGGCAATAGTACGAGAATTGCCTTAACCATGTCCGACCGGTTTTTGAGCTTTTTGCTGTGTGCCATATTATCCGTCCGCTTTGCAAAAATAAGAAGGCCGGCCCGCCGGACAAGATAATCGGTCGGCGGACCGGATATTACAACATAGACTGTGCGGCAAAATTTCCGCTACTTACCTATCCCGTTCTGAATGGCAATCGCCTGACAGGCATTTGCCGCCTGCTGGGCATTTCTGCTGGTCAGGAACATTTCCATGACGGTGGAGAAATCATTCATAAAACCTTCGTTGGCAACCACGCCGTGGGCCAGAGATCCGACAATCCGGTCCTTGGCAAAATCCTTGGCCGCCGACTGCGAATAGACATTATACAGGCTGAGATCACTGTCGGTACGAGCGGAAATGGATCCCTTAAGAGGATTAAAGGTATCGGACCCCTCTTTAGAACCACAGACCTTCAACCAGGAAAGTGTTGCATCAGGATTGTTCGTGCCCTTCGGGCATCCGAAACTATCGGCCAGAAAGATAAAAACACCGCTGGTATCGGGAGATGGGGCCCAGCCGTAGCCGGAACCGGGTTCGATATTCAGGGTGGTGGAGAGATATCCAGCCGCCCAGTCACCCATTACGTTAAAAGCGGCATCGCCGATGACCACCATGTCGGTTGCCTGCTGCCAGGAAAGGGAAGCGGCATCCGTATTGGTATAGGACAGGATCTTTCCAAACGTCTCCCACACCTTAACGACCCTGGGATCTGTCCAGGAAATCTCTCCGTTCCAGAGTGCATCATAATCGTCGGCCCCCAGTACGCCCAGGGCGACACTTTCCCACAGATGGTTTACCGTCCATGTTTGAGCCACGGCAAGGGGGACAACACCCTTACTTTTCAGCGTTTCGGCGACGGTAAAGAAGTCATCCCATGTTTTCGGAGCCTCAACACCCCACTTTTTCAAGTTGTCAGGAATATACCACAGGACATTGGAACGATGGATGTTAACGGGTACAGACCAGATACCTTTATCTGTTCCAATCAGATTGATCAGGTCCTTCGGAAAAACATCCATCCACCCTTCTTCTTCAAAGAGAGGAGTCAGATCGAGCATACGATTGGCCGCTACCCAGGTACCGATAAGCTCCTGGCCTGCATGGACCTGGAACGTTTCGGGAGGATCGCCGCCCAGCATTCTGGTCTTCAGAACGGCCTTGGCATTTACACCGGAACCTCCGGTCACCGTCGCATTAATGACATTGACATTTGGGTATTTGGACTCATACACCTTGATCAACGCTTCCAACGCAGGGGCCTCGTCACCGGCCCACCAGGAGAACAGTTCCAAATCCCCCGATGGAGCCTTGTCGGTGAGAACAACCTGCTCTACATCCATGGGAGAGGCAGGGGCCTTTTCTTCCTCCTGACCGCCTGCAAACAGGCCGGCGGAAACCATCAGGCTCAGAACAATCAGTAATCCAATGCTTTTTTTCATAGGCACTCCTTCTCAGCGTGGGGGAAAGAGTTTTCCGGGAAACCCTGGAATATTAACTTTTTCCCGGAAAAAGAAACTTATTTCCTTACCCCACAAAGATTTAATTTCATTGCATTGTACTCCCGACATAAGAGCCTGTCAAATTTTTATTACTGTTCCGAATATTGGTGATTATTCAGACCTTCATCAGGCAACGCTTTCCATTCCCGGAATTCCCAGCCACTACCTGAAAGAAATCGGATGATTACGAAAGGAAGAGGGCGTAACCCCGGTGATCTTCTTGAAAACCGAAGCAAACTGGTCAGGATGGTGAAAGCCGACTTCGGCGGCAAGATCACCAATTTTCACATCGGAATGCCTCAGCCTTTCCGCAGCCAGGGAAATTCTGTATCGCTGCAGGAAATCGTAAAAGGTGTAGCCGGTTTCCCGCCGAAAAAGCCTGCTGAGGTAGACCTTATGGATATCGACCCTTTCGGCCACGCGTTCCAATGAAAGCTCCTTTGCATACTCTTTCCGGATAAGGTCCAGAACAAGACGAATTTTGCGGTTGCCTACCCGAGGAAAGACAATCTTCCCTGCTTCGCCCGATAAGAGGGTATATTGGGCACGAAACCAATCGGCAATCTCCTGGAGGGTATCAGCGGCTTCCAGCTCGGCGACGGGAAGTTCTGCCGACTCATCCAAGCCGATGCGTTTCCGCTCCCGGTGAAGCAAGGACAACAGGCGTCTATTGAGCTCGGAGACATAGTGATACTGCATCATTCCCGCAAGATCACGGCGATAGAGTCTTCCGATTTTTTCCGCAGCCTCCTGATACTTTTCCTGTGTCAAAAGCTCTTCGATATTTTTCATCCTTCTGTCAATCTGTTGAGGAGAAAGATCGGCAACAGGCTCCACGAGGGCGGGAGTGATGATACAATTGGCGCCGAAAAAAAGCCGATACGAAGCCAGATGCTTTACCTTCCGATATTCTTCCGGCAACATTTCCGGCTCCGCGAAGGAATTGCCGAGAACCAAAGAAATTTCCTTTGTATTGCCAAGTTCATTCCGCAGCGCAACGACGCTCTCTTCCACCACACGATCATTCCAGAGATCTCCGGTAAAAAGAATGAGGATCTTTTCATCACCCAAGAAAACCCAATCCAGAGTTTCGGGATGCCCCACATTCATAAGCCGTTCGGTAAAGCATTCGGACTCGCGTTCGGGCCTATATCCACCGACCAACAAGAGTCTGAAAGGGGCATCATTTTTCCGGAACCGGCACCATGAATGAAAACTAAGCGGATCCCCCTGTTCTCCGAAAAGAGCCCGGCCAAAAAGATCGCTCCTCGATGGTCCGGGAGACTCCTGACCGGAAGGGGCCCGGCGATGAGGAACAGGGAGGGCTCCTTTCAGTACGTGGTAGAGACGCTGTTCATCCAGAAAATCCTTCAGAAGGTAATCGGCGACACACAGTCGGATCGCCCGTCTTGCATAGGAAAAACTTTCATAGCAGCTGAGTATGACAATGGGAATATAGCGATCTTCTCTTCTCACCTGCTCGATGAATTCAAGACCGTCCATAACAGGCATGGCGATGTCCGTGAGAATCAGGTCGGGAGAGACGGAGAAGAACATCTCAAGGCCCTTCTTCCCATCCGGAGCCACTCCGCCCACGGTAAACTCCGGGCCATTCCAAAGTTCCATCCGAAGGATTCGATCGACTGCAGCTTTTTCATCCTCGACAATTAATACTTTTAATACTTTATTCATCTTCACACTCCCAAGGGATTACGATTACGACCCTTGTACCCTCATGTTCCCGGCTTTGAATATCCAATGTTCCGTTTTCGCCGTACAAAATGGCAAGCCGTTCCCGTATGTTTCCTATACCGATCCTGTTGAAATGTCCCTTGTCGGCGGAGCTGTTCTTGCATCGCTCCAATTCCTCCCGATTCATTCCCTTTCCATCATCGGAGACCGAGAGAAGCAAATGGTCCCCTTCCCTCCTGGAACTGAGGAGAATGACACCTTCCCTCTCTGCGGTCACTCCGATCCCGTGAAAGAGGGCATTTTCAACGATAGGCTGCAAGATGAGCCTCGGAACCAATGCCTTTCCGCACTCTTCGGAAAGATCAGTTTCCAGCCTGAAGCTGTTTCCGTAACGCAAGTGCAAAATAGTGCTATAGCGCTCCACCAGATAGCACTCCTCTTCAAGGGGGATAAGGTCCTCCATGCCACCAAGGACAGCGCGCAGCAGGGCATTGAAAGACTTAAGACTTTCATAAATTTCCATGTTCCCCGCCTCCTCAGCCTGGCTTCCTATGGCGTTAAGGGTGTTGTGAATGAAATGGGGGTTGATCTGGGCCTGAAGGAAATCCAGTTCATACTGGATAGAACGCAATTCGGCTTCTTTCTTTTCTTCCTGCTCGTGGTAGATGTTTTTTATAGATTCATTGACGCTGTTAACCAGCCGGTTGTAGACAGAAACCAAATAGGCAATTTCACCTTCGGCTTTGATATCTATGGGCTTCAGCACCTGTTCGCTGTCGTAGGCGTGCATGGCGGAGGTGAGGGCCGATAGAGGACGGGTGATGGCACTGGCAACGGAATAGCTGATAAGAAAGGCAAAGACAATGAACGCGAGGCCTATAATCGATATATAAAAAAGGGCCAGCCTGAGATTATGATTGAGGCGCTGATAGGGAACGAAGCCCACGACGGACCAATGAACCAGCTGGACAGGGCGAACAAAGGCCAAATAGCGTTCCGAACCAATTTTGAGGGAAACAGGGCTCTCCCCGGAAATCCGCCCCACCCTTTCCGCCACCTGAGGATCATCGAGCAGCTTGCCGGTACGATATATGACGGTACCATGGTTGTCAACGATGCCGAGGGAGGTAAATAGACGGTCTCGGTTTTGCTGGAAGATTGTCTGGAAAAGAATCCCTTTGCGAAGAACTGAAACAAGATATCCCATCAAAAAATAGTTATCGTCAAGAAGTCTCTGATACAGGATCAGATGAGGCTGATCCCCGTCGCCATGAGGCATGGTTTCGGGAAAGGTTTCGGGCGGTGAAAAATAGTAGACATAATGGCCAGTAAGGAATCGTGCGAAATCATCACTTTGAAGAATGGCTTTACTATACACGATCCTTCGGTATACACCATCCAGAATTTCCATGTTTCTATTGATAAGGACCATCCGGCCGACCAACCCGGTCCCGGAGATACCCGCGGCATAATCCTTGAGAAGGGCATCCGCGTTTTTTTCTTCCATAGCGACTCCGGTAAGAAGTTTGATAATATAAGGATTATTCTTGACTTCATCGCAGCCCCGAATGATTTGCAGCAGTTGTTCTTCGATATCTCCGGATATTCGGGAAATGCGGACATCCATCTGATTCACGGCATTTTCTTTTATCTGAGAGGAAAAGATGGCGGTAATTACGGCTGAAATCAGCAGAATGATCAACAGAATCGTGAGAAAGTAACTCAGGGTCAGACGAAGAAGAATGGTACGGGATTTCATTCGTGCTCTTCCTCCAAAGCCTCTCCTATATTCATGGGAATTTCCGTGTTCGGGGGTATGGGGGTACCCTCCGTCACATGGCGATAGAGTATCCTGGCTGCCTTTGCACCCATGGCAAAACCGTCCCCATAGGCCAGTACCATATTCTCCCGCGGTATCGCTGTAGGAGCGGAAGTGGGATAAAGCCCGCAGACGAGGGAGTCTTCGGCAAGATCAAGCTGACAGAGGGCGGCATATACGCCCAAAGCCCCAGCGTTGTTGCCGACGAAGACCACCCAGTTCGTAATCTCGGGGTGCAGGGCCAGCATGGCATGCATCTTCAATATCGCGCCGGTAAGATCACTCTTATCGAACTCTTCCGACCATCGCTTGTAATAGCCTGAAGGTAAAAAGAGGGGATCGGTCAAGAGGCAGGCAGCCCGAAGTCGCTGTTCGATTCCGGCATCTCGTTGTGAGCCTAAAAGCAGAAAACCAACATTCCTGCGATAATCATGCAGCCATCCCCGGGCTTCCAGCTGCCGTTTCATCCAGTACCCGCCCTGGGTTCCCAGGGAAAGATTGTCGGGGCCAATATGAGGTGCCAACTGCCGTCCACTCATATCCGTCAGCTTTTCGTCGACGGAGATCAGGGGGATATCTGCCGAAAAGGCCTGGTCCACCAAAAGGCGGCCGAGCCGGCAGTCCGGAGTGCTTAAGGCAATTCCATCCACCTCTCTGTTGACCGCGGCACTCAAATTCGACAGAGTTCTGTTGTGGTCCATTTGATTGTCGAGGATAAGCGGGTCCGCACCAAGTTCCCTGCAGACGGAAATGAATCCGTCCACTTCCCAACGATACCAGAGCATGTCCGTCCGTTTCACAAGGAAGGCAAGATGGCAGTCAGGTTTTTCCTTCGGATCCTGAGCGATCTCGAAGAAAAGATAAAAGATAAGGAGAGCAACAGCTGCAAAAATAACCAGCCACACGAGAAACTTTTTTGACAGTCGTCCTTCTGTGAACATCGCCGGAAACCACCAGTGTTATTGTAACATGGCTTTTGAGGATGGAAGATAAATCATGATGCATATATAGTTTACAAATCGTTCACATGAAACATCATGTACATACTATTTATGTGACGCTATTGATTATTATAATCAGAATAATTATACTAATGTGAAAATTAGACCTAAAGCGGAGGAGCAAAAAAGTTCTGACGTCAGGGGACGAGAATGAAGATCCAAAGCAGCCGATTATTATCTGTTTCCAAACATTATTGTAGTAGCTGTCTCATAAGCTCCCCTGAAAAAAAGCGAAACAAGGAGGGAGCGTATGCCGCTGAGCGTAAAAGAATGGACGGCACAGGTTATCAAGCAGGATGAGATCGATAGATACCTCAAAAACGGAAGGGATTTCATCGATGAAGAAGAGATCAAGAGCTTACTGCAGAACAACAGGAAGTCAGATAAGACGAGGATTCGGGATATCCTCGCAAAATCGCTTGCGATTGAACGACTTGGACCGGAAGAAACCGCTGTACTTCTGAATGTAAGAGATGATGATCTCTGGGAAGAGATGTACGAAACCGGCCTGAAGGTCAAGCAAAAGGTCTACGATAATCGTATCGTGTTCTTCGCCCCCCTCTATTGTTCGAACTATTGTGTAAATAGCTGCCTTTACTGCGGCTTTCGTGCGGAAAACAGCCACGAAAAGCGACGGCGCCTGACCATGGAAGAGGTAAAGCAAGAGACAGAGGTAATGGTGACCGAAGGGCATAAGCGGATGATGATTGTCTACGGCGAGCACCCCCTCTCCGATGTCAACTATATGTGCGATACCATCAGGGCCGCCTACGAGGTCAAAAAGCCTGCCCGCAGGGGTAAGGGCTTCGGACAGATTCGAAGGATCAACGTAAATGCCGCTCCCATGTCCATAGCGGATCTCCACAAGCTGTGGGAAGTGGGAATAGGAACCTACCAGGTCTTCCAGGAGACCTATCATAAACCAACCTATGCATCCCTCCACCCGGCCGGAACCCTCAAGGGAAACTATCGCTGGCGCCTCTATGCACTGCACAGGGCCATGGATGCGGGGATCGACGATGTTGCCATGGGGGCCCTCTTCGGTCTCTACGATTGGCGCTTCGAGGTGATGGGACTCTTACAGCACACCATCGACCTCGAAAATCATTTCGGGATCGGACCCCACACCATCTCCTTTCCGAGAATGACTCCCGCCAGCGGATCAGATTTCAGTGCAAACTCCTCTTATCTTGTCGACGATTCCAGTTTCAAGAAGCTTGTTACCGTCCTGCGTCTTGCAGTCCCCTACACGGGGCTGATTGTAACGGCGAGAGAAGCCCCCGGCATAAAGAAAGAGGTGATCAAGGTTGGATGCACCCAGACGGATGCCTCCACCCGAATCGGTATAGGCGGCTATACAGAGACCCTCAAGGCCCTGCAGGAGCGGGAGGACTACCCCTACGAACAGGATCAGGATATCCAGCAGTTTACCCTGGGGGAAACCCGCCGCCTCGACGCGGTGATGAGGGAATTCGCCGAAATGGGGATGATATCTTCCTTCTGTACCGCAGGATATCGATGCGGACGAACAGGCGACAAGATCATGGGGCTGCTGAAAAGCTGCAAAGAGGGAAAGTTCTGCAAGCTCAATGCGGTACTCACCTTCCGTGAATATCTGGATGATTTTGCCTCCCCTGCGACAAAGAAGGTCGGGGAAAAGGTGATCGCAAAGGAAATGGAAGAGATTCGGAACGAGCCGTTTTTCAAGAAGGGGACGCTTCTTGCGACCTTCGAGGAGATGGTAAGGCGCACCGAGGCGGGAGAACGGGATGTCTATATCTGATCGGATCGGGACCCTTTTCGATGAAAATCAGGACAGGCTCTCGGCCCTGCGGCAGGTAACGGTATGGCTGGAGCGTGAGTTTGGTCAACATGTATGGATCTGCTCGATTTTCGGAAAGCGGTGGGCCTACACCGTCGGGACTTCAGAGGTGCTGACCGGCCGGAACCGCAGGGATCTTGGCTCCGGCTGGGGTCTCCTTGCCGATGAGTTGCGTCTTTCCCCTGAGCAGTGGAAGGAGCTCTGTTTGGCTCTTGCGGAATCTTTAAAAGAAAGGGTGGCAGTACAGCAATGACGATGGACGGAGAAACCAGACGGGAGCGGGACCTGCTCGGTGAAATGGATATTCCTCGGGATGCCTACTGGGGAATCCACAGCCGAAGGGCCGCCGTCAATTTTCCTATTTCAAAACAGTCGGTTTCTCCGGAACTGATACACGCCTACGGCATGGTGAAACTGGCCGCCTGCCAGGTAAACCGTGCCCTTGCGACCTGGGAGAGCCGAAAAGGAGAGGCCATTGAACAGGCCTGTGGTGAGGTGGCAGCGGGGAAATTCGACGAGAGTATCATTGTCGACGCTCTTCAGGGAGGAGCGGGAACATCTACCAACATGAATGTCAACGAGGTGATCGCAAACAGGGCCCTGGAAATTCTCGACCTTCCGAAGGGTTCCTATCAGGTCATTTCACCACTCGACGATGTCAATCTCCATCAATCTACCAACGACACCTACCCTACAGCCCTGCGGCTTGCGGCAATCCGTCTTATCGAAGTACTGGAAAAGGAGATTGTCGCCCTCCAGGAGGCCTTCCAGGCAAAGGAACGGGAGTTCGCCTCTATCGTGAAGATTGGGAGGACCCAGCTTCAGGATGCCGTTCTTACCACCCTGGGGAGGGAGATGTCGGCCTATGCCGACGTCCTCTCCAGGGACCGCTGGCGTTTATACAAAACGAAAGAACGGCTGAGAGTGGTAAATCTCGGAGGAACGGCAATCGGTACCGGACTGGGAGCCCCCAGAAGCTATATCATGCAGGTAACCGAAAAGCTCAGGGGGCTCACCGGTATCGGCTTTGCCCGGGCGGAAAATCTGATCGACGGAACCCAGAATGCAGACGTTTTCGTCGAGGTCTCGGGCCTGTTGAAGGCCTACGCATCGACCCTGGTCAAAATCTCAAATGATCTGAGGCTTATCTCTTCCGGGCCCCAGGCGGGGTTCTGCGAAATAACGCTGCCCCCCCGCCAGGGGGGCTCCTCGATCATGCCCGGAAAAATCAACCCGGTCATTCCCGAGGCTGTGGTGCAAAGCGCCTTTATGTATATGGGATACGATCAGGCCATCACCCTGGCCGCCTCATCGGGAAATCTTGAACTCAACCCTTTTCTCCCCCTTATCGCCCACTGCCTGCTTTCCGGCATCGGCGAGCTGAGCTCGGCGAGCAAGGTCCTGGCGGAGTTTTGCGTCAAAGGGATTAAGGCCCGCAGCGATGAAATAGGACGCCACCTTGAAGGGGCCAGCGCCATAGCCACCGCTCTCATCCCCTCTATCGGCTATGAAAAAGCCGAAGAGCTCCTTCTTTTTGCAAAAGAGAAGGGTTCGACCCTCAGGGAAGCCGCGGTTGGGCTTGGGCTTTTGAGCGATGCGCAGTTTACACAGGCAATATCATCAGAGGCGGTCACCCGCCTCGGCACACCCCAGGAGTAAGGTATGACAAAGACACCGAAGGGCTTGCGCCTCCATATCGGCATCTTCGGAAAGCGCAATGCCGGCAAATCGAGCATTCTCAACGCCCTCACGAAACAGCAGGTATCCATTGTTTCCGACCAGGCAGGGACCACCACCGATCCCGTCGAAAAGCCGATGGAGTTGTTACCCCTGGGGCCCGTTCTTTTTATCGACACGGCAGGTATCGACGACGAAGGGGCCCTCGGCGCCTTGCGGATCGAAAAAAGCCGCAGGGTAATGGACCGGCTGGATATCGCCATGATCGTCATCGAAGGGGAAAAGTGGGATCATTTCGAGGATCTGCTGCTTGGGGAATTCAGGAAGCGGGAAACCCCGGTTATCGTCGTCATCAACAAAACAGACCTCTATGGAAGGGAGTTCTCCGGGCTCCCCGCCAAGCTGGAGGAAAAGAAGCTCCCCTACGTTTTTGTTAGTGCCAAGGAAGAAAGTGGAATTCTGGAATTAAAACAGGGCCTGCTCAAAAGCGTACCCGCAGATTTCGTGAATGAGCAGGAGATCATCGGAGATATTGTCAGGGACGGAGAAACGGCAATTTTAGTCATCCCCATCGACAAAGAAGCACCCAAGGGACGACTTATCCTACCCCAGGTACAGACGATCCGCAATATTCTCGACAGCGACGCCTGCTGTATGGTGGTCAAGGAGCGGGAACTTACCGCAGCCCTGGAGATGCTTAAAAAGCCACCGAAGATCGTGATCACCGATTCCCAGGCCTTTTTGAAGGTTGCCGCAGATACACCGGACGATATCCTCATGACCTCCTTTTCCGTGCTCTTCGCCCGCAAACAAGGCGACCTTCTGGAAATGGTCAGGGGGACTCTCGCCATCGATGATTTGAAATCGGGAGACAAGATCCTCATAGCCGAAGCCTGCACCCATCATCCCATTGCCGAAGACATCGGTCGGGTAAAAATCCCCCGCTGGCTTACCCAGTACACCGGAGCAAAGCTTACCTTCGACCATATCCAGGGCCATGACTTTCCACCGGACCTTTGTACCTACAGCCTGGTGATCCACTGCGGGGCCTGTATGACGAACCGCAGAGAGGTGCTCTCACGCATCATGACCTGCAAGGCCGCAGGTGTGCCCATCACCAACTACGGACTCACCATCGCCTACTCCCTCGGCATCTTCGAACGTGCCCTGAGGCCTTTTGATTTTGCCTACGACTACTGGAGGAACCGGAACAGAGATCAAAGGGATTGAGTCCGGCGGCGGCAACCGGGCACAAAGCCTCATCAAGCCCGCCGGTGCTCATATCCTTTGTTCATATTCTTCGTCTGCTCTTCAGGCTTGCGAAGATGCTCTGCAGCACGATAAAGAAGCAGAGTAATGCCGAGAGGACGATCTTGTTCCACCATGAGGAAAGTGTCCCGTTGCTGCGGATATAGGTCTCGATGGTGGCCTTGATCATCACCCCGAAAAAGCTGCCGATCGCCGTTCCCACCCCCCCGGTAAGGAGGGTTCCGCCGATCACCGTGGAGGCGATGGCCTCCATCTCAAAACCCCTGGCCTGTTCCACAAAACCGCTCGTTGTATTGAGGCAGAAGACGAACCCCGCCAGGGCCGCAAGAAAACCGTTTAGCACATAGGCCCGCATCTTTATCCTGCGCACATTCAGGCCCATGAGCAGGGCCGATTGCTCGCTGCCGCCGATGGCGAATACCCCTCTACCGAACTTGGTGTAGCGCAGAATATACCAGACGGCTATAAGGGCCACCAGAGCGATTATTACGCTCGGATGGATAAACGGATAAAGTTTTATCCCCCGTTTGTTTACCGTAGCCCCGAAAAAAAGATAGATATTCTTCGTCGCCATGTCGAGAAAGGTTTGGTTATCGGTGATGGCGATCTGGTTCACGCTGATCATGGCGGTCAACCCCCGACAAAAGAACATCCCCGCCAGGGTCACGATAAAGGGCTGGAGCTTGAGATAGGCAATAAGCCAGCCCTGTACAATGCCGAAGAAAACGCCGAAGAGAAGAACCAAGCCAATCGAAAGCCATGCGTTCATGCCATGGTTTTGCATCATGTCCGCAAGCATCATGCAGACAAGGCCGATTACCGAACCGATGGAGATATCGATCCCGCCGGTGATAATGACAATGGTCATACCGGCCGCCGCTATGATGAGCCCGGCATTATCGATGAGCATGTTCATCAGGGTCTGCATCTTGCCGAAGCCCTGTTCATGATAGATGAGCACACCGGCGAAGTACATGATGATGAACATAACGATGGTGATGACCAGGAGGAAACTGGTTCCGCTTATTTTCCGTTTCGCTATGCCGAGGATATTCATTGTGCAACTGCCTTTCTCATCTGGATTTTTTGTTTATAGATCGACAACCATCGTTTAAACTCA
This sequence comes from Sediminispirochaeta bajacaliforniensis DSM 16054, assembly GCF_000378205.1. Classification (NCBI taxonomy): domain Bacteria; kingdom Pseudomonadati; phylum Spirochaetota; class Spirochaetia; order Spirochaetales; family Spirochaetaceae; genus Sediminispirochaeta; species Sediminispirochaeta bajacaliforniensis. The sequence goes on along the minus strand of NZ_KB899406.1, from coordinate 243,321 downwards.
CTCGACTGGATGGCCACAATAAGTACCACAACAATAGCCTTGTAGACAGGCAGCTGGTCGGCGGTGACACCCATGGCATACAGACTCGTGGTAAGGGCCTGAATGGTGATGGCCCCTATAACCGAACCTGCCAAACTGAATTTTCCTCCGGCGAGGCTGTTGCCTCCCATGGCGACGGCAAGGATGGCGTCGAGTTCCATGTAAAGCCCGATATTATTCGCATCGCAGGAGTAGATACGGCTTGCCGATATGACTCCGGCAACAGAGGCCGTCAAGCCGCAGATCAGATAGCAAAGAAAGGTAATAAAGACCGAATTGATACCGACGAGGCGGCCCGCCCCGCTGTTAATACCCACGGACTTTATGTAGAGTCCCAGCGCCGTGCGCGTCAAAAGAAGATAGGCAAGCAGCACAACTCCGATGGCAATGAAGACGGGCGTCGGCACCACGACACGGGGAAGAAAGCCCCCTATGTTCTTGAAGGAATCCATGCGCACATAGAGGATCTGGCCGGGAACCATCCGTCCGTTGATCTCCCTGGCGCTGATGAGCTGGGCAATACCCCTACCGGCGGTAAAAAGGATGAGGGTGGCGACCATTGCCTGAATCTTCATCTTCGCAACCAGAAAACCGTTGAAGGCGCCGCAGGCGAGTCCTGCGACACAAGCTGCAAGAATGCTCAAAACCAGGGGGGTGGCATAGAAATCGTAGCTTGAGCCGAGAAGGCGCACACAAACCGCTGCGGCAAGGGCGCTTACCGCTCCGACGGAGATATCTATCCCCCCCGAGGCGATAACCAGGGTCATTCCCACGGAAAGAATGATCAGCTCACTGGCACGATTAATGATATCGACGATATAGCCGTACAAAACACCGTTTTGAATGGAGATATTGAAAAACGCCGGGGTCTTAATAATATTAAAGAGCAGTACAAGGCAGAGTGCAAAAATGGGTAAGAACAGCTGTTTGTGGCTTATCGTTCGTATAAAGGCCTTTATGCCTATTTGTTGCTGTCTCATGAACACGTTCCTCCGGCTATGGCAGCCATCACTTCGTTCTGAGAAAGATCGTCGTTGGCAAGCTCCCCGGTTTTTTGTCTGTCGCAGAGTATATAGAGGCGGTTTACGGTACGCAGCATCTCCTCGATCTCCGAACTGATGAAGAGCACCGTGACACCTTCTTCTGCAAGCTTAATAATGAGTTTCTGGATCTCGGTTTTTGTTCCCACATCGATGCCCCTTGTCGGCTCATCGAGGATCAGGAACTCCGGATTGGTTATAAGCCAACGACCGAGGATCACCTTCTGCTGATTCCCGCCGGAAAGCTGTTTCACCAAGGTATCGGGAGAGGGTGTCTTGATATTGAGAAGCCGGATGTATCGATCGGCAAGTTCGTTCTGTTTGGCAAGAGGGAGAAGTCGAAAGATGCCGGTTTTCGCCTGCAGAGCGATGATGAGATTTTCCCTGACGGAAAGGTCGCCGATCACCCCCTCTTCCTTTCGGTCTTCGGGAAGGAAGGCCATCCCGGCCCGCATAGAGTCGATGGGAGCGTGGGCCCGCAGGCTACGCCCCTTGACGAAGAGCTCCCCCTTTTCGGGTCTTTCGGCGCAGTAAAGCAGACGGGCCAATTCGGAACGCCCGGAGCCGAGGAGACCCGCAAGGCCGATGACCTCTCCCTTTTTTATGTCGATATCGAATGGCTTAATCATGCCGGAACGGGAGAGCCCCACGGCATGAACCATGGTAGTTTCATCGCTGGCTGACCCTCCTGTTTCGGTCTTCACGCTTCTGATTTCGGCAAGATCGTCAAAATCACGGCCAAGCATTTTGGCCACAAGCTGTACCCTCGGAAGCTCGGCGACCGGATACTGACCCACCTGCTCTCCGTTTCTCAGGACCGTAATCCTATCGCATACCTCATATACCTGATCAAGGAAATGGGTCACAAAGACGACACCGACCCCGTGGTCCTTTAGATTTCGCATAACGGTAAAGAGTTTTTTCACCTCATTATCATCGAGAGAGCTCGTCGGTTCATCGAGAATGAGCACCTTGCACTGGAAATCGACGGCCCTGGCAATTGCCACCATCTGCTGTATCGCCACGGAATAATCGGCAAGGGGCTTTGTGGCATCGATATCCACCCCGACGATTTCCAGTGCACGGCTGGCACGTTTGTTCATCTCGTTCCAGTTCACGGCCCCAAAGGTGGTAAGGGGCTGGCGCCCCACAAAGAGATTCTCCGCAACGGTAATGTTGGGACAGAGGTTTATCTCCTGATAGACTGTACTGATACCGTTTCTCTGGGCCTCTTCGGGAGAGTGGTTCACGACCGGCCGATCAAAGCCGGAAACACGAATTTCGCCGTCGTCCATAAAATAGACGCCGGTCAGCACCTTAATGAGGGTACTCTTACCGGCGCCATTCTCCCCCATGAGTGCGTGGATTTCTCCGCTTCTCAGGAAGAAATCCACATCATTCAAGGCCTTGACTCCCGGAAAGGCTTTACTGATATGCCGCATCTCCAGAATATTTTTTTCTTCCATCGCTTTCCCCGGATTCGCTCGCGGTTGCAAAGAGGCAGGGATAGGATATCCCGTGCCTCTTTCCGATTGCTTACATCAGTATTTTCGAGTGGGTAGAACCTCGGCGGCATTCTCCTGATCGAACACCTTTTCCACCACGTACTGTATCTTGTCGACCTTCTGCCCCTTCTCGAGCTTCTGGATGATCTCCGCTACCCTCGGACCGTGTAAGGGATTACATTCCACGGCACAGTTGAGCTCTCCGGCAATCATCTTATTGAAGGCCTCGTGAACGGCATCGAAGGAAACGATAATGATATCCTTGCCCGGGACCTTTCCGACAGCCTTGATGGCATCGATGGCGCCGAAGGCCATGTTATCGTTCTCGGCAAAGACGATATCGATATCGGGATAGGCCTTCAGAAAGGACTCCATAACCTCCTGCCCCTTCGCCTGGGTAAATTCACCGGTCTGTTTTGCCAGGAGATGAAGATGGGGATTGGCATCCAAACCTTCGGTAATGCCCTGGGTCCGTCCTACCTGAGCCGAAGAACCGATGGTTCCCTGAAGGAGCACGACGTTCAAATCCTCCTGATCGCGTCCGTTCTTTTTCAGATAATCGTTGAGCCACTTTACTCCGTCCTGCCCTTCCTTAAGGAAGTTCCCACCGACCCAGGCGGTGTAGAGGGAGTCGTCAGAGAGCTTCATCTGGCGGTCCGAGAGGATCACGGGGATTCCGGCGGCCTTTGCCTCGCCGAGGACCGTTTCCCATCCGGTTTCCACAACAGGAGCGACAACGATGTAGTCGACATCTTGTTGGATGAAGTTTCTTATCGCCTTGATCTGATTCTCCTGCTTCTGCTGGGCATCATCAAAGATCAGTTTATAGCCGTTCGCTTCGGTAAACGTGCTTTTGAAGGATTCGGTATTAGCCGTCCGCCAATCTGATTCGGCGCCGACCTGTGCATAACCCACCACGATAAGCCCGTCATCCGCCTGAGGAGCCTCGGATTCGCCATTTGCAAATAAAAACCCACCAACGATTGTCATTAGGGCCAAAGAAAAAACCAGCAGCCTTTTCATACAATCTCCTCCTTGAAATAGTTGTGATGAAAAAATGGTACGGCCACTTTCGGCAGCCGTACATGAGTTATCTTATGAAGCTTGGTGGACTTTTTTCCCGATCCTTGAAACGAGGTTTGTTTTTTTACTGGGCAGGTACGCTTCTTTCCGAAGGAGAAAGGCGAAATTCGCTCGGAGCGATTCCCATCGTCTTTTTAAAGATGAAACTGAAATAATGGGGATCACCATACCCCACTTCATAGGCAATATCGGCACATTTCATTCCGCTTCCGGAAAGGAGCCGCTTTGCGGCATTGATTCTTACCGAGGTCAGATACTCGATAAAGGTGATACCCGCCTCCTGGGAGAAGATGGTGCTGAAGTGATTCGGGCTCACGTTCACCTGGGCCGCAACGCAATTGAGGGAGATATCCTGACTCATATAGTTTTCATCGATGTACTGCTTTGCTTTTGCAATGAGAGCATGGTGTCTGGAGTTCAGGCGGGAATCCCGAAAGGCGATCCAGTGTTCTATGATCGACCGGAGTTCGGCGGCAAAGGAAGCACGGGAGCGGGAAGAGGCGATAATGTGTTCCCGGCGAAGATCGGAAGGGATGATGTCGTGGGGATCGCCCTTAAACTCCTCGACGAGCATGGATATGGCCTCGATGATATCGCCGCAGACAAGGAGGCAGTAGCTGAGGTTCGTCGCCGCCGCCCGTTCATCGAGAAGTTCCATGTAGGGAGCGAGAATATCGTCTATCTCCTCTATGCAGGCAAAGCGGAGACGTTCGGCCACGGGATCGGCATCAAGCCACAAGCATTCCGATGGTTTACACCACGGTATGTCGCCGAAAGAGAGAATGTTCTTTTTGCCAGTCAGGGACATATAGCGTACGGCTTTTTCGGCATCGCTGTAGGAACGGGAAATCTCACCGATGTGTTCGGCTACGGTGCCGATACCGATGGAGATTCTGCAATCGCCGTTTCTCCTTTGCGCCTCAAATTGTATTGCCTGGGCAAGGGGATAGACGCGATCATCAAGGGAGTCCCTGGATATGTCCTTGATGATCATGGTTTGTTTGACCAGGCTCTGCGAGAAAAGAAGTAGATCGTTCCGACCTTTTACAAGTTCGGCGATCAGGGATTTTACAATGGTACACGCTGCATAGTTGTCGGGGCTGGTGAAGATTTCCACGATAAGAACGAGGTACCCATTTGCGATCAGATCTATTCCGAGAGAACGAGCCTTCTCCACGGTATCGGAACCATTGATCTGACCGGTGACAAGATTGCAGAGCCATTTCTCCCTGACCACCTCTTCGGTTGATTCGATCTTCATTCGAAGCGTCTCAATATTTGTCATCCGCTTCTGTTCCGCCTCAATCTGATCGGTTACCTTTTTCAAGGATCTGAGCATGTCGGTCGCAGAGACGGGCTTAAGCAGATATTCCTCCACACCGATGGAGATGGCCTCTTTTGCATACTGAAATTCATCATGACCGGAAAGAATGATGATCTTCATCCAGGGCTGGTCCTTCTTCACAATCCTGGAAAGGGCAAGGCCGTCCATAAAGGGCATCTTGATGTCGGTGATGAGAATGTCGGGCTTTATATCCCGTAAAATGGAAAGGGCCATCTCCCCGTCGGGCGCTTCCCCGGCAAGGGTATAGGGGGTTCTGTCCCATGGTATACTGTTGCGGATACCTTCCCGGGTGACAATTTCGTCTTCGACAAGAAATACACTATACATGGTTTTTCATCTCCGGTAATCGAAACGAAACGGCGGTTCCCTCACGATAAACGCTGGAAATGTCCAGTTTCGTCAGACTATCGTAGTAGAGGGCAAGCCGTTTATTCACATTGTACAGGCCGTATACATCGCTGAGCATCGAACTATCCAGCTCGACATCAATCTGCCTTCTGATCTCTTCCAGCCGTTCAGCCTTGAGCCCGATCCCGTTATCCTCGACCCGGAAACAAAGCTTTCCATCCTCCCGCCATCCCCGGACCGTGATCATTCCCCGACCCCGTTTGTTTTTGATGCCGTGGTATAAAGCATTTTCCACCAAAGGCTGAAGCAGCAGTTTGAGCATACTTTTATCGGCCATCGCTCCGTCGTATTCGATTGTAAAATCGAGAATATCACGATAGCGGATCTTCTGGATGGTGAGGTAGTTCTCCACATGCTCAAACTCATCCCGAACCGTGACCCACTCCTTTCCACGGTTCAAAGAGCGCCTGAAAAAGTTCGAAAAACTGCGGGTAACCGAAATGACCTGCTCATATTCCCGTCCCTCGGCCAGCCAGATGATCGAATCGAGGGTATTGTAGAGGAAATGAGGGGTTATCTGTGCCTGCAGGGCCTTCATCTCCGATTTTTGAAGATTCTTTTGTTCCTGAATATTGGCATTGATCAGCTCTTTGATCTTCACCGCCATGATATTGAGGTTTTCAGTGAGGTTATCAAGCTCCTCCACATGGGGAGACTCGGCCCTCGCGGATAAATTACCGGCGGCGATCTGGTTGGATAAGGCTTCCAGCTCTCTGATCGGTCTGTTGATACTGGTGGAGACCGACCTCTGGGCAAAGACGGCAAAGAGAACGACAACAGCAACGACGACGATCTGAAGAAGCGACAAAAGAGTGGCCGTCTGCTTGATGCTTTCGTTGGTTCGGGAAGCCGATTCGATCTCGAGCACAATAAAATCCTGCAGAATATCCGAAACAAGTTCGGCAACGCCCCTGATCTCGTCGAGAATCGCCTCATTCTCCGTCACCGGAAAACGCTTACGCATCTGATTACCGAGCCTGTCTACATAATCGGTCAGGGTGTTCATCGCCCGTCCGGCCACCTCCAGCAGCTGGCGATTCTCACGTACCTCAGTATCCCGCATAATCGAATCAAGCTGCATGTTGATGTTTCGAATGATGCCGTACTGCTGCCCCTCATCGAAGCTCTTATTCCCTGCGACGATGTCCCACAGCTCATTGGAAATATCACTCTTGACGATCTGATTGAGTCGATTCGTCCTGCTTACGTTGGTTATCATCCTATCGTAGCGAAGGGTTTGATACCATGAAAAGGCAAGGCTGATCATGGGGGCTACAAGCGTCAAACAGATAATGATGATGTAAGAATGGCGAAGGGTCTGCTGAATACTTCTGCTCTTCCATCGGTCCAATTCAATACCCCCGGGGAGCAACCGAAGAGAGGTCGTCATACTCCGAAAAGACGGTTTCATCGACATGCAATAAACGAGGAATCTTTTCTCCCCGGGCCAGCCTCTTTGCAAGAGACATGATGGCGGGGCCCGTCTTCGGATTACACTCGATTACACAATTTACCTCACCACGCCTCAGGGCATCGATGGCCGCCTGTTCGGCGTCTATGGTAACAATCACCACATCATTTCCGGGACGAATTCCAGCCTCACGCATGGCATCAAGAATACCCAGGGTCATCCCGTCGTTGTGAGAAAAAACCACCTCGAAATCACTGTAGACCTCAAGAAGGTTCCTCATGATCTCATAGCCCTTGGACCTGAGAAAATCACCGGATTGGGAGTGAATAATGGTAAATTCGGGGTAGTCCGCAAGGGCCTCCCTGAAACCGGCGGCCCGACCAAGGGCAACGGAGGAGCCTTCGGTACCCGAAATTTCAATGATTCGTACGGGTTTGTCGCCGGTTTCATCCTGATTACCCAATCGGGAAAATTTCTTTAAAAGAAAAAAAGCGGCCTCCCGCCCCTCCTGCTCGCTGTCGGTCCCGATAAAGCCTGCATACAAACGATCATCCTCGGTGTGGATCTTTCGATCGGTGACAAGGACGGGAATTCCTGCATCCATAGCTTCCCGCAAAATATTGTCCCACCCGTCGGCCACAATGGGAACGAAACCGATCACATCCACCTGATAGGCGATAAAGGAACGCATCGCCTTTATTTGATTTTCCTGTTTCTGTTCGGCATTCGCAAAAAGCAGCTGAACCCCGCTTTCCTCCGACGCCTGTTGAATAGACCTGGTATTACATTTTCTCCATGCACTTTCCGCACCAATTTGCGAAAAGCCGAGAATAATCCCTCCCTGACCAGAGGTTGCTCCCTGATGCGTCTCGGAACGAACACACTGGGTTACAATGACGGCGCATACAGTGAAGAGCATAGCAAAAGCGATACTATACATTCCTTTTTTTGACATTGAGAAACCCTTTCGGATGCGTGTACGTTAACCCATTGTACACCTGAGATTGTGAGAACTCAAGAAAATCTTAGTGTTCCGAATCCTGGTGGTTGTACGATCTGAGCGCTGCGCCCCTTTTTGACATAGATGGCTCACGAGGGTATGGGAGTTTTTCTGTCCGCCCCAAGTTGATCCGCCGGTGTAACTGATCCATCAACAAGATGAAATCCTTTTGAGTCGGACGACAGGTTGGGCTGCATAACGTTATAGAGCGCTTATAGGCGACTCTCTATATGTGTTTGAGAGCGGACTTTTTTCCGCTCTTCCATCGGAGAATAAAAGTCGGACTGTTCCTTGTGGTTCGTTGAATTCATGCTCCATAATATCCGTTGCGAAGTTTCTATACTTCAGAATTCCTGAATACGCAACGGCGGGACTCTTGTGCCCTCTTGACATCAGGAGCCGTTATATGGGTTATGTTCCAACAATCACCTTTAATCCATCAGATACATACTGTTCTATCTTTCCATCTCTTGTTAGTAATGTATAATTATTTTGTATTGCCTGCCATATTAGCAGTCTATCAAATGGATCTTTATGATTTTCTTTTTTCGGTAGCTTATAGTATGACGCAAATACTTTGTAATCTAATTCTGCTACATGATATCCTGTCTCCATTGATACTTCACTTATTTGTTCAGGATTTAGCCCATCTAATTCTAACTTACCTAATGAATATTTTAATGCTATCTCCCAGAAGTTTATTCCAGATACATATTTTTCATCCTCTTCATTCAAAAATATATTCAAGATTCGTTTCGTTATCTTCTCTGGTTCAAACAATGACCATAAAAGATAGTGTGTATCTATCAAATACCTCATAAATTTATTAACTCTTCTTCTGTCATCCCAAAATCTGGTTTAATTTCATACCGCTTATCTCGTAGTAATCCTAATTTTAGGGAGTTTCGCTTTTTATACTCTTTATAGGGAATAAGAACTGCTACATTTTCCTTCTTTTTTCCATAGGTAATTATAATCTCTTCTCCAGAACGAACATCATCTATTACTTCTGAGAAGTGCGTTTTAAAATCGCCAACTGGTAAGGTTTTCATAACTTCAATATACTTCATTTTGTCAAGTTGTCAAGTTGTCAAGTATTTTTCGATTTACTTCTCTTGAAGTAATCTGACTTCATCAATAGAATTTACATCAATAGGTACGGAGACTTTTCTTTTTTTATATTCTCAATTGCTTCATCCATCATCTGTAGCGTATTCTTTGAAATATCGGCAGGATCTACTAACGCGATGCCACCGCCGGCAAAAGCCCCCACTATGGTAAAGGCCCATGGCCGGGGTATATAGTAGGAAGCATGAAAAATTTTGAAACATCGGAATGCTTGACACAATTACCGGATACGAAATTTTGGGCCCTGTCCGCCGGCTGGCAAGGATTGGGAGAGGTAGTACAAAGCTGGTTTGGAACGATATCAATGATCGTGGTCACCGATGAGGTCATAGCTGATGCTGTGGCTCCCAGCTTCAAAGAAGCCCTTCGACGGGAAGGACTCACCTTGATCAAACTGCTTGTGCTCAGGGGAAAGGCCCCCCTGGTCGCCGACTATCGACGTATTCAGGAGATTATTACCCAGGTACAAGGGCTTCTGACCACCCCGAGGAGAGACGGGAAAAAAGGCGAAAGAGCGTTATGCCAGAGTCTTCTTGTATCCCTCGGATCAGGAACGATCAACGATCTGGTTAAATGTTCTGCAGGTGCCTTAGGCGTCCCCTACCTTTCGGTTCCTACCGCTCCTTCTGTGGACGGTTATTCCTCCTTCGGCGCTTCGATCCTAAAAGAGAACTTTAAGCAAACCATTCCCTGCCCTGCACCTCGGGTGGTGTTTACGGCTTCGGAGGTATTGTCGGCTGCCCCAGCGCAACTTCGAGCCGCAGGCTACGGAGATCTTGCGAGCAAGATTACGGCGGGAAGCGACTGGGTCCTTGCCGATGCATTCGGCCTTGACCCTATAGATGGGACGGCATGGGCCTATACCCAGGAAGGGCTGATCAAACGTCTGTCGGCAGCTCCCGACGACCTTGCCGATGAAATCTTTGCAGGTCTGGTTCGAACGGGTTTTGCAATGCAGATCACCTCATCCAGTCGGCCCGTTTCCGGAGCGGAGCACCTGATCTCACATGTCTGGGAAATGGAACATCTGGAAATCGATGGGATAACCGTTCCTCATGGTATCAAGGTTGGTATCGGACTGCTTACCATCAGCGCCTTTACCTTCCTGGTTTTAGACCATATGAGAAACGGCATCAGCCTCGATGCTCTACCTAAGATCCCCGGCCCTGAGGCCAGAGCGCAGGAGGTTGCACAACTGTGTGCCCACCTTCCGGTGTCGGCCTACCGCGCAATCGAGGAAGTCGCCCTCTCAAAGCTTCCGACCCAAGAGACCGTCAACGAACGCTACAATTACGAGAGGAAGTGGTATAGGAATCTTGCCGACAAGATAGAGACACAACTTGTTCCTTTTGAAGAGCTCAAGGGGATGCTTGCCCGGGCCGGTTGCTTTACAAGCCCGAGGGAGCTGGGGGTCGACCGGTCACGGTTTCTTCGTACGCTCGAGATTGCACAGATGATCCGCTCGCGTTACACCGTTTTGGATTTTGCCTGGGAGACAGGATTGTTCGAGTCCTGTGCCGAGGAGATAACGGCTATGTTTTTTTAGTTGACAGTAATCTTCCGGGAGTATTATAATCACCTATTGCGTTAACGTTAACGCGACAATACTTGCAAAGGACATCCGTGAATGACCATCAAAGATATTGCAAAGCAGGCAGGTGTTTCGATCGGAACAGTCGATCGAGTGCTTCACAACCGGGGCCGCGTATCGGTAGAAACAGCAAGGAGGATCAGGGCCATTGTTAAGGAGTCCGGCTACAAACCCAATATGTATGCCAGCACCCTTTCCAGCTCCAGACACTATACCCTCGCCGCGCTTACTCCTCGTCATGATCAGGATGGGGGATTCTGGGAGCTTCCAGCGAAGGGCCTCCTCAGGGCCGAGACCGAGCTCGAACAATTCTCGATACATGTAGTTCGGTATGAGTTCGACAGATACAGCGAAGACTCGTTCAGGCAGGAGGCAGAACGAATTATCGCAGATCGTCCCGACGGTCTTATCATCGCCCCTGTTCTCCCAAGCCCTGCCCGCCGTCTCATCGACGCACTGAAAGGGAACATTCCCTACGTACTCTTCGACTCCAATCTGCCGGAAACCACGGCACTTGCCTTTATCGGACAGGACTCCTACTGCAGCGGTATTCTTGCAGGCAAACTGATGAAACTGCTCTCTCCGAATCCTGATACGTGCGTTATTATTCAATCGGTTATCCCTGATGTCCATATCACTGGACGAATCAACGGTTTCCTGAGCCAATATGCCGATGATGAAAAACCGCCTTTGGTGATCGAAGAACACATCGAAGATCGGAATGTCTGTACAAAGTTCATGGATACTCTCCTTAGCCAGAGACCGGAGGTGGAGGGAATCTTTGTCACAAACGCTTCCTGTCATCGTGTGGCCGAATACCTTGAGCAACGTTTTCCGCAAGGTTCTCCGATAAAGGTGATTGGTTATGATCTGATTCCCCCAAACAAGGAGTGCCTGAAAAGGGGCTACATCGATTTCATCATCAGCCAGAGGCCTGAAAGACAGGGCTTCGAAGCGGTCTACACCCTTTACAGAAAGCTTGTGCTAAAACGTGAACCTTCCAGCCGGATTGTCATGCCGCTGGATATTCTTACCAAAGAAAACGTTGATTTCTATCGATAGGCCTTATCACAAAGTAACATAAGGAGGAAATTGTGGCCGAAAAAAGCTATGTTCTCGGATTTGATTACGGGACAGACTCGGTACGCGCCATTATTGTCGATGGTGAGAACGGAGAGGAAATTTCCAGCGCGGTAAGCTATTACAAACGCTGGAAAGAGGGTACATACTGCGATCCCAAAAACAACCAATTCCGACAGCACCCCCGGGATTACATCGAGGGCCTGGAGGCATCGCTGAAGGAAGCCCTGGAAAAAGCCCCGGCAGGTACGGAAAAGAAAATTCGGGGAATTGCGGTTGATACCACGGGAAGCACACCGGTGGCGGTAAATAGAGAGGGGATTCCTTTGGCCCTTAGCGATGAGTTTGCAGAAAATCCCAACGGTATGTTTATCCTCTGGAAGGATCATACGGCCGTAGCAGAGGCTGCGGAAATCAACGAGATCGCGCGTAGCTGGGGAGGAATCGATTACACCAAGTTCGAGGGCGGAGTCTACTCTTCCGAATGGTTCTGGGCAAAAATTCTCCATGTGCTTCGCCGGGACGAGGCGGTACGACGTGCGGCCTTCTCCTGGGTCGAACACTGCGATTGGATTCCCGCTCTTCTTACGGGAAGAACCGATCCGCTCACCATGAAACGGAGCCGCTGTGCCGCCGGTCATAAAGCGATGTGGCATGAAGAGTTCGGAGGACTCCCGTCGGAGGAGTTTTTGGTCAGGCTCGATCCCTTGCTGAAGGGCCTGCGGGAACGGCTTTTCGAAAAAACCTACACCTCCGATGTTGCGGCAGGGGGACTTTCAGCGGAATGGGCGAAGCGGCTGGGGCTTGAGGAAGGAACGACGGTGGCGGTCGGCGCATTCGATGCCCATATGGGAGGTGTGGGAGGGGAGATTGCCCCAGGCTCCCTGGTAAAAGTGATGGGAACCAGCACCTGCGATATGCTGATCGCCCCGAAACAAGAGATGAAAGATGTCCTGGTAAAGGGTATCTGCGGCCAGGTAGACGGTTCGATCATGCCCGGCATGCTGGGGATGGAGGCGGGACAGTCCGCATTTGGGGATGTCTACGCCTGGTTCAAAAGTCTCATTGCCTGGCCCCTGGGTCTGCTTGCAAAAACAGGCAAGATAGACAAGGCACATGCCAAAGAGCTTGCCGAGTCGGTTTCCGCACTGATCATCCCCGAAATTGAGAGGGCTGCGGCGGAGATAGAACCTGGGCAATCGGGACTCGTTGCCGTCGACTGGCTTAACGGGCGGAGGACACCCTTTGCGGACCAGCGGCTCAAAGGTGCGGTCACCGGTCTCACCCTTGGGACGGATGCTCCGGCTCTCTACCGGGCATTTGTCGAGGCCACGGCCTTCGGCGCTCGTCGCATTGCAGAACGGTTCGAAGAGGAAGGGGCAAAAATCCGCGATGTTATTGCCATCGGAGGAGTTGCAAAAAAATCACCACTGGTTATGCAGATCGTCGCGGATGTGATGAACCGAACCATACGGGTTGCACGAAGCGAACAAACCGTTGCCCTCGGAGCGGCAATGTTTGCAGCCGTCGCCTCGGGGCTCTATGCCAGCATCGAAGAGGCCCAAAAGGCACTCGGAAGCGGTTTTGAAGCCGAATACAGCCCCAATCCAAACTATGTACCCATCTACGACAAGCTCTATCAAGATTATCTGGCGATCGGAAATTTCGTCGAAGAAGAGACAAACCAGAAATAAGGACAAAGATTCATGGGACATTTTAGCACCATAAAAGAGGAAGCATACCTCGCAAATATGGAAATCAGCAAGCAAAAGCTCGCCATCTACACCTTTGGAAATGCAAGCTCCTTTGATCCCGACCTTGGCGTTTACGCCATCAAACCGAGCGGGGTACCATACGATGAACTATCGCCGGAAAAGATGGTCGTGGTCGACCTCGAGAATAACATTGTCGAAGGAGAGCTCAGGCCGTCATCGGACACGAAGACCCATACCATCCTCTACAGGCATTTCGAGGGCATTGGCGGAATTTGCCACACCCACTCTGCCTATGCCGTGGCCTGGGCCCAGGCGAAGCGGGCCATTCCCATTTTTGGGACCACTCATGCCGACCACCTCACTGTAGAGGTTCCCGTAACCGAGGTGATGAATGACGAAGCCATTACCCGGGACTATGAAACAGAGACAGGCAAGCAAATCCTTTCGACCTTCGAAAGTATCAATTATAAAGAGGTCGAAATGGTCCTGGTTGCCTGCCACGGACCGTTCAGCTGGGGCAAAGACGCAATGAAGGCGGTCTATAACAGTGCAGTCCTCGAAGAACTTGCAAAAATGGCAACGCTTACACTGCAAATCAATCCCGCTGCAGAAGAGCTCAAACAGACGATACGGGATAAGCATTACTACAGAAAACATGGCAAGAACGCATATTACGGACAATTATGAAGAACCATAAGGGGGAACTACAATGATCGACATAGGAACGTATGAAGTTTGGTTTGTCACCGGCAGCCAGCATCTCTACGGGGAAGAGACCCTGCGGCAGGTTGCATTAGATGCGGCAAAAATCGCCGAGGGGCTGGACAGCTCACGGGAAATCCCGATCAAGGTGAAAACAGGCCCGGTGGTAACCACCTCAGAGGAGATCAAAAGGGTCTGCCTGGAGGCAAACAACAGCGCCGCCTGTGTGGGCCTGATATTCTGGATGCATACCTTTTCACCGGCGAAGAAATGGATTGCAGGACTTTCGGCCCTGCAAAAACCCTTTGCCCATCTCCATACCCAGCTTGGGCGCGACATTCCCTGGGCCGATATCGATATGGACTTCATGAATCTTCATCAATCGGCACACGGAGGCCGGGAGTTCGGCTTTATCGGCACCAGACTTCGAAAGAACCGGACAGTGATTGTAGGACACTGGCAGGATGAGGATGTATGTAAACGGCTTGGTATATGGTCCCGGGCAGTCTGTGCCTGGGCCGATTGGCACACCGGAAAGCTTGCCCGCTTCGGTGATAACATGAGGGAGGTAGCCGTGACCGAAGGAGACAAGGTCGAGGCACAAATTCGCTTTGGTTATGCAGTCGACGGCTACGGTATGGGAGAGCTTGTCGAACGAGTGAACGCAGTCACCGAACAGCAGATCGACACCCTTGTGGAAGAATACGAGGTAAGCTACAACCTCGCCGAGGAGCTTAGGAAAACAGGAGCCCGCAGGCAGGCCCTCCGCGACGAGGCAAAAATCGAATTGGGGATGCGATCGTTCCTGGAAGAAGGGGGATTCACCGCCTTCACAACCACCTTTGAGGATCTCTACGGCCTGCCTCAGCTGCCGGGGCTTGCCGTTCAGCATCTCATGGCAGACGGATACGGCTTCGGAGCGGAGGGAGACTGGAAAACCTCTGCCCTCCTTCGGGCGGCGAAGGTGATGTCTTCGGGCCTTTCCGGCGGTACCTCATTTATGGAAGACTACACCTATCATCTCGAAAAGGGCAAGATGATGATCTTGGGAGCCCATATGCTGGAGGTTTGTCCCAGCATCTCGGAGGGAAAACCGAAAGCGGAGATCCATCCGCTCTCAATCGGGGGAAAGTCCGACCCGGTGCGGCTGGTATTCTCCCCTCCCGCAGGTTCAGCGCTGAATGCAACCCTCATCGACATGGGAGGTCGCTTTCGAATGATCATCAACGAAACCGATGTGGTAAAACAACCCCACGATCTCCCGAAGTTACCGGTTGCCCGTGCACTATGGAAACCCAAACCGGATCTTAAAACCGCTGCGGCCGCATGGATTCTCGGAGGAGGGGCCCACCACTCGGTCTTTACCCAGGCACTGACGACCGAATACTTCGAGGATTTCGCAGAGATGGCGGATGTCGAATTTATAGTCATCGATGATGAAACCACCATACGCCAGTTCAAAAACGAATTACGCTGGAACGAGGTGTACTACGCAATGAAAGGCGGTTTCGGAGGATTCTAAGGCCGGAACAAAACGCTTTAAAGTCGATAACGTTATGATTCAATAATGTGGGCGGGCCATGCCGGGACTGGATTCCGGGATGGCCCTTTAAGACTGGGTACAGAGAAAGGACTTTTTTTCCTATCGCTCGATAATATCCTCAAGAATTGTCCGATCAAGGAGTCGAAGTGACGGATATTTGCCGTCGACCGCTCCTGAGGCCTGCAGTTCATGCATGATTCGATTCAAATGGCGGAGCGTGGTTCCCAGAAGCGATGCAAGACTCTCTTTTTCCGGAAGCTCGATGGTCTCCTGTCTTCGAGTCGATGCCTCGGAGAGAAGGAAAAGTGCGAGTCTGCCGGATGCGGAAAGCACATGCCCAGAAAGCAGAGAGCTGTTGCTATAAAGCTTCTTTTTTAGTTCATCGATAATAAAGCGGAGGAATCGGGGGTCCTGCGAGCCGTAGGCTTCCACGGTCCGCATGGGAAGCCCCAGCATTGACACCTGGCGGGTCGATATGACGTTGCTGTGTATCGGCATGCCGCTGAACAGTTCCAGATCACCTATGGCGGCAAGAGGATTGGTCAAGGCAATGACGGCAAGTTTGCCATTCATATGATAATGGACACACTGAAGCTGGCCCTTGACCAGAAAATAAAAAAAGCGGGCCTCGGTCTGCTCAAGATAGATATTGGTATAGGCAGGAAAATGAAAAAGGCGAAGCCGTTCCAAAATCGGAAGGTTAAGGAACTGATCCATCCTATAACCGGCAATATACGATTCAATTTCTTCAGCAACTGCCCTGTTTTTCTCCTCTTCCATAGAGCCTCCGAATTCATTCATATAGTAACACGCATTTTTCGCCCGCAGAGGACATATGTCCTGGAAACCTCATGCGGCTCTGAATAGTGTATATGCATGACGAGAACCAATAGTGCCACGTCGGCAGAGATCGATACCAGGGAGCCGAAGCAGGGCAAGGAAACAGACAAAAGGGTGCTTTACGAGCAGATATGCCGAGCAAACGCCCTTGTAGAGGCAGAAGAGGAAGCTATCTTTTGCTTCTATCGCAGGCGATACCCAAAGCGGTAGTGAGCCAATAACGTCACTGCGAAGGCTGTCGGCGCATCTACTCCATTTCCGTCTCATGAATGACCGCCATAGTTTCGCGGGACAGCGTTCCGATGGCGGACACCGTTTCACTCACGCCCGAGACTGAGGTCATAACATCATGGTATACCGTTTGAACCTCGGAAGAAAGGGTTTTTAGGCTCTCCAGAGAGGTAACGATCTGACTTCCTGCCGCTGACATTTCGTCCATCGTATGGATGATTGTCAGCATGCTTTCTGCCATGTCCTCAGATCCTTCAATAACCTGCTTCATGGATTGGGTTGCCTTCTGCGATACGGATGCCGTCGTATTGATCCGTTCCAGCATCTTATCAAGTGTCTGTTGAATAACCAAAGCGTTTTCCCCGCTCATATCGGCTAATCTTCGCATCTCTTCGGCAACTACGGCAAAGCCTTTTCCGGATTCTCCCGCATGAGCAGCCTCGATCGCGGCATTCATTGAAAGGAGGTTTGTATTCGATGCTACCTGATCAATGATATCGACAAAGTCTCCAATACCTTCGACAGATGCACTTAAACTCTCGATAGCCTCAATGGTCTCCTTCATTTCCTCATCACTGGACTGGGCAAACTCTTTCAAGGACGAGATGGATTCCCGTTTGCTACCGGACAAGGCTGAAGTTTCATGTACGGACTGGATCATCTGTTCCACAGCACTTGCCGATTCTTCTATTGCTTTAAACTGCTCCTCGCTTTTTCCTTCGACATCCGCTGTGATCTCCTTGACATTGAGAATAAGGTGTTCTGCCTTCTCTATTTTTTCATGGAGGTTCCTTGCAAGATCTATCATCATATTCTGCTGCTTTGTGACAATTGCCTGCCGGTAGTGGTGGCAATTTTCGGGTTTGTTAAGGCCATTAAAGATGGCAAATGCCATGGCCTCACAGGTTCCGTAGCCGCAGGAGGCGCAATTCAGAAAATCCTCTTCATTCTCTTTCAGCATGCTTTTGTAGATTTCTTCAAGTTCCTCGGTATTGGGCGTTTTTAAAGAGAAATTATTCGAAAGATCACGGTACTTTCGCCTGTACAGTCCCTCGTTCCAGTACTGTGAGATGATCTTATCAACTTTTTTCGCTCGGACCTTCGGTTTCAGAGAACCCTTACCGTATTGTCGAATGGCCTCGGACCTTCGTTTTTTTATAGGATACTCGATCTCGTCGGCATGTGCCTCGGAAAGCCCCGTCCCTGTTCCGCCGTTACATCCAAGATCACAATTGAGGCAGTCCACAAGGCGCGGCTGCATCCCCTTACCACGAACAGCCTTAAGCTCGGCAAGATACTCATAAATCCCGGGAACACCTTCAATCTTCCTGATCCCCGAAAGGAGTTCGGGCGAAGAACGCTCCACCGTCTGCATCAGCCCTCCGGGCGTCGAAAACATGACAGCACGCTCGGCATCCGGGCCGGTAAAGTCGACCTCCGGATAAGAAGAAAGGGCAATCCCTTTAGCCTTCATATATGCTTTCAGCATAAGGAAGGTGACATTGTAGTCTCCCATCTTTGTTTCTGCAAATTCCCGTTTTTTTGCAATGCAGGGAGAAAGAACGGCAACGTTATGGTCTGCAAACTCTTTTCGATATTCCTGAATCATGGCAATGGTATGGAGCATAGGACTGTGTGCCGGCGCAAGATAAGGAATGAGCTCCGGATGATATATTTCAATGTAGGTAACAATGGCAGGACAGGGCTGGGCTATGACAAGATCGGGATTATCCGTTTTGATATGATTGATATAGGAAGCAACGGTAAGCTCGGCCCCAAAGCTTACATCAAAAAAGGCCTCAATACCTAAGGACTTTAAATACCCGTTCAGCCTGAGGTAAGAATCGGGGAAACTTGAAGCGACGGAAGGGGCAACGATGGCGATCATGGGCTCTTTGCGTGATAAGGCATCGAAAAAGGCCTCTGTGTCGTCAACCACTGATCGCGCATTGTGCGTGCAGGCTTCTATGCATTTCCCGCACCCTATACAGAGATCATGATGAATCGTTACGGTAGAGCCGCTTCCGTCTATGCAGTATTTAACCGGACAAGAAGCTATACAGGCATGGCAGTTTACACATTTACTTTCATCAATCTGTATTACTGGTGCAAGGCTCTGTTTCATTAAGAGCATTCCTCCGCATTAGATATATTGGTAATGCATCAAAGCATAATCTATTGGGATCGGCCATGCTAAGGTTTTAGGTAACTTTTATTTTTATGAATATGGATCTACCTATCGCAAGAGGGAATAAATTCACTACCACGATAACATATAGAGCAGATGTATCGGACCGGCGCCAAGTTTCCTACTTCCCCCGAACCATGAGCAGAGGAACGTCCGTCTCATGTTTCAGATAATCAGAGACGCTACCGAACAAGATATCGGAGAAGGTTTTGTGGCCGTGGGTTGCCATGGCCACAAGATCGTAGTCACCTTCCCCTATTTCCTTCACCAATTCTTTTTCGGGTTCCCCACTCAAAAGGAGTTTTTCGGCATTGATTCCGGCATCGCGGAATTGCTTGAGTACCGGATCAAGAAAACGATCGGCCTTGGCCTTTAGAGCGCGGTCCTGATCAATGGTATGAGAGTGAACGACATGGGCAAGGGTCACCCTGCCGTTTCCGCAACGGCTCATGTCGATGATCTTCGGAATAATGGCATGATCGACAAGGGAGCAATCCAAGAGTAACAAAATATGGGAAAAAGGACACATCAGGCGGCACCTCCCGTAAGGGTCGAATAGAGAAGATAGATATTCAGGCCAATGACGAGGAGAGAGATAGCCGAAGCCAGCAGGAATTCCGGCAATTTTGTCCTGAACACCCCCATAAGAGATTTCTTTCGACACAACAACAGCAAGGGCACCAGGGTAAAGGGAAGCTGGATGCTTAAAATCACCTGGCTGAATATCAAAATCTTGTAGGTATCGATTGCCGCCACAATGATGACAAAGGAGGGAATGGCCGTTATAAAAGTCGAAATACGATACAGCAGGGTTTTCGGGTCTTCGGGTTTTCCGAGGAAGCCCGTGATGACATTGACCTCGGCCATGGAAGAGGTTACCGAAGAACCGACACCGGAAAAAACAAGGGCAACGGCGAAAAGAAAAGCGGCGAAGCTTCCCGCCAAGGGCACCAAGGTTTTCGAAGCATCCTCGATGCTGGTTACTACAACACCGTTGCCGTGAAACACCCTTGCGGCGACTATGATCATTGCTGCGTTCACGACCAGACCAAGCAAAAGTGCGGAGAGGGTATCGATATGTTCATATTTCAAAAGAGAAAGCTTTTTCTCATCGCTTATTCCCCACTCCCTGGAATGGATAACATTCGAATGGAGGAAGATATTATGGGGCATCACCACCGCGCCCAATATTGCCATGGCGATATAGATGCTGGAGGAATCAAGACGGGGAATCACGAGGGACGGAAAGACCTCACGCCAAACAGGCTTTACGATGACCAGCTCCGCGACATAGCACAAGGCGATAATGCCGAGGAAGGCAATAATGACCCGCTCCAGCTTGTGATACCGCTGCCCGACGATCAGAAAAACCTCGAGGAAGACCGTCACAAGAGCCCCCAGCCAGAGAGGCAGTCCCAAAAGCAGATTGAAGCCGATCGCACCGCCCAAAAGCTCGGCAACATCGGTTGCGACACAGGCGGCAACGATCGAAATCCCCAGAAAAAAAGATACGGGTCGGGGAAAGCCATCACGAATATTGACAGCCAGAGACTTTCCCGTTGCAATGCCCAACTTCGCAGCCATATTCTGTACAACAATAAGCATTAGGGTGCTTAAAGAAATCACCCATAAAAGGCTATAGCCGAAGCGGGAACCACCCTCTATATTGGTGGCCCAGTTGCCGGGATCAATAAAGCCTACAGTCACAAGAAACCCCGGTCCCAGAAAGGCAAGAATTGTTTTGAATCGCTTTTTGATGCCCATAGCTACCTCGGCATCATTATGCTCTTAACATAGAGATTAGTGAATAGTAGTCTCCTCACGATTCGCTTTATCTTCACCAGATCCCATCAGCTCATACCCCGGCCTTAGATTCAATTCTCGAATTAATTTTCCGATTTCGTATTGAGAAAATAATCGTCGACCCAAAGGCAATCAGCAAAAACGCCAGACTGATGGGTCTGGTTACAAAGATAGACAGGCTGCCGTCAGACAGAATCAAGGCTCTCCTGAAATTCATTTCGGCAAGAGGACCGAGAACTATTCCAAGAAGAATAGGCACAAGTTGAAAATCAAGACGCCTCAGAAAATAGGCCAGTATCCCGAAGATATAAATGTAATAGACATCGTAGATACTATTATTGGTTGAGTAGGCGCCTGCAGTACAAAAAACAAGAACGATACATGCAAGGATCTCAAAGGGAATTCTGGTAATATGCGCATAGTATCTTGTAAGTACGCGACCGACGATCAATAAGGAAATGTTAACGATTATCAGGCCAATCATGATTGCATACAGGATATTCCCCTGTTCCTTGAACAACATCGGCCCGGGAACCATGCCATGAATCATGAAGGCTCCCATGAGTATCGCAGTCGCGCCATCGCCGGGTACCCCAAGGGTAAGCATTGGAATCATGGTAGCACCACATGCACCGTTGTTTGCCGATTCAGAAGCAGCAACCCCTTCGATTTCCCCCTTTCCAAAGGTTTCAGGATGAGAAGAACTCTGCTTTGTTTGATTGTAAGAGATAAATCCGGCAAGCCCACCTCCGGTCCCCGGAGTCGCACCAATGATAACCCCAATGAGGGTCCCAATAGTAATTGGCCTTCTGCATCTCTTATACTCTTCCCTGGTTACCACACATTTGGTAATTGAATCGGCATCAACAACCTTACGGTCTGTCTTCGGATTGTACTTAGACTTCATGAGAATCTCAGAAATTGCAAATAAACCTATCAAAGCAATAATGAGATCGATTCCCCGTCTGATATTGATATTTCCAAAGGTGAACCTCACGGCCCCGCTGATATTGTCCATGCCGATCGTCGAGACAAAAATTCCAATACAAGCACCCATAAGCCCTTTGAAGATATTCTTGTTGGATACACCGGCGATAACGGAGAGACCGAATACGGACAAGGCAAGATACTCCGCAGGTCCGAAGAGAAGGGTTATCTTTGCAATTTGAGGAGCAGCGAAGAGAAGAACGAAGGCACTCACCAAGCCGCCGATAACAGACGCATGCAAAGCCATGGAAAGAGCCTTGTAGCCCTCCCCCCTTTGCGTCATCGGATAGCCGTCGAACAGGGTAGCGGCATTTGCCGAGGTTCCGGGCGTGTTTATCAGGATGGCAGTGATTGATCCACCGTAGGTACCGCCGACATATATCGCCAGGAGGATAATAATCGCAACGGAAGGTTCCATACCGTAGGTCAACGGAATACAAAGTATGATTCCAAGATCGGAAGTAAGCCCCGGAATAGCGCCGACAATAATTCCTATCACAAGGCCGACGGGAATGGCAAGGAGGACCTGCCAGCTTGCCAATGTATGCAATCCATCCAAGAAAATTTCCACTTTGGCTCCTCCTTCAAGGCAATGAGATATGTAACATGGTGGAAAACAGGAAATAGACTATGCCGACGACCGAAAGCGGAATTGCATAGTAAAACCATGTACGTGCCCCATAGTAACGAAGCACCGCAAACACCATACAAATAGTGGACGGTATGAAACCGAAGAATTTAAACAAAAAAACGAAGCCGATGATGATGAGAATATAGACGGAACTTCTTACCACATCTCGGTATTCCCTGGTATTCCTATACTCCTTATCCAGCTCTATCTCTCGCTTCGGAATAAAAAATAAGCCCTGAATAAGCAGGATGAACGAAAAAATGAATAACCCGCCAATTGCTATCCTGGGAAAGGTCTGGGCATTAATAGCCGTAGTCTCCATCGTCTTGACCTGGGAAGGAATCAAGAACCAAAAGAGTCCGGAAACTACGGTAAAAAGCCCTCCGGCTATCATCTCTGCATTAAATTTTATCTTCATAAGAAAATATTTCCATTCAGCATGTTGCCGGAGGAAGGCCCGCCGGCAACATAATCTGCTTATTTGATGAGATCGATGTATTCCTTCATAGCCCCTGTCTGAAGCCTTATATTCTCGAGGATCTGATCCTCAGTTGCTTCCCACGCTTCCATTCCGAGATCTTTCATGAATTTTTGGAAAGTCGGATCAGCATAGACGTCTCGGATAAATTGGGTAAGTACTGCTTGTTTGGCAGGATCGACGCTATTTCTTACCGCAAAATAATCCATTCCGATAAATTCCGCATCAACTCCCTGGGATTTAAATGAGGGAATATGGCCGATCCCTTCGACATCAATGCCTTCAGGGATAAAAGTGCCAAGACAAGCCAACTCTCCGCTTTTCACATAGTCTCTATATACCGGGGGGCTGCCGATTGCGATATCAACGTGGCCGCCGATAAGTGCATTGATCGCATCCTGGCCACCATTATAGGGTACTGCTTGCGCATCGATGCCGAGCTTTTTAAATAGCACAGCTATCATCGTATAGCTATCATTACCCGGTCCCCCGGTGGTCGCATACTTGATCCTCTTCCCGTTCTTGGCGGCTGCTATGAGTTCATTCAAATTGTGGATCTTACTGTAGGAAGGATTGCTAAGAACAACAAATTCGACTATCCGCATGCCGATAAGCGGGGTAATGTCGTCAATGGTATAGGTAACATCCTGAAAGGCCGGGGTTAGGGAAAAAAGAGGACCGTTTGAGACTACCATTGTGTATCCGTCGTCCTTGGCAAGCATAAGCTCGTTCATCGCAATAGTACCGGCACCACCCGTCTTATTTTCCACAATCACAGGGACACCAAGATATTCCTCTCCATAGGATGCAACCTTCCTCGCAATGGTGTCCGGCCCCCCGCCAAGACTCCAGGGCATGATGATAGTCACCTGCTTACTGGGGAAGGCTTTTTCTTTTTCTGCCTGGCCTTCTGCAAAAAGGCTGCCAAAAGCGAAAAACAAGACACACATCAAAGCCAATACTCTTTTCATACGTCATCTCCTTGTTCTGTTTTTGACCAGTCAAATCTGACTGATATTTCTCTGTCATCGAGCCCAAGCAGGATTGCCTGGAAACCAGCATCAACGGCGAAATACGGAGTATATGAAACCTCATCGGTGAACAAAAACCGGAATTTCTTTCCGGAATCCGATAATCTGTCGTAGACACTCCGGTTGGCACTATTGTTTCGTTTATCCGAGGAAGAACAGGTAACGATCAGACCACCGGTCAGATATTCTATAAGGGTCTCATCAATACTGTCCTCCTGGCCATGATGAGGCAATTTGAGAACGTTCCCATTTTTAGCAAAAAGCAATGTTTCCTTCCTCCAATTCGAAGGACAGTTATCCGCGGCAAGCAAAACACCTTTATCTTTGTACGCTATCCCGATGACCAAGCTATAGGCGTTGGAACGTTCGTCAAGCTCGATGAGCTTATCAAGGACAGCATCGGAGTTCTCTCGAAACACCTGCTCAACTTTCGCAGAATAGGCCGCCAGGGAAGCCCGTGACGGTTCAAGGACCCTAAGCACGGCCCCCTGAAATTCTATAAAATCGCCGCTGGCGATCACTCGCTTTTCTACCGATGAGGCAAGTATCTCCTTGAAGGCATTCAGAGCCCTTGTATACAGTACGATGTTCCTCCTTTTCTCAGAAACAAGGGAGATGGTTTCCTTCCCTGCAATCGAGGGCAGGTACGGGACATAGACCATATCAACCTCAACGGCTTTAAGAATATCCGTCACTCCACAGACATGATCCTCATGAATATGGGTAAGAATAACGAAATCCAACTTCCCTATATTATTCTTTTTCAGGTAATCAAATAGACGAATTCGATTCGCCCCTGTCGCATACTCTTCCTCCAAAGAACTTCCACCATCAATTAAAGCGGCATGCCCATTGTTCCTAAGCAGTATGGCATCTCCATACCCAACATTTACAAACGTTATCTCCATATCCTTCCCTATGATGTAGCCCTGACAAGCAAGGTTGTTTCCGAAAGTATGACCTCTTTCTCCGCCGCTTTGCCCTCAATAATCTCAATGAGCCGCTCGGAAGCAACCTTTCCTATTTCAAGCTTGTTGATCCTTACGGTTGAAAGCTCCGGTTCGACTATTTCGCTGTAGTCGCTATCGTCGAAACCGACTATTGCCAGATCCTCCGGAAGCTTGTAACCGGCGCGCAATGCAACTTTCATCGCTCCAATCGCAATTACATCATTTGTTGCAAAGATGGCAGTCGGCTCTCTTTTCTGGGCAAGCAGCTGCGTAGTACATTCCATTGAAGCCTCGAGACTCGGTTCCACACGCTTTACAAACCGCTCGTCAATCTCGAGGCCGTGCTTCTTCATGGTATCGACGAAGGCACGGTATCTGGCGTTGTAGACGTTAGGAGAAAAATTACCTGATATGATTGCAATATCCACGTGTCCCCGCTGGATCAAATGCTCAACAGCCTGAACCGTACCATTGTAGTTATCAACCGCCACACAGACAAGATCATCCATGTCAATGATATTGTTCAAAAGGACAACCGGTATATTTTGGCTCTTGAAACTTTCGATCGTCGCCTTATCGGTTTGGCCGCAGATAATCACTCCGTCCATCTGCTTTTTCATATATACTTGCCCTGTAGAAATATGGATATCACTTTCCGATGCTATGAATACCGAATACCCCTTCTCCTTGCAGGTCCGCAAGACGCCTTCGAATACCGGGGAATAAAACGGGTTTAAGACAACAGGATATTGCTGGTCGGCAACAATAAAACCGATATTGTCGGTTTTTTTCCTGACCATGGCTCTGGCAATGGCATCAGGAGTGTAGTTGATCTCCTTTGCCGCTTTATAAATGATGGTTCGGGTCTTTTCTGAAACCTTCTCGGGTGAAGCGAAAGCACGGGAAATGGTAGTTTTTGAATAACCGCAAAGCTTAGCAACATCCAATATTGTCGCCCCCATGTCGACTTCTCCTGATGAATATGAGGTTTCACAATGAGAACGTTCTCATTACAAGTATTGTATCATGGATATGGGAAAGCGCAAGGAAATCTTGAGTAGTGTTCCGAATATTGGTGATACGATTCCTTCACATAACCAGAAACATCCCTCTTGACCTTTTTTCTTTCATCACATATTTTACCACATGGTTAAACCATAAAGTTTAATCATGTGGTAAACACGGAGGTACACATGTTCACATTATCTTCCGATAACGAGCCGTCGAAAGAGGAGCTCATCCTTGAGGCGGCCATGAAGGTTTTCATCGAAAAAGGATGGAGCGGAGCAAGAATGCAGGAAATTGCAGATCGGGCGGGAATCAATAAAACCCTTCTCCACTATTATTTCCGTTCAAAGGAAAATCTCTACAGACGGATTCTTCAGCAAGTCCTCACCTTTTTCTTTCGGCAGGCCAGCATCAACTACGATGAGGCTGATGACTTTGAGAGCTTTCTGAGGAAGGCGATTGCGGCAATTATCGACACGGCGAATGATAATCCACAGTTGCCTATATTCATCATGCAAGAACTTTCCCGTGGCGGCGCAACAGTGCGCGAGGTACTGAGGGATGTTGTCGACCGAGAAGAGATGGTCCTACCCGAATTATTGATGTCGCGCGTTAGCCAGGCACTTGAGGCCGGAACAATACGCCGGATCGATCCCATTCAATTCCTTCTCACCCTGATTGGAGGCTGTATCTACTTCTTTGTTGCCGAGCCCATCGCCATGGAGATCATTAAAAAACAAGATAGCGCCGGGGTGTTCGATCGGGCGGCCTTCATCGAAGAACGCAAGGAGGAAATTTTCAATGTTCTCTACTACGGTATCAAGGCGTAAGGCGGGTCTAAAACCGGTCTTCATGCGATACAGACCGCCTGTTTCAATAGTACTTATCGGCATCTTTTTTTGTACCGCTATTACAAGTTTTGCCCAGACACCACAAGAAGCGATTGATCTTGCCCTTGCGCATGATAACGATATTGCGGCCGCTCGGGCAGGCACGGTAGCAGCCGAATACGGAGCACAGGCAGCTGCTTACGACCGTCTCCCACAGCTGAGCCTCGGCAGCAGCTATCAATACAGGGCCCCGGACAATGAACTCGATCTTACTCTGCCTACAGGCAGTACGACGATGAACCTTTCCCGGAAACACAATATGGAACTATCGGCAGGCCTTCACTGGCTTCTTTTTTCCGGTTTTGCCGTAGAATCGAACATCGAACAGCAGAGGTTGCAAAGCCTGCTTGCCGACAATGCCCTGCAATCGACGGAACTCGATGTTGCCTTCAAAACGATAAGCGCCTACCGAAATGTTCAGGCTACCCAGTTACAGCACAGCTCCCTTGCCTCTGGAAGAGAGCGGGCAAGAATTCAGTTTGAGCAGGTGGAACATCTGAGGGAGCAAGGTATGGCAAACGAAGTCGATCTGCTATCCCTCAAATTGGCGCTTTTAGACTACGACCGCCAGCTTATGGAAACCGCTGCAAACATCGACAATGCCCGCCTGACCCTTGAAACGCTGACAGGCAGCAAGACATTCACCGTCCGACAGCCTCTCGCACAGCTCCCTTCTCTGGTGGTTCCAGAACTGCACATCGAACAGCTGTATCAGATGCAGGCGTTTCGCATCCGCCAGGAGATGGCGAGAAACCAGCAACGGCTCACAGCGTCAGCGCAGCTACCCACATTTTCGGTGGATTCCCTACTCCACTATGGAAAACCAGGAACGAACTCCGTCGAAGACGAGTGGATGTTCTACGGCACAATAGGACTTTCGCTAAACTGGTCGTGCAACTGGGGAGGCAACAGGCTTGCATCGGCCGGTGCAAGAGCGGCAGTAACCCAGGCTGATGCAAATAGCCGGGCAGTCAGGCAACAGTTGGAGCAGATGTACAAAGAGGAAGTCCGCCGCTACATCAGTATGGACAGTGAGCTCGCCATACTGAAACAAGCCTTTGACGTTACGTCGAAAAAGATGGAGATCATCCAAGTACAATACAAGGAAGGAATGGCCTCGGTAACGGACTTCAACGATGCAAACCTTGCTCTCACCCAGGCTGAACTTCGCTACCGCAGTCAGATCCTTGCAATTCTGCTGGAACTGAATCGTATCGAGATGTTAAGCGGAAAACCAATCGAACAATGGAGCGTTTCACAATGATCATACAGGCTTCAAAGCGAATACTTGCCGTCCTCTTGCCCCTGATGCTTATAGCCGGCTGTGGGAACGGAAATGAAGAACAGAGTTTTAGCGGACAGACCGACAGCGACACGATTGTACTCTCCTCCCAGAGTGCGGGTATCATTACATCGGTCCTCGTCGACGAAGGCACCAGCGTCGAAAAGGGGGATCTCCTTGCCGAGATCGACACCGAAAGGTTGGAGCTGCAGCGCCAGCAGCAGGCTGCCCAGCTCGACGGTATCGAGGCCCGAATACAGGCCGCCCTCTCCCAGATCGATCAAGCCAAGAAGGAACTATCACTCAGCGAGGAGACCCTTGCCAAAACCGAAAAGCTTCTGCCGCAGGGAGGAGCAACTCAGCAGAGAAGGGACGAGCTGGCCACCCAGGTAGGGGTCGGCAGGTCGAAAATAAGGGGACTTGAGGCAAACTACGACCTGCTGCAGGCACAGAAGAAAGAACTTCTTGCCGGCATGAAACTCACCGACATAGCCATCCGCGACTCGTCGATAAGCGCCCCCATAGACGGAGTGGTCCTGAATCGTTTTCATGAAGCAGGAGAGCTGGCCGCCACAGGAACTCCCCTTTTCGAACTTGCCGATCTCTCCTCGCTTACCGTCAAGATCTATGTCCCCCTTGCCCAGCTGCCGGCGCTTCGCATCGGAAGCGAGGTTTCGATCATGGTGACGGGAAGCGAAGAAAGGTTGACGGGCAAGGTCGAACAGATAGCCGACGAGTCGGAATTCACCCCAAAGACGATTCTTACCAAGGAAACCCGCGAAACCCTGGTCTACGAGGTAAAGATTAGTGTTCCGAATCCTGGTGGTCTGCTAAAGATAGGAATGCCGGTAGATGTATACCTCTGAAAAAGAAGCAACGGCCGCCCTCGAAGCCCGGGCCGTTTCAAAAGGGTACGGAGCGATCAAGGCACTCAGCAGGGTCTCCTTTTCCGTAAAAAAAAGCACAATCTTCGGTCTGATCGGCCCGGACGGAGGGGGAAAGACCACCCTCATACGTGCATTCGTCTCTTTACTCACCCTGGACGAAGGCGAACTCTACTTTCAGGGAAGGAGGGTGAATAAAAGTGCCGACTTCGTCCGATCTCATGTCGGTTACATGCCGCAGCGTTTCAGCCTTTATCAGGATCTGAGCGTGGAGGAAAATCTGCGCTTCTTCGGCCGGCTTTTCGGAGTCGAACGGAGCGATCTTGAAAAACGTATTCAAAGACTGTACGAATTTTCCGGCCTCGGGAGTTTCACGAAACGCAGGGCCGGCGCCCTCTCCGGCGGAATGAAACAAAAGCTCGCCCTCTCCTGCATGCTGGTTCATGCTCCGGAGATTATCATTCTTGATGAGCCGACCTTCGGCGTCGACCCTGTTTCGCGAAACGATTTCTGGGCGATCCTTACCTCGCTACGCGATGAGGGTACGACTATCCTTGTCAGTACCGCATACATGGACGAGGCCTATCTTTGCGACATGGTGGGCCTGATGTTCGGCGGAAAGCTTCTGGCTGTCGATGAACCGAATAGGCTCAAATCCTATTACGAGGTTCCCCTCTACCGTGCAGAAGGAGCTAAAGCACATCAAATCTACCGGTTTCTCGACGAAAGCGGTCTCTGCGACCAGTGTAATCTATTCGGCGACGGTGTTCACTTTACCTTGAAGAAGGCAGAAGATTCGAAGCATATCGAAACGCTCATCCAAAGCACTCCGTATACACTCGACAATATCGTTCGGATAGAACCGGGGATTGAGGACCTGTTTCTCCTCCTTATGGAAACGAAAGGAAGGTATACATGATAGAGGGAAAAAACATGGAGGAAAGATCCGCCGTCGATGTCGACGGGCTGACACGTCGCTTCGGCGATTTTATTGCGGTAAATGGAATTTCCTTCCAGGTTGCGAAGGGAGAAATCTTCGGATTTCTCGGTGCGAACGGCGCAGGCAAGACAACGACCATTCGTATGCTTTGCGGCTTACTCTCGCCCACCGGCGGAAGCGGAAGGGTAGCCGGTTTCGATATCAGCAGTGAATACGAGAAGATAAAGGAACGTATCGGCTACATGAGCCAAAAATTCAGCCTATACGAAGACCTCACGGTCATGGAGAATATCGAATTCTACGGTGGAATCTACGGCCTCGGCCGCAATGAAGTGATCGAACGGAGCAGAGAACTTTTCGCGATTATCGGCCTTAACGAACATGCGGACCAACTGGCAGCCTCCCTTCCCATGGGATGGAAGCAACGCATGGCATTGTGCGCCAGCCTGCTTCATGATCCGGACATCATTTTCCTCGACGAGCCGACAAGCGGTGTCGATCCCGTGGCACGGCGTAGTTTTTGGCTGCTCATCTATCAGCTTGCGGAAACGGGTAAGACAGTATTCGTCACCACACACTATATGGATGAGGCGGAGTATTGTAATCGCCTGGCGATCATGAAACAGGGTGAGATTATCGAATTGTCGGGCCCGCAGGAGTTGAAGAAACGCTACGGAGTACGCTCCATGCAGGAAGTATTTCTCGAAGCCGTACGGGAGGAAAAGATATGAAGAGTTCGATTCCGGCGATCGTCGGGAAGGAGATTGTCCACATCCTCAGGGACAAGCAAAGTCTTTTTATGGTTCTTACCATGCCTGTCCTCATGTTGCTGCTGTACGGCTACGCCATCACCCTCGACATGCAACGTATCACTATCATGGTCATCGACAATTCCGGCACGCCGCAGAGCCGGGAGCTGATCCGCCACGTTTCTTCAACCGATTTCTTCCGGATAAGCAAGGTGGACAGCGGCATTCACGACATCAATACCCTGTTTCAAAGCAGGATGGCCCTGTGTGTTCTTTTTATCCCCGGCGATTACGCCGAAAGCATAATTTCAGGTCGACAGGCAGACCTTCAACTCGTGATCGATGCAAGCGATCCCAATGCGGCGAGCTTCATCCAGAATTATATGGGAAAGGTGACCTCAGAGGAGATGATAAGGCGTAACGGAACAGAGGCCGGACTCTTTTCCGTAGAGCCGAGGATCTTCTACAACCCGGATATGCGGTCGGCACCATTCTTCATTCCCGGACTTATCGCCCTCATCCTTATCCTGATAAGCGCCCTTCTGACAAGCATCGCCATTGTACGGGAAAAGGAGAGCGGAACCATGGAGCAGCTTTTGGTCAGCCCGGTAAAGCCGTCCCAGATCATCATCGGTAAGGTCCTCCCCTATACCCTCCTCGGCTTTGTCGACGGGGTAGTTATCCTGGTTCTCGGCAGCCTCCTTTTCGATGTTCCGATTCAGGGGTCCTTCCTTCTTGTCGCCTGTATGATGGTGATCTATGTCGTAACTGGACTCAGTCTCGGCATACTGGTATCGACGATCTCCCAAAGTCAATCGGTGGCGATGCTTGCGGCCATCACCCTGACCATCCTTCCTTCCATGCTGATGAGCGGATTTATCTTTCCCATCAGCAGCATGCCCCGGGCATTTCAATACTTCAGCAGGATCGTACCGGCAACCTATTTTATCGAGATCATTCGGGGAATCGTTCTGAAGGGAAACGGCATCGCACAAATCTATCGGCAGGCGGCCGTGCTGCTTGGCATAGATATCTTTCTCATCACGGTAAGTATCAGAGCATTTCGAATTCGCTTGGAGTAGATCATGAGACGAATCATCGCGGTCGTACGGAAAGAGTTCAGGCAGATCCGCCGAACCAAGGCCTATATCGGCATTATTTTTATCGCACCCTTCATGCAGCTACTGATTATGGGATCGGCCATCACCAATGAGGTAAAACATATTCCTTCAGCGGTTTTGGATCTTGATTGCTCTCCGCACAGCAGAGAGGTGATCGAAGCGTTTAAGGCAGTGAATCTTTTCGATTATCTCGGTGAGGTCCAGTCACGGCAGGAGGCAACAGCAGAGATGGACGATGGACGCCTCAAGCTTGTGCTCGTAATTCCCCGGCACTTCGAGCGTGATCTCTCCAGGGGGATCAGGCCCGGCATTCAGGTCCTTATCGACGGGGTGGACGGCAACTCGGCAGGAATCAGCCTCGGGTATATCAATTCGGTACTTGCAAAGGTCCAACATGATTGGGTACTCCATACAGCAGGACAAAGTACCGCGTCCATCAATCTGATCCCGCGCATGCTCTATAATCCCGATCTCGACAGCACCCTCAACTTCGTTCCCGGTCTCATCGGCATCCTTCTGGTCATGATGACAACCATGCTTACCGCCCTCAATATCGTTCGGGAAAAAGAGATCGGAACACTGGAGCAGCTCATGGTGACCCCGCTGGAAGGGTGGCAGCTGATTATCGGTAAGATCATTCCCTTTACCGTCCTGGGCTTCCTGCAGTTTACCATCGGTGTGCTTGCCGCCCGAATCATCTTCGCAATCCCATTACGCGGCAGCCTGCCCCTCCTCTATGCAATGGTCGGCCTCTTTTTCCTCTCGACCATGGGGCTTGGAATCTTTGTTTCGACCATAACGCAGACCCAACAGCAGGCGATGTTCGTCGCCTATTTCATCATCATTTTTATGCTTCTGCTTTCCGGTTTTTTTGTTCCGATTCAAAACATGCCGATATTCGTCCAGTATCTCACCTTGGTTAATCCCCTGCGCTATTTCATAAACGTCCTTCGGGAAATCTACCTTAAGGCGACCCCCTTCCGTTACCTCTGGCGCGAGGCCGCTGCAATGGGGAGTATAGGGCTTACCCTCCTCATCGGGGCCGCCTTGCGCTTTCATAAGAGGCTGGGGTGAAAAAGCCTTTTTCCACAGATTTACTAGAAAGCCTTTACAATTTGTTTACTTTTTGCAGGTAGCATGCCTTCCGTAATTAACCAAACGGAGGTTTCTTGTGAAGCAAAAATCAGGTAAAGATCCAATGTAATACCGCATGGATTATCGGTTTGGTTCGAAATTCCTCAGGTTCCAATGATTTAAACTTTTTTTAGTGCGCCGTTATATATTCCCGACAAAAAGTAGTATATTAGCCCCAATGGAGTTATCAACTGATAAGAAACAGCGGACCATCGAACCGGGGCATCCCCTGCCCCTCGGGGCCTACATTACGGGGCGGGGGGCACAGTTCAGCATTTTCTCACGTAATGCTACGGCGGTACGTCTTCTGCTCTTCGACGAGGCTGATGACACAAACCCTTCGGAAACATATCAGCTTGATCCGAAACAAAACAAGACCGGGGATATCTGGCATATCCATATACACGGACTAAGAACAGGTCAGTTCTACCTTTATCAAATCGACGGCCCTTTTGAACCCGAAAGGGGCCATCGCTTTGATCCGGAGGCCCTTATCATAGATCCTTATGCAAAGGCAATTGCACAAGAAAGGCCGTGGGTTGAGTGGCGGCGGGAGTTGACGCCCAAATGCGTGGTGGTGAACGACTATTTTGATTGGCAGGGAGACAAACCTCTCAACTATCCATTGCGTGACTGCATCATCTATGAGGCACATGTTGGAGGATTGACCCGTCATCGTTCTGCATCATCCGCCGCTCCCGGCAGCTACAAGGCCGTTATCGAAAAGATTCCCTATTTCAAAGAACTGGGAATCACCAGCATAGAATTCCTTCCGGTCCATGAGTTCAACCCGCGGGAGTTTTCCCGGTACAATCCCGTCAACGAAGCGTTGCTCACAAACTACTGGGGCTACAGCACCGTAGGTTTCTTCGCGCCGACCTGCGGTTACTCATCTTCCGGCTGCGAGGGAGATCAGGTTCATGAGTTCAAGGAGATGGTGCGGGAGCTGCACAAGGCGGGGATAGAAGTGATCCTCGACATTGTTTTCAATCATACCGCAGAAGGCAATAAAGAGGGGCCGACCTTCTCCTTTCGGGGACTGGACAACAGCATCTACTATATTCTTACCCCGGACCGCAAGGGCTATATGAACTACTCGGGCTGCGGGAATACCATGAATTGCAACCACCCGATTGTCCGATCGTTGATTCTCGACTGCCTCCACTACTGGGTCATGGAGATGCATGTGGACGGCTTCCGTTTCGATTTGGGGTCGATCCTCGGCAGGGACGGCAGCGGCAAACTCCTCGAAAACCCTCCCATCATTGAACGGATAGCAGAGGACCCGGTGCTCAGGGACACCAAGATCATTGCAGAGGCATGGGATGCCGCAGGGACCTACCAGGTCGGAAGTTTTCCCGGCGGGCGATGGGCGGAGTGGAACGATCGTTTTCGGGATGATGTCCGCCGCTTCTGGCTCGACGAGCCCGGCATGATCTCCGCTCTGGCCATGCGTTTCTCTGGGAGTTCGGATCTGTACAGAAAAACAGGGAGAAAACCTTTCCATAGCATCAACTTCATCACTTCCCACGACGGTTTCACCCTGAATGATCTGGTCAGCTACAATACAAAGCATAACGAGATGAACGGAGAAGAAAATCGGGACGGTAACAATGCAAACCTTTCCTACAACCACGGCATAGAGGGACCAAGCGACGACCCGGAGATCGAAGCAGAACGAAACCGTACGGTGAAGAACTTCCTTGCGACCCTGCTTCTTGCAACGGGAACACCAATGCTGCTGGGAGGAGATGAGTTTCGACGCACCCAACAGGGCAACAACAATGCCTACTGCCAGGATAATGAAATTTCCTGGTTCGACTGGGAACTTCTGCAACGCCATGGGGATGTATTCAGATTTTGTAAGGAGCTGATCAAATTCCGCCGACGACACCCCGCATTTAAACGCTTCGACTTTTTCTCCGGTAAGGATATCAGCAGTAATGGACTCATGGATATTTCCTGGTACAATGAATGGTGTAAGGCGGTGGAGTGGAACAGAAAAGAAAATCGTCTGGCGATTCTCATTGACGGGAGCAAGGCCGAAATACAGGCAGACAAGGACGACAACGATTTTTACCTCATGTTCAACGCTACAGGTGAGGACACCCGCTTTACCCTGGCCCCTCCCCCATCCTGCAAGATCTGGCGTCGAAAAATCGACACCGCCGAGGACGTCGACATCCTCGAAATGGGAACAAGTCTACTTCTCAGCGACCAAGGCAGCTATATGGTAAAGGCACGCTCCGTCGTGGTCCTTGTATCCGACCCAACAGAGTGACGGCTACGATGCCCCTCTGGCTGCATCAAGATCATCATAGAGCTCAAAAACCCGATCCAGACGTGTCAGCTTCAGAACCGACAAAACCTGTTTATTTGCGCCCAAAAGGCGGAGATAGCCGGCCGCATCACGGGTCGTTTTGAGTCCGGTAACCAAAGCCGCCAAACCAGAACTATCCATGAACTCAACACCATTCAGATCAAGAATAATCAGGTTTCTCTTTTCGACAACGGAATCCTTAATTTGTTTCTTGACATCCGCCGCATGAACGGCATTAAGCCGTCCCTGCAAAACAATGAGGGCATGTGTCTCATCCAGGTATTCAACATTAACTGAAAAATCCATATATTACTCCTTATGTTTATTATAGTCGCCTGGAAAAAGCGAAGCAGGAGGATGAGCTTCCCATCCCTCCGGCGCTTTATATACGGCGGCATAGACAATGGCAGAAAGCATATAGATGTTGTAGAGTCCCCATCCACAATTAATCAGTAAACCTCCGATAGTAAGCGCCGAACCATTCACATAAGAAAACGTGCCGTAAACCATGGCCATGGCCGTGACAAGTATGACCCCCAATTGAGGGATGACAAGATTGAGTCCGCCATGTCGGCGCTGTCGATTTTTCGGAGTGACGATAAAAGACAAATTCTTTTTAAAAAGGGCTGTCAACGTCGCTTTAATGAAAATAGGGAAGAGGCCGAGATTGTACTGCTCTCCTCGATGCACAGGGATTCCCCAGGACAGATAACGAAAGAGCAGCTTATTCAGAATAAAAAACGGCAGTAAGTGGGCAAGAAATTCCCAGGACCAGGAGGTAACAGGGGGAATAGCGGTAAAGAGGTACACAGCAGGAGCAAGAAGCAGGATAATAGTAAAGAAGCCACTGAAATATGAATACATGGTGGCAAAGTACATTAAACGCTGAGTAAAGCTGAGCCCTTTGATACGAAACGGGTTTTCCTTGAAAAAGACCTGGATTGTCCCCTGGGCCCAGCGAAGCCGTTGTTTGAGAGAACTCTCGAGATCCTCCGGAGCTAAGCCGTAGGCAAGAATTTCCGAGTGGAAGATGCTTTTCCAACCGAGGGAATGAAGCCGCATTGCCGTTGCCATATCTTCAGTCACACTGATGGTTACCAGCGACTGGATGGGTATGGCCTCTTCGGAACGGGTTAGATTGATGCTCTCCAAGTCACTAACGGAGAATCCCATCCTTGCTCCCGGCTGCTCTTCCTCCGTACTTGTGAATAGATCCTCCTGACTCGCGATAAGTTGAGTATAGGCCTCCATGGCCGCCTGGTCCCCCTGCTCCGCCATCTCACGTAACATCAGGGCTATCTCCCCTACATCGGAGGCAGTCATCACCTTCTCGGCATCCCGAAGGGCCTTCCGCACCTGATCGCTGGCGTGCTCAAGGGGAGAGCCCGTTTTAATTAATTGCTCAGCCCTTTTCAAGCCCTCTTTGAGAATAGCTCTGGCTTCTTTCTGACTTTTCGTGGAGGTATTAATCTTTCGCACACTTTTTCGAAGCCGTGCTATGCCCTCTTCCATCTGTTCTTCCATTTCCTGAACAAAGCCGGTCAGACCAAGCTGGAGCAGGGCTTCCCTCCTGAGTAGTGCATTCGAACCGCAAAAAAAGGCGGCATTTCTTCCATCCTTGCCCTGCTGGATCGGGCCGTAAAAAAGCGGAGCATCACTACCGAAAGGATCCCCCGGAGGGATATTGTAAAAATACTGAGGTGTCTGGACAAATGCGATTTCCGGATCCGAAAAATAACCGATGGTGTGCTCCACGATGAGAGGAGCAGGAATCTGATCGGCATCAAGAATCAGGATATATTCCCCGGAGGTTTGCAGCAGGGCATTATTGATGTTCCCGGCCTTTGCGTGACGTGGCTTGCTTTCCCACTCACTACCACGAGTAATATAGGAGCAGCCAAGCTCGTCGGCAAGCCTTGCCATGGCCGGTCGGTTTCCGTCATCCAGGATGAAGACCGACTTATCACGCCAGCGGATATTCATGGCGGCCTCTGCCGTCATCCGAAGCAATTCCACAGGCTCATCATAGGTCACGATAAAAACATCGACCGAGCCTGTCGCAAGAGCAGTTGGGGTCCGGCGGCTTGCAGGCTTCCAGATCATAAAAATGAAAAGAAAGCTCTCTATGATTCCATAGGTTTCGGCAACTACCATGGGAATAGCAAACCAAAGGGCGTTAAGATTGAGGCTCTTCGTATAACGCCAAATGATGTAGTTAAAAGCAAGGACAATAGTAGCTGCTGCAAGTACACGGAATCCCAGTACCCGTGTCTTTATTCTTCGGGGATCGTCCGAAGGAGCAAAACAGCCCCAAAAGCGCGCGCCATCCGATTTCATATCAGACTCCTTTCCATACGCTTTTTCAGTATCCAATGATTTTCTTCTCCCTGCTGGCCAGGATGGTAGAGGACCTCATCCATCACCTGACGGATAAGCCAAAGCCCATAGCCGCCCTCATTGGCCTGTTCCAGGTTGGGTTCTTCGACGGCATCAAAACGAAAGGACTTGCCCCTGTCGAAGAGATGAAAGACAATCGAATCGGCCTCAAGTTCCAGGCTGATTCGAACATAGTCCTTTCCCAATCCTTCGGATTCAACACCACCATAGGCGTGGCGTATGGAATTGGTAATGAGTTCTGAGGCACAAAGCTCCACTTGAGAACTAATCTCTTCACCATATCCCATAAGTTGAACGTTCACCCACGAAGCAAGGCTATCAATGGCATCAAGAACATTCGGTTCCTGCCGCGACGGAAAGCGCGAATCCGCCGAAAAGACAATAAGGGTGACATCATCGCTTCGATACTCGGTTCCGGAAAAGCTATCAACGGCTGTAAGAATCGTCTGAAGGATCTCATCATTCCCTTTTCGTTCTTTTCCGCACTTCAAAAAGATCTGTTCCAAGCGTTCGACACCAAACAATTCTCCGTTCTCATTCTCAGCTTCGGTTACACCATCGCTGTAAAACAAAAACAGATCTCCCGGACGCGGCGCAATCTCTTCCATCTCCGAATCAAGCTGCCTCACAATACCTACGGGAAGCGAGGTAGCCCCAATTCTTTCGACACGGGAAGCAGCTGACACAAAGTGCAATGCATCGGTATGTCCGGCACTGGCATATTGGATGCGTCCCGTATCCGAATTTATTTTGGCTACTTGCATGGTGATAAACTTTTCCGAAGCGAGAAGATCTTCAAAAAGATGGTCGTTTACCGATGAAATCATGGCATCAGGTTCCAGCCCCCCCTCACTCCCGGAACGCAGGAAAGCCCGGGCCGACGAGGTCAGGAGAGCAGCAGGGATACCTTTTCCGGCAATATCGGCCAAGTGAACATAAAGAATTTTGTCATCACAGGTCACAAAATCATAGAAATCCCCGCTTACATATCTGGCGGGATAGGCCTGTGCGGAAAAAGAAAAACCGGGAAACGTCGGAAGCTTTTGCGGCAACAAGTTTCTTTGTACATCGGCCGCCAGCTGTAGTTCCTGTTGATCGCGCTGACGGTCAAGGAGCTGTTTCTGGAGCAAACGAAGCTCCTTTGTTCGCTCTTCGACCAAATCACTGAGATGAAGAGAATACCTTTCCAATTCAGCATCCTGCTGTCGTTGT
This sequence comes from Sediminispirochaeta bajacaliforniensis DSM 16054, assembly GCF_000378205.1. Lineage (NCBI taxonomy): Bacteria > Pseudomonadati > Spirochaetota > Spirochaetia > Spirochaetales > Spirochaetaceae > Sediminispirochaeta > Sediminispirochaeta bajacaliforniensis. Next base: position 204,655 of record NZ_KB899406.1, on the reverse strand, counting down.
CTGGTAATATCTTCCATTGTGCCGACATGGCCTATGACCTTATCATGATCCCTGAATGCCGCTCCATGAACACTGACCCAGACATCGTCGCCGTCGACAACGACTCGATGAACTCCCTGATATATACGGGATTCTTCGACAGACTTGTACCATTCTTTTGTAACAGTATCGATATCATCGGGATGAATTACCCGGGCCCAACCCTTTCCCAAAGCATTCTCAAAACTGAGATGAGTAATATCCTGGTACCGACTATTGGTATAGATACAATTTCCCCCATTGTCGGTTACAAAAAGACCGAGAGGAGATGCCTCGCTTATTGCGCGAAAGCGCGACTCACTATTTCGCAATTCCTGTTCCGTCTCTTTTTTTCGCAACAGCTGTCCGACCTGTCCGCCTATGGCATGAAGGATTTCGATAAGGTCCTGATTTTTCGCCAAGCGTTTTGAGGTAAACAACAGGATAATCGCAAAGACGGTCTCGCCCTCGTACACGCAAAGTCCTACAGAACTCTTCAAACCATTCCGCTTGGCGAGATCAGACCTGACAAATTTCGAGGTTTCAATGAGATCGGCCATCCAGACAGGATAATGCTTGCTATAGACGATACCAGGAAGCCCTTCACCGTACCGAAAAACCGTACCACTACTTGTTTCAAAGAAATCTTCTATTCCCTGGTTGTCAGAGCTCCAGACCCCTCCGCGGGAAAGTAGCATCTTCTCTTCATCGGGAAGCCATAATTCCGCTCCAAGCCAGCCAAGACTGGTACAGAGCTTCTCCATAATACCGAAAAGAATCTCTTCGCGGCTTCCCATACCCTGAGCGATAAGAGAGGTAACGCCATATTGGACGGTAAGGTAACGCTCGGCTTCTACTTGATGGGTGATATCTCTTACCAGCAAAACAAGCCCATTTATATTTCCAAAGTGATCATAGACCAAAGAAAAACGGACAGAGAGGGTTATCGAAGGGCCCTCTCCTGTTTCAATCTCTTTACGACTTTCCATATCGGACGCGCCAAGTGTTATGCGCCGTACCAACCCGTCGATATCGCTATATTCCGCAAGCTCGACGACCTCCGACACGGGTTTGTGGAGTACCGCCTTCTTCTTATAGCCGAGTATCTGTTCCGCACGCTTGTTCCAGGTTTCAATGTATCCATCAAGGGAAAGCAAGACGATACCTTCGGAGGAAAATTGAACGATGGAAGCAAGACGCTTTCGTAACGCTTCTGCCTGCATACGGGCCGTCACATTCCGGGAAACAATAACAACTTCCTTGGAAGATGTTTCCTTGTTAAAAACCTCCCGCATGGAACTCTCAAGCCAGATGCTTTCCTTTCCGCCTTTTTTCGATACTTTTCGGATAGAAACCATATCTCCGCCGTAGTTATCAAGCCATTTAATGCCGAAACGTTCCTCATTCGGCCCGACAATAAGGCGCTTAAACTCATGAGTTCCTACCAATTCCTCCGGTGAGTAGCCCAAAATAGATAAACAGGCAGGCGATACGTAGATGAGACCATCCTTGGGAGAGTAGCGAGAAATAATGTCCGTTGAGTTCTCAGCAAGAAGCCTATATTGAGCCTCATTCTTTTCAAGCCGATCACGAAGTCGTCTCTGTTCAGTCAGGTCATGGAGGATAGCAACCCTAAGCATTTTTTCCTCGGAATCGATAATGGTCTTTGCCCGAATTACCAAAGGAAATATCGTACCATCGCTCTTTTGTCCCGCTACCTCATAGGGATCAGAGTATCCCTTCGCTACCATTTCCCGCATGAGAGAGCGCGATTTCTCATCGACAATGTTGTACACATCTGTCCCAATGAGTTCCTGTTTGCTGGAATGGCCCAGTAATTCCACAAACTGATCATTACAGTCGACAATAACCTTGCCATCGTGGAAAACAATCCCTTCGACCGCAACCTCGGTAAGGCGTTTTAGAATATTCGAAGCCTCCTCCGCTTCAAGTAATTTCTCCAAACCAAAATCCGCTCGTTCCTTTTCTTTACGATAATTCCGGTAACTATAGATAAGATATTTCAGCCGGATATTGAAAAAAAGGATGGACAGTACCATAGCGGCAAACATCCCCAAAAAAGAGTGAAAGCCGGGAGAGGTATCAAACCAACGAAAAGTAACAATGCCCCAGGCTAATCCCGTCCCGCCCAAAGCGGTATAGAACCACGCACGCTTTAGAAAGAGCAGAGAATCTGCGACAACAATGAGCATCAGAATGACACTTTCATTGATATCACCGAGAACTTGAATATGCAAAACAGAATTAGCAATGACAAGCAAAAGTATGATGGCGGAAATACAATGAGAACGGGATTCCGCTATTCTCCTGTAATGAATAAGAGCCCAAAGCGAAACCATACCAATTGAGACCAACAAGCTCGAGGCCGATGCAAATCGTCCTCCCATGCCCGGCCGCGCAAAGAAGTAGGAAAAAGTAAAAATTAAATAAACAACAGCCCCACCTGCGGTGATGGCCGGTAAAGATTGCAAAAGCAGACGATCGAGATAATGAGAATATTCTCTGGAGAGATTTTCTCGCGTGTCAAACTTCTGACCATACTTTGTTTTTCTATGCATACACTACTTATTGTAGGAAAAGGCACTAATGATGTCGAATTTCACATTAAAATAGTGCTGGTAATAAGGCCCGCCCGATATGACGCTTTGACCCTCCCCTCTTTCTTTTATATACTTTTTTACCAAGGCAATGGAGTTTGCTTGCGGGTTATACGAATCCCGAATTGCCCCGGTTGTTGACTCCCTAGGTTTTGCCGAGGAGGGGCTGTTACGAGTGATGTAGTGTGGGTACTGATGGGAGGAGGCCTTGGTGCCGCCAGCCGATATCTCATCTCCCTGACCGCCGGTCGGCTGTTTGGAGACACCTTTGCATGGGGTACCATGACGGTAAACCTGGTCGGCTGCTTTTTTATCGGTTTTATCGTGGGGCTGGCCGACCGTACGATGCTTCCCAGAGTGTTGAAGGTCGTTCTTGTAACCGGCTTTCTCGGAGGCTTCACAACCTTTTCCTCTTTCTCTCTCGAATCCGTACGTATGTTTCTTGCCGGATCTTTCGGACGAGGAATGGCGAATCTTGCTGTAAATGTGGTGGTAGGTCTGGTGCTTACCTTGGCAGGTCTTGTTACGGCAAGCCGCATATAGGGGGGGAGAAGATGATTCAGTATCGGTCGATCAAAGTCTACACAAGAGAGAGGGCCCGCTATAAAGGAAAGGAACTTTCCTCCGCAATTGTTTCGTATATCCGCTCACTGAAAATATCGGCACGCTGCATGGTGTTTCGGGGTAGCGAAGGATGCTATGAAAACGGTGAGATTGTAACCAACAAGCTGGTGGCGCTCTCAAACGATATGCCCATCATGGTTGAGATACTTCTGCCGATAGCTGAATCTCAGCCGGTTATTGAAAAGCTCACCTCGATGGTGGGTGACGGCATCATCAGCACATCCCCCGCCGAGATAGCCTTGTTCAGGACCCCTTCGAGCCTCATTCCTCCTCATCTCCTTGTCCGGGATGTCATGACCGAACAGCCGGTCACCGCACATCCCGACTGGTCGGTTCGGGAGACAATCCAGCGCCTTGTTGATGAGCATCTGAAAGCACTCCCGGTTACCGACAAACTGGGTAACGTGGTAGGCATGGTGACCCAGGGGGATCTTATGAAGCACGGGGGAATGCCGATCCGCCTTGGTCTGCTTTCCACCCTGCCGAAAGAGGAGCGCAGTACATGGATGGAAAAAAGCAACAATCGAAATCTATCCGAGATCATGACACCGCATCCGCAAACCATCAATGCAGATCAAAAGGTTTCCGAAGCCCTGCATCTTATGGTCCGCAAAGCCCTGAAGCGTTTGCCGGTCGTCGACGGGAATGGAAAACTCTGCGGGATTCTGGCAAGAATCGATCTGCTGCGACTTCTCTCATCCAAGGTACAAACCGCCAGCGAGACCTCAGGTCCATCGACCGGCGGCAATCAGCTTCAACTGGTACGTGATGTCGTCCTACGCGACAGACTTGCCCTTCCGTCCCATATGCCGCTAAGAGAAGCCATAGACATATTGGCGCAAAAGGCGGCACAGCGCGCCGCCGTAATCGATGCCGACAACCATCTTGTCGGCCTTGTCACCGATTCGATCCTCATGAGGGTTATCGACAAAAAGACATCGACCATCCTTCCGCTTCGGCGCTTTGCCGCACGCCGTGCCGAATCGTTACAGCTCTCCCAAGTGATGAAACGCGAAGTCGTACGGGTGACCGAGGATACCTCTGTCGACGAAGCAATCAGGCTCATGACGGAGCAGGGCCTCAAGAGGATTCCGGTGGTCGATGCAGATGGGAAATTCTGTGGAATGATTCGCCGTGATTCCATTCTGATCGCCCTTTCCCGGTCGATATAGGAATTTTGTTTGATTTCCCCCCGATTCTTTTTGACTGCAGAACTCAATATCGTACCTCTATCCCCATTTCCTTTAGAAATCGTGTAGCGATGGAAACCGTATTGCGATATTCCAGGTGGTCTCGGTAATCCAAGGCTTGATGCATATACCAGCTTCCCTTATATGGGGGCTCTCTTGTGATATGGATGCCTCCGATCTCATTGCCTCCCCCTGCAGCAACCCAAAGGGGGATATCGTCATAACTCCATCCGGCAGCAGGGCCGATACGGATATCCCGCAAGACCAGGCGCATCACGGCTATGATCCGTGCACCTTCCATAGCCGAACAGCGCGGATGCTCCGTCATGGGGATACCAGTAAAGGGGAAAAACCGACTAACATAGACACTCTTCAGGTTCGGGTACTGTCGAATAAAAAACATAAAATCGACATAATCTTCATAGCGACTTTTCGTCACCTTTCCCCCGTTGACAATGGCACAATCGTCTTTGCAATCCGTACATCCGACTCCGGCCAACAATCCGCTCCCCAGTTCGAGACCGGCTTCACAAACCATCCGGCAAAGCTTTTCCTTTTCCTCGAAGCTGTCACCCGGCTTTACCTCATCAAAAAGTTTTCGATTGATCGTTTCGAAGGAAGCACCAATCCGTGTTACCCCCAGGTTTTTCAGCTCAATAATAGACTCCATGGACAATGCGGCCCCGCAATTGACGGTAATGGTGGAATCCGCATCTGCCTCGCGACGGATTGTCTCTACGATTTCAACCATCTCTCTTCCGTCGCTGCCTAAAGTGGTTCCTGCACTCAGATGATAGTCACGAACGCCATGTTCCTTGAGATAGCGGGCAGCCCGCAAGATCTCTTCCATCGATAGAGGCTCTTTCGGTTGCGTCCAGTAAGGACAGTACAGGCACAGCGGCTGAAGATTACAGGTAAGCACACTGGCAATACCTCCCGTCCACCGAAAGGTTGTACCAAGGAGCTTATTTCGTACCAGGCTGGCTGTCTTAAAGAGTTCCTGGGCGGCAGAAAATTCTTCGCTTTCACAGAACAAAAGAAGAGCTTCGTCTCTATCGATAGCCTGTTCCGCGGCCTTTTCCAACACACCGGAAAAACGTCTGTCTTCCATAATCTACTGCTCCTGAAGGATTTCCTCGCTGGTCAGCGAGTCGTTTCGATAGAAAAGGGAATAAAAGTTTTTACACTCGTTCACCACATCAAAACCAACGGTATCAGGATAGAGGGTCTCGGCCACCCATCCCAGGCTCATCAAGGACATGATCCCGTCAAGTGCCGCATATGCAGGAGAGGCATAGACCCGTTTGCTTTTTACCGCGGAGACCTGGGCCCATTGCGGACTGGAAAGAATAGCCTCACGTGTATCCGCTGTCTTGGTAATAATTACCTGCGGGTTCCAAAGCAGTACCTGTTCGAGGGAAATGGCAACGTGCTCATCGGTTGCTTTCATGCTGCTGCCATCATCCGTCGTTGCATAGTCGATGCCACCGGCAAGGGTGATAATGGAGGACATGACCGTTGCCCTGCCTACTGTCGAAAGAGGCCCGTCGTGGCTGGCATAGTAGACCCTCAAACGTTGTTCGTTCGGAACAAGGGCTACCTCTTCGGTAATCTTTGCAATGATGTTGTGCCAGTAATCCGCAAGCGTATTTCCGCGCTCTGTATTTCCCAAAAGATCACCCATGAACCTGAAAGAAGCCTCGTAATCCTGTAGCGTATCCTTCGATATGGCGACGACGGGAATATTCACCTGTTTCTGGAGATCCTCCAACTTGGGATCCTTGGTCATGGAAACGATAACATCGGGCCGGAGAGACAATAATTGCTCGGGATCAACGGCATCAAAAAAGACCGGCACCTCCGGTTTCTCCATCAGCCTTTTGATTTCAGCATCGGGGAACGGCATTCTTCCTCCCTTAAGGTTCATGGTAAAAACCCGAGAGCGGGAAGCCATTTTGTCGGGATCGAGCGCCCACACCATATAGTCGGGAATGGGATGTAAACATACAACCGTGTTCATTTCCGTTGGGAGGGAAACCGTACGATCAGCAAGGTCGATTATCGTCCGACGTTCCATTTGCACAGCCGTAGAGGCATCGTCTGTTTTTCCGGAACAAGCGAAACACAGCAGCATCACAAGAGATGCTGCCGACAGAACAAGAGCGCATGAAAATCTTTTTCCAGTCACTGAGAGTTCTCCTTTTACCCATTATATATACATATATATAATGGGTAAAAGTCAGAATCTGTCAATATGACTACTAAAGCAGATGAGAAACGTGTCTACATGGAGCAGAAACACCAGCGCTTCAGACCGAAAAGTTCGGCGGTCCCTGCTATAGTGGTACCAAAGAAGACGACAGGTTTCGCAAGATCCAAAAATCGTACGATCGAACCGTTTGCAAGGGTACTTCCGGTGCACAGGATGAAATCAGCCCATTCAACCACCCTTTCAAAGTCGCCGATACCATCTTCGATCGTTACCCCGTGACGGACGCTTCCGATATTGGCGGAATTAAGATCAAGGACCCGCAGTCGGCATACGGGTGCAAGGTGTTCGAGAAGAGCTGGCTGAAAGCCTATAAGGGCCACCCGATCATCGGCGTGAAAGGCTTTGATCCTCTGAGCAAATTCATCACCACAGCGCTCGGGGCCGTCGTCTTTGCAGTGGACCGTTCCCTCTGCCCGACCAAGGCTGCGCATCACCGCATTGAGAGAGGCGATAAAAAGCCCCCGGGCATGGGAATCCCCGGTAAGATCAAGATCCAGAACATCCTCAAGAGTTCCTTCAAAGGCTGAAGGGGAATCGGTAAATGCCTGCCCGTATGCGTCCCGGTATTGGGCCTGGAGAAGGATCTCTTTTCCCGTAAGAATCGGGAAATCCTTCCTGCGGGTTCTGCCGATCGCTTCATCCGGACTCAAGCCCCGGGCCGTGATCCGTACAGGATCCCTGGCGATCCCCTCGGATTCAACCAGAGAGCTGAAACGTTCCTGCAATTTGTGATAAAAGGTTTCAATATTCCTATCTGTTATTGTTCCCACCGTCGGCCTCCTCCAGGACTACTCCCACGAGCGCATCCTGGTTATTTTTGTAACGATCAATGAAATAATACCAAGCATTCCCGCAAGAACAAAGGCCCGGTTAAAATCCCCAACAAAAACCGAATTATACACCTCGAGGGCGATGGTATTTGTGCGCCCGATGATATTCCCCCCAAGCATCAGGGTGATACCGACATCCCCAAGGCTCCGGGCAATACCGAGGAAGAGCCCTGTTACGATTCCGCGACGAAGAAGGGGAAGCACAACACGAAAAAAGGTGGTGTGTTTTGACTTTCCAAGCATATAGGCGGCTTCAATGTATCCTTCGATCTCATTCCGAACCGCAGCCTGAACCGTCTTGACCATAAGAGGGAGCCCGGAAATAAATCCGGCGAAGGCAACGCCCCAAAAACTGAAGACAAGGCTGATTCCGGAAACACTTTTTAGAAGAGCGCCAAAAGGACCATTTCTACCGAAGATCACCAGCAGGATAAAGCCGGTTGCTATGGGAGGAAATACAAGGGGAAGGGAAACCAAAAAATCGAGGATGGCGGCCCCTCCGCCCTTTTTTCGCCCGAGATAATAGCCGAGGGGGATGCCGATAACCGCCAAAGCGGGAACAATGCAAAGCAGAACCCGAAGGCTTAAGGAGACAGGCAACATCACCCCCGGGACCATAACCGCGTCTAAAAAGGAACGAAGGGTATACATGCTACAGTCCGTGTCGTTTTACGATCTCCCGGGCCTGCGGCGAATCGAGGAATTCGCCGAAACGAACCGTTGCATCACCGGCAGGGGCGTCCGGCATACTTCTGGCGACGATGTAGATGGGGCTGTAATAGCTCTCGGGAACATCAACGTAACCGGCAATCTTCTCTTTAATCGCAAGCACATCGGTCAGATTTATAAAACCGAAGTCGACCTCCCCACTGATCAGATAGGCGGAAACCTGGGGTACGGTACCAACCTGTATCAGCTTATCCGCCACCTTATCCGCAAGGCCGCTATGTTCCAGGTATTCGGTTGCGGCAATGCCGTAGATAGCCATTTTGGGGTCCGGCAAGGCAATGCGATCGACGTCCGCGGCCGTCAGCCTGCCAAGATCCGCAGGCCCGGCATCCTTTGCGGCTGCAAGCACCAATCGTCCGTTGCCGACAATATACTCCCGGTCGAAGGGAAGCTTTACCTTATCGAAGAAGCTTTTATCTCCCACTACAAGATCGACCACGCCGCTTCTCTTCGCCTGGGTGGTGACCTGCCCCATGTTGCCGTAGATGTGTTCGACGGTGATGCCGGTCTTGCTGGTGAACAGTTGGCTCAGATCATCGACAAGGGCCCGGTAGCCAGCACCAGCGGCAATCGTCATGCTTTCGGCATTCACCGAGCCAACCACCATCACAATCGCCAGGACGATCAGCACAATAGTTTTTCCACGTTTCATTTCTTTCTCCTTATTATCGCCGTGCAAGAACGGCGTTGCGTTCCAGGTACTCAAGCTGGCGATCGAGCCAGGCCCTATCCTCCCTCCCCTCGTTGATGGCAAGGATCCTGTCGGCATAGCGGAGGGCGTTCGAAAGGTCGTGGGTGACATGAATAATCGGTATCTTTCGTTCTCTGCCGACCTTGATAATCATCTCCTGAAGGATGATGCGATTTTCAATATCGAGAGCGGAAAATGGTTCGTCCAAAAGCAGCATATTGGGGGACATGGCCAGGATACGGCAGAGGGCCGCACGCTGCCGCTCTCCTCCCGAGATCTTATCGGGGCGACGATCGGCAAGATGAGCGATTCCGCTCGCCTCAAGGAGGTCCACGGGATCGGGACCGCCGTTATGGGCAAAGGCAAGGTTCTCCCGGATCGTCATGTGAGGGAAGAGGGTATACTCTTGGGTGACAAGTCCGACCCGACGCCCCTGCGGAGGAAGGTGTATGTGCGCCTGCTTATCGAAAAAAACGGTATCGCCAAGTCGAATAAAGCCTTCGCCTGGGTGCATAAAACCGGCAATTATCCGTAACAGTGTTGTTTTACCGGCCCCTGATGGTCCGACAACCGCAAGGACCTCGCCCGGTCGACACGAAAAGGATAGTTCCACGGTAAAGCGATCGAGCTTCGTACCGATTTCCATCTCGAATTCAGGGGACTCTGCTTGTGCTGTCAATATAGAGAAGCTCCTTCATGCTTAGATGATCACTCTATACTACCATTATCCTTCACAACACACAATGGCGATGCGTCATTGACAAAAAAGTCGGCATACAGTATTTTATTAGCCGGCTAAGTATTCATAAGGATGCGATCGATATGAACAAGGAACTATTACTTTTCACCTTCCTCTCCGTAGCAAAAGAGCTACATAAGCAAGCCTTCGGCCTTGTGGAGGAGATCGGTGTGCATCACGGTCAGCCGCGTTTGGTTAATCTCTTGAGAGAAAAGGACGGACGGTCCCTTAGTGAAATAGCAGGCCTCCTCCATTCAGAAACGGCGACCATATCCAAGATGGTCAAACGGATGGAACATGCAGGCTATCTTGTTCGGCGCAGCGATCCGAACGATAACCGGGTGACCAGAATTTTTCTCTCGGCTTCGGGGCGTGCTTTGGGAGATAAGATCGACAAGCTGCATCAGAAGATGAATGATCTGCTCTGCGCCCCCCTTAGCAATGAGGAAGAGAAAACCTTGCACACTATCCTGAAAAAAATTCAGGCTGCAATCCAAGAAGACGAGAAACAATCATGAACTCATTTAAACGTATTCTGAAATTCATGCGGCCCTACCTCCCCTTTGCCATTCTCGGGCCGCTTTTAATGCTCCTGGAAGTGGCCATGGACCTCATCCAGCCCAGGTTGATGGAGAAAATCGTCGATATCGGTCTTGCCAATTTCGACTACCACTACATCCTGAAGACGGGTTTGATGATGGCGGCTGCGGCCGTGGTAGGGGTCCTGGGAGGGGCAGGATGCTCCTTTTTTTCCACGCTTGCAGGAGTGGGCATGGGTACCGATCTGAGAAGCAGGCTCTATAGTCATATTCAGAGGCTTTCCACCTCCGATATCGATCGGCTGAGTACCGGCAGCCTGGTAACCCGCCTGACAAACGATATCATCCAGATTCAGGAAATCTCGATTATGATGCTTAGGATTCTTGTCAGGGCGCCGCTTCAGATCATCGGAAGCCTCATCATGGCAATACTCATCAGCCCGCGCCTTTCGCTCATCCTCGTACTCCTCATTCCCCTGTTGTTGCTGTCGATCACGATAATCATGCGTCGATCCTTTCCCCTTTTTACCCAGGTACAAGAACGGATAGACGGAATCAACACGGTCACCCAGGAGGCGCTCAGCGGCGTTCGGGTCATAAAGGCCTTTGCCAGGGAAGAGTTTGAGACGGAGCGCTTCGCCAAGGCAAACGGCACATTGGTAAAGACGATGGAAAAAGCGGCTACCATGATCGCCTGGATACATCCCGTCATGATCCTTTTGCTCAACGGAGGCATTGCACTGGCTCTCTACTTCGGCGGGACCCTCAATACCCAGGGGCCCCTCACCACGGGAGAGCTTATGGCCTTCCTTAATTATCTTATGCAGCTTTTGATGTCTCTCATGATGGTCAGTATGATCCTCATCCGTTTTTCCCGAGGAGAGGCTTCGGCAAAGAGAATCATGGAAGTTTTCGACACGAATCCCAATCTTCGGGACCCGGCAGAGCCAAAACACCTTTCTGCTCCACAAGGAGAAATCATATTCGATAAGGTTTCCTTCAATTACGGGAAGAACGAAGAGGAACGAAATATCCTCGATAGTATCAGCTTCACCCTACAGGCCGGACGTACCACCGGTATCATCGGGACTACCGGCTCGGGGAAGTCGACCTTGGTCCATTTGCTGACAAGACTCTACGATGTTGCTTCGGGAAGGATACTCCTGGACGGGATCGATATCCGAGAGCTCAACCAGGAGGATCTCCGAACGCTCGTCACCGTGGTCCCCCAGCAGGCAATGCTTTTTTCCGGTACGATCCGTGAAAACATCACCTTCGGAAAGCCGGAGGCCACCGACAGCCAAATCCTCGAAGCGGCAGAGGTTGCACAGATACGAGACTTTATCGATAAAAATGCAGAGGGACTGGACACCGTGCTGCAGCAGCGGGGAGTCAATCTTTCAGGGGGACAGAAACAGCGCCTTTGCATCGCACGGGCCCTGCTCCCCTCCCCTCCTGTTCTGATTCTCGACGATAGTACCAGTGCCCTTGATGCAAAAACCGCATACCGTCTGCAGCAGGCACTTTGCGAAAAACGGAGGAGAATGACCACCATTATCATTGCCCAGCGTATCGCATCGATCAGGGAAGCGGACTCGATCATCGTCCTCGACGACGGTGCAGTCGTCGATATGGCGCCTCACGAAGTGTTACTGCAACGCTGCGGGCTTTACCGCGATATTGTACGGTCCCAGGAAGGAGAGGGGGTGCTCCATGTCTAAGTCCAAAAACACGGCAGCAAGGGTTACCGCCTTACCCAGCCGGGGAGTCGGTCATGGTTCCGCAGGTATGTTCAAAACAGAGAAAGCAGAGGTGAAAAACAGTCGTAAAACCCTTCGGCGCTTCTGGAATTATATGAAAGCGTACAAAATACGACTGCTCTTTGTCGTTTTCCTGGTCCTCGTTGCATCCCTTCAGCAGATGTTGACCCCCTGGCTGATCAGCATTGCCATCGATCGTTACATCCTTCCCGGTGACCTTTCAGGGCTGTTGCGAATCGTCCTTATCATGGGAGGCCTAATCGCCATCGTTGCCGCAGCGGGATGGCTTCAACAATATATGATGATCAGAATCAGCCAGGATACCTTGGGTACGCTTCGTCGGCAGCTCTTTTCGCACCTCCAGCGGCTCGATCTGAAATACTACGACGCCCACACCCACGGCGAACTCATGAGCCGCTTTACCAATGATATCGAGAATATCAGCAACGCCATGTCACAGGTGGTTACGCAGTTTCTTTCCAGTGTCATCGCCATTCTCGGCGTGCTTGTGATGATGTTCATCCTCAATCCCCCCCTTGCTGTCGTCACCCTTACGACCGTTCCTTTGATCTTTGTCGTGACGAAAGTAATTGGGAAAAGGACAAGGGAAAGCTTCAAACAGCAGCAACGCCTTTTGGGTACCATCAACGGACATATAGAAGAAAGCATCACAGGAACGACGATCATACGCCTCTTCAGGAGGGAGGCTGCGGAAGAGAAAACCCTTGATTCGATGAACCGCGAGCTGAAACAGGTGAGTACCAAGGCCCAGGTCCTGGCGGGGCTCATGGGGCCATTGATGAACCTTACCAATAATATCAGATACGCCGTTGTTGCCGCGGCAGGGGGTGTCTTCGGTATCATGGGGATTGCGAGCGTCGGAACCATAGCAGCATTTCTCAATTATACACGGCAATTCGGCCGACCCATAAGCCAGATCGCCCAGCTCTACAACTCTATCCTCTCGGCCCTCGCCGGAGCCGAAAGGGTATTTGAGGTTCTTGATCAGCGTCCGGAAATCTTCTCCCCCGACAATGGAGCGGCTCCATCCGCCTTACGTGGTGAGGTCACATTCCGGCATGTAAACTTTTGCTACGTGCAGGGCAAACCTATACTAAAGGATATCAACCTGCACGCTGCACCGGGTGGTAATATAGCCCTGGTGGGACCCACGGGAGCGGGAAAGACAACGATTATTAACCTTCTCACCCGGTTTTACGACATAGGCAGCGGAGAGATTCTCATCGATGGAAAAGATATTGGAGAATATGATCTTACCGCTCTGCGCAGAAATCTCGGCCTCGTTCTTCAGGACACATTTCTCTTCAGGGGAACGGTGATGGATAATATCCGCTACGGTAATATGGAAGCCGACGATGATGCGGTATATGCAGCAGCCCGCTCCTCCAGGGCCCATCATTTCATTCGCCATCTGCCGGAAGCCTACCAAACCATGCTTTCCGAAGAGGGTGGAAACCTCAGCCAGGGGCAACGGCAGCTGCTATCCATCGCCCGTGCCCTCCTTGCAAACCCTTCGATCCTTATCCTTGACGAAGCAACCAGCAGTGTCGATTCCCGCACCGAACTCCTCATACAGGAAGGTATGTCGGAGCTCATGAAGGGACGGACCTCGTTTGTCATTGCCCACCGACTTTCCACCATTCGCGGGGCCGATATGATCCTGGTGCTGAAGGAAGGAACCATTGTCGAACGGGGAAATCATCAAGAGCTGCTAAAGCAAAACGGCTTTTATGCCGGTCTCCATGCTGCTCATTTTGAAACGGAACTGCGATAAAACAACAAAAATGCATTATGTTTTTATTATATGCTCATAAACCGTGTCGGGAAGGAGCCCTTTACAGAAAGAGGTAAACACGATAAGCACAAAAGGAGAAAACTGGAAAAAGAGATCATTTAGTAGCCAATGATAACTGAAAGTAGTATCATACATAGGGGTGTGCAATCTTTCTTTTTTGTAATTTCGTTATCCCCTCACGATATTCCTTCCCCGCAACGTAAAGCTGCGCAGCATGGATCTGAGAAATGAACTGTGACCTTTGCCCGATTGCTGTCGCAACCTTCGATCAAGATATCAGGCTACTTCACGCCAATGCTTCGTTCCGAACCTTGTTTGGAGTGAAGGATACCGATATCATCGTTGGCCTGCCAATCTCATATTTCCTTCCGGATCTCCGCGACAACGAGGCAATCATAGAAGCTATCAGGAGAACCGGTACCTTCACAAATTTATCTCACAGTTTCCGTCGCAAAAAGAGGAAACGACGCAAAGAGTTGATTACTGTGGCGGTCCAGTTTTTTTCAAGGGACAAGGAAAGCGTTTCAGCATCCTTTATGGAAGTTGGCATACCGCTCTTCAGTAAAGAGCTGGCGGAATTCACCTTTGCCAATTCTTCTCACTGGATAGCGGAGACAGATGAAAAAGGAGTCTACACCTTTACATCCGAACACGTTCACTATCTGTTGGGAAAGAGCCCTAATTATTTCATAGGAAAGAAAATAGATGATACGATAGTGCCTGAAGACCGGCCAAAAGTCAGAACGATTCTAAAAAAACATCAAAATGAGGAAACAATAGAGAGTCATTATCTCAAGCGGATGTTCGGTGCCGACGGAGAGATAAAAATCATGGCCACCACCGTGGTCTCTCTTTTCGACCGGAAAGGTACATTGAGAGGATTGCGGGAAATCAGCAAGGATATAACGGCATCCTATCGAAAAAACAAAAAGCTCAAGGCCATGGAGCAGCAGATTTCCGATTTGCAGGCGGCAGTCAGGATCATTCTCAGTGAAGAGTTCAGGCAGAAGGCAATACCGCCGAAAAACATCTCTCCGCTCATGCTTGTCGTTAACGCAGTCCTTCTTAATCTTGAACACGACCCGGAGGAAATCCGAAACAAGAAAATAGCCTATCTAAAGGAGTTCTTCGCAAGCCCCACGCACCTGCTTAACGATAGGCTCACGAGTCTAACGAGCAGGGAACTCCAGATAGCAGGACTGATTCGCGACGGCTACACATCAAAAGAGATTGCTTCCATTATGCATATGTCTTCGCGTACCGTCGAAAATTACCGCCAGTCAATCAGGAAAAAACTTGGTATCATCCACTCTTCCGTTAGCCTAAAGGAGACTTTGGAACAAATTTTCTCGGAAAACGCTACGTAAAAATTACCCTTACCAAAGTACTCTTAGCGTATACCGTTCAATTGCAAACCATATACTCCCAGTCTACAATTTTTGTAACTATCCGAAGGTATACTTTATCTCTTTTGCCAGGGAGGGCATATGTTCAAAAACATGAAGATAGGGACAAAGCTTGTCTCCATAAGCTTTGTCATTCTCGTACTGTCTCTCGGGGCGGTGGGCTACGTATCCATAAGCAAAGCAAGGGACGGGTTGCTCAATCTGGAATACGAGCAAATGAACTATCGTCTTGCGGAATTATCCGAAGCCATCGAGAACATCCTTACAACAGAACAAAAGGTTGTTATCGGTATCGGAACCAGTGCACAGATAACGGACTGGGCCGCGACAAAAAGCAACGAAGCGATGGTCGTATTACGTCGGTATCTTCGGGAAATCGTAGACGACCATGAACTTGGCGGAAATTATCAATCGCTCTTTGTGACGGACGAAAAGGGAACCGCAGTGGTCTCCTCCGATGACGACGCCATCGGTCTCCAGCTGAGGGAAAGAGATTACTTCAAGAAGGCAAAGGAGGGTTCCGCCGCCTTTGGCCAGGTCATAGAGAATGTAATGACAAACGCTCCGGTCATACCCATTAGCGTTCCGCTTCACACAGATGGAGAGTTCAGGGGGGCTCTGGTTGCGTTAGTGGATCTGTCGGTGCTGAAAGAGATGACAAGGGATGCCAAGATAGGTGAGACCGGATACGCCTTTATAACAGACTCCGAAGGAGTTATCATTGCCCATCCCGAGGAGAGCATCGTTTTTTCGACAAATGTGAGGGAACTTGCCGGCATGGAGCAAATCGCCGGAGAAATGGCGAACGGCGAAAGCGGCATCGATGAGTATTCTTTCGAAGGCGAGACAAAAACCGCCGGTTTCGCCCCCATCAAACTTACCAATTGGTCCATAGCCCTGACGTTATCGAACGAGGAATTTCTCGCTCCGGTGGCCACCGTTACAAGGGCGATCATCATCATTGCGGCAGTCTCCTTGCTTATCGCCTTCTTCGCCTTCTTCTTCTTTTCCCGAAGCCTCACCAAACCGATCAACCAGGGGGTCGGCTTTGCAGATCAGATTGCAAGCGGCCAACTCGACGCACAATTGCATAATCGAAACAATGACGAAATAGGCAGGCTTGTAGGGGCCTTAACAAAGATGAAGGAGAATCTGATTCATACCATCTCGCAGGTCAAGCTATCCACATCGCAAGTATCAACAGGAAGTCAGCAGCTCAGCAGTACAGCCGAGCAACTTTCTCAAGGGGCTACGGAGCAGGCCGCGTCGGTAGAGGAGGTTTCCTCCTCTATGGAGGAGATGAGCGCAAACATCAGTCAGAATGCCGATAATGCGATGCAGACGGAAAAGATTGCGATCCAGGCCGCATCGGATGCGGAAGAGAGCGGGAATGCCGTTATGGAGGCGGTAAACGCCCTCAACCAGATTGCCGAAAAAATCACCATTATCGAAGAGATAGCGCGGCAGACAAACATGCTTTCGCTAAACGCTTCCATCGAAGCCGCAAGGGCAGGAGAGCACGGAAAGGGATTTGCCGTGGTCGCCGCAGAGGTAGGAAAACTTGCGGCAAGGAGCAAGAGTGCCGCCGGGGAAATAGGGAACCTCTCGACATCTTCGGTCGCGGTCGCCGACAAGGCACAGCAAATGCTGACAAAACTGGTACCCAATATCCATAAGACGGCCGAATTGGTCCAGGAGATCAGCGCGGCCAGCAGGGAACAAAGTAAGGGTGCAGAACAGATCAATGTGGCAATCAGTCAACTTGATGAGGTTATTCAGCAAAATGCCTCGGCTTCCGAAGAGATGGCATCGGTTGCCACCGAACTGAACAACCAGGCTCAGGAGCTGCAGAGGACAATAGACTACTTTGTCATTGACGAACATGAAAACACAAAGCGGGAGTACCCGATAGCAGTGGAAGCCCCCCGGCAGGTTCCCAAACAGGCAATCAGGCACATAACGCGAAAAAATCCGGAAATGGAGACCGCCATCACACTTTCATCCAAGATCGATTCAGATGACTTTGAGCAGTTTTAAAAGGAGTGGAATATGAGTGAAGAACCTATCACCAGGACCTTTCTTACCTTCTCTCTGGCAGATGAGTCGTATGCAATCGATATTCACTGGGTGAGGGAGGTCCTTGCCTACCAAAAGGTGACACGGGTCCCCAGGGCGCCTGATATTCTTTCGGGAGTTATCAATATCCGGGGGAAAGTGATTCCGGTTATCGACCTAAGACAAAATCTCCGGTTAGGCGAAAGTAAAACTCCCGGACAAAGTACATCGATCATTGTGCTTGAGATTAATCTTGAGGAAACCCTTTCCATGGGGATTATTGTAGACGATGTTCATGAGGTCATCGAAATTGAGAATGCCCAGATCCAGTCGACACAAAACATCCGCAACTTTCAGGACACAATGGTGGTCAAGGAGATAGCAAAGGAAGATGATAATCTCATTATGATTCTTGATCTTGAAGGCTTACTCGACCGCGATAGTCTCACCGTCATTGCCGGTTATGAAAATGAAAGCCATAGGGAATCCGGCCATTTAACGGGAAGCACCGCATCGGTATAAAAACAGATACCTACGTTCTCATTCGCCGGGGAGCTGGCTACCGATCTTCATGATCCGGGCAACCCGCTCTCCGGTCTCAACGAGTAATTCACGGCTTCGAGCCATTGCCTCCGTGAGTGGCATCGCCTTATTTACCGTGCTCATGACGGCATCGATACCGACATCGTACACCGCTTCGAAACCTTCACCGATGTCTCCGACCACTGCGACAACCGGGATGGGCCCACTCTTCTTGGTCCATGAGGCAACACCGGCGGGGACCTTTCCGAAAACGGTCTGCCGGTCGAGCTTTCCTTCACCGGTAACGACAAGATCGGCATCTTTAACCAGTTCATCGAAACGCAAGATGGAGAGCACCGCATCGATACCTGTTTGGAGTTCCGCACCAAGAAATCCGACTAAGCCGCCGCCGAGTCCTCCCGCCGCTCCGCTACCGGGAAGTTCCGCAATAGAGGGGCCAAGGTCCCGCTCGATGATCTCGGCACAGTGTGCCAATGCTGCATCAAGCTCTTTCACCATCGCTTCGGTGGCTCCCTTTTGCGGACCATAGGTTCTCGAGGCCCCTTTGGGACCACAAAGAGGATTATTGACATCGCAGGCAACGGTAACCTGAAGATCGGCAATACGGGGATCCGCCTTCGAGGCGTCGATGTGGTCGAGGTCGGAGAGAGCTCCCCCTCCGAAGGGAAGTTCCTTCCCTGCTTTGTCCAAAAACGAAAAACCAAGGGCCTGGGCCATGCCGACCCCACAGTCGTTTGTCGCACTTCCTCCGATTCCGATGAAAAGTTCACGACATCCGGCATCAAGAGCAGCCTTAATGACCTCTCCTGTCCCATAGGTGGTGCTTAACATCGGGTTTCGCTCCTGTTCGTCTACAAGGGGAAGTCCCGAGGCCTCCGCCATTTCTATTACCGCCCGACCGCCAGGAAGTAAACCGAATCGGGCATCCACGTTCTTTCCAAGAGGACCGATAACCCTTACCGTCTTCATCGTCCCCGACGTAACCTCGAGAACCGCTTCGATAGTGCCCTCTCCCCCGTCGGCAATCGGCACGATATGGTAATCAGCCCTTGGGTAGATCCTTTTCATTCCCGAGACAATGGCTTCACACACCCTTCGGGAACTGTTACTGCCCTTGAACGAATCGGTCGCAACGACAACTTTCATACGCGCTCCTTATTCTATTATCTATCGACGGTAAAATCGGTTCCGGTTTTGTTTGAAAAAAAGCCCTTACATGTTTTTGAGAAAAGGAGTTCCGCCTTCTCGCCGGTGCAGTGACACAGGCCAAGGGAGGAGATGGAAGCATCACACAGGTATTCACGTACGGCATCAAGGTGTTCGTCGTCCGCTTCCACCAAATGGGCTCCGCCCAAGACGGCAAAAAGAGGGAGAGAGAAATGTTGCTTCACAGCATCAAGCATGTTGCACATTCCGGGATGGGAACAGCCGAGCAAGACCACTAAACCCGAGCCGGTTTCGATAACAAGCAGGATCTCGTCGGAAAAGGTATCGGCCTTCATCCTGCCGTCGAGCTCAAGGGCAAAACGTTCGGGAATCTTCTCTTCTGCATGGATACGAGGGAAACGACTCACGGCATGGATTCCCGGCACGATTTCCGTAACAGCCCTGTCGATGACAGTATGCGAGATACCTTGCTGCCGAATATATTCGGGACCAAAATCACAACCGAGAAACCGGGGGACCTGCTGCCGGACATCATACTTCGGCTGAAAAAACCCTTCTCCCGTCCAGAGGTGAAACGAATTGGTCAGTGTACAAAGAGAGCGAAAACCTCCGGCATGGTCATAGTGACCGTGGCTTAAAAGCACATGGTCAAGCTTCCGCACATTTATCCGCAAGGCGTCGGCATTGTGAAGAAACAGACCGGATTGTCCGGTATCAAAAAGCAGCGTTCTTCCCTGATACTCTATATAAAAGGAGAGCCCGTGCTCATGGCGTAATTCCTTCCGAACCCCTTCCCTGTCTTCCACTAATGTCGTTATCCGTAATGCCATCATCTGTATTGTCTGCATAATTATTTTTGACGTCAAGCCATGGCAATAAAAAAGGCCTGCGGATTACCGCAGGCCGATGACGGACGTTCGTATCACATTATTTCGAGCAAACGACATCCCGCATTCCGTCCGTTGAAAGGACATATGCACGACGCTTTAGTTCCTCAGTGTTATAATCCTCGGCAGGATTATCGCCGAAAAGCCCCAGGCGAAACATGGTTTCGGCATTCAAGACGGCCGCGCCGGCAGCCCCCCTTACGGTATTGTGTCCCATGATGACCATACGGTAGTCGAGTACATTGCAGGGACGAAGGCGGCCTACAACGGTAGCCATTCCCTTTTCAAGCCATACATCCCGGGAAGGCTGAGGCCTGTCGGCATCATCCATCATAAGGATCGGATGGTCGGGAGCAGAGGGCAATTTGAGCTCCTGGGGCAGTCCTCGAAAACCGGCCATGACACTTCGAAGCTCCTCAAGACTCGCCTTCTTTTTAAGAGAAAACGAGACAGTCTCGGTATGGCCGTCCACCACAGGAACCCGGTTACATTGCGCGCTGACCACAAAGTCCGCATCAACAACCTTCCCATCCGCCAGGGTGCCGAGAATCTTTTGCGATTCGATCTCCATCTTTTCCTCTTCCCCTCCGATGTAGGGGATGATATTACCGAGGATATCATACGATGCGACACCGGGATAACCGGCACCCGAGATGGCTTGCATGGTAGTAACCTGAACCGCCTCCACGCCAAAGGTCTCGTGAAGAGGGGCAAGGGCCATGGCCAGAAACATCGTTGAGCAGTTCGAATTGGTAATGATGGCACCGTCCCATTTCTGGCCGGCAATAAGGCTCAGATGATCGGGATTAATCTCAGGAATGACCAGAGGGACATCCTCTTCCATCCGGTGATTTTTCGAATTGCTGATAACGACATGTCCGAGTCTGGCATACCGCTCTTCGGCAGCTCCGGCAACAGAAGAATCAAGCCCTGAAAAAAGTACGGGGCTCTTGAGTGTATCTTCAAGGCCTTTAATCTGCATATCGGCAATATACCCCGGAATCGGAGTGTTCTGTTTCCACGCACACGCTTCGACATACCGCTTACCTGCCGAACGCTCCGAAGCGACAAGTTCGGCAACCTCAAAATAGGGGTGATCGGTCAGCAGGGTGATAAACTTCTGCCCCACAGTTCCGGTAGCTCCAAGGATTGCAACCCTCATTTTGCTGTTCATGATCCACCTCCAAAGGGGATTTGTTATTATAATAACAAAGTGTTACTATATGCTCGTAATGTTATGATAAGGGGAGATTTGTGTCAAGTAGCCTGAATCATTAATTGAAACAATATATAGTGTCCGGAATCGTGGTGATTCCTTTACCTTTAAGCCCATGCATAAGAAGGCAGATAGTCAATCATCCACCGTAAGGCCGTGGGAATGCACCTGACCCACAGCTCCCTCCCACCACGATTTCGGACAGTAGTTTAAAAAAACGCAGCAGAGATCAGAAAAATAGCCACCCCATGGGTAACGCAGGAAGGAAAAACACCATACCGGCTACCGACTGTCCCGGTAATCACCCCCTCCCACAGAACAAAAAGGAGCAGGGGTAAGGAAAGCCCCGATCCGGTCAAAGCAAGAGGCAAATACGAGAAGGCAAAAAGGATACCGGAACTCACACCGGCAAGCAGGGATGATTGATGATCTTTCAGAAAGGCAAGGAGATAACCACGGAATAAACCCTCTTCGATGAAGGCCAGCGACAGCGACAGACATAAAAGAGGAAGAGCCATGTTTACACGGAATTCAGGCCCAATGGCCTCTGTGCCTCCTTTCGCCTGGAAGAAAAGCAGGGGAGCAGCCACACAGAATCCAGCCAAAAGGCCCACAAAAATCCCCGCACCGCGGTCGTTTGAGAAAAAACGACAACGATCACGGTTTTCCCTATCGAAGGCGAGGAATACAAGCATCGCCGCGAAAAAGAGCAGCGAAAGCAATACAAGTAACAAGGCATCATCGGTAAACAGGAAGCGAAGGACGCCGCCCTCAGTCGAAGGAAACCAAAAACCAAGGCTTGCCATGACATCACGGCAGACAACAAATCCGACTATATAAAGAACCACTCGACCAAAGGCCGGAGGCCTGGAAAAAGCAAGGGAGAGCAGGAGCAGGAGAAAGGCAGGCCATATTCTTCCGAGGTATTCCACAAAAAGGTGAAAAGAATTCATCATAATTTTGATAATATTATTTTTCTGCCTTTGACAGAAGAGCCCTTCTGTTATATTATTCAATTAAACAATTGCTTAATTGTTCAACTATTTAATAAGGAGTCTGATATGACCGGATGTTCCGGAGAGCGAACAGATATATGCGACCAATACTGCCCAACCTGCCCTGAACGAGCGGAGTTCCTTCGGAAAAAGCTGCTGGATGTGGCGGGTCTATCCGAACTTTTTAAGGTTTTGGGTGATGAAACCCGGACACGGATCATCTATCTTCTTTCAATCAACGAACTATGCGTTTGCGATCTGTCCGATCTGCTGGAGATGAGCCTGCCCGCGGTGAGTCACCACCTTCGCCTTTTAAAGACCATGCGTCTTGTTCGGTATCGACGAGATGGGAAGCAGGTATTTTATCGCCTCGACGATGAACATGTCGAGCAGCTCATAAAGGTTGCACGCGATCACTTTGCAGAGGAGCGCTGATACATCCATGGAGAAAATCAAACACATACACCCCCACCCCGCCGCAGATGCCGGTTGTCCTACCGGAAGCTGTCCCCATTGTTCCGGACATGATCACAGTTTTGAAGAGGCCTCCCCAAAGGCGGAGGCAATACGGCTGACTATCTCCCTTATTTTCTTCGCCCTAGGGCTCATATTTCGAAGCAAGCTTCAGGCAAGCCCCTACCGTATCGGTGAATATGTAATTTTTCTTATCCCATACCTTACCGTAGGGTACGGGGTCATTCTGTCGGCACTGCGAAACCTTATCAACGGTAAGCTCTTCGACGAGAATTTTCTCATGACGGTTGCAACCTTAGGGGCAATCGCCCTGGGAGAAATGCCGGAAGCGGCGGCAGTCATGCTATTCTACACCATCGGCGAGATGTTTCAGGAGAGAGCGGCCTCTTCCGCCAGGCGCTCCATTCAAGCCCTTACCGATATTCGTCCCGACACAACCTATCTTGTTTCCGACAGCCAGGGGTCAGATCCGAGGAAAACCGATCCTCTTTTGGTAGAGCCGGGTTCCCTGGTTCTTGTACGGCCGGGGGAAAGGGTCCCCCTTGACGGCATCATTGTATCGGGGAATTCTTTTTTCGATACCTCGGCACTGACCGGTGAATCGGTTCCGGTCAGAGTGGGGCCCGGCAGCCAGGCACTTGCCGGTTCGGTAAACGGACAGGGCTTGCTTATCATAGAAACCACCGCCCGCTACGGAGATTCATCCATGGCCAGGATCATCAAGCTCGTAGAGGAGGCTGCCGAGCGTAAGGCCCCGACCGAACGCTTTATAACCCGCTTTGCAAGGGTCTACACACCTGCCGTGGTAGGAGCTGCACTGCTCATAGCCCTCCTTCCTCCCCTTTTGCTCGTCGATGCCTCCTTTGCAGAGTGGATTCGCAGGGCGCTTATCCTGCTGGTCGTATCATGCCCCTGTGCTCTGGTTATATCGATACCCCTAGGGTATTTCGGAGGAATAGGAGGCGCCTCTGCCGCAGGTATCTTGATCAAGGGAGCTAACTATCTGGAAACCCTGGCAGAACTTGATACCGTTGTATTTGATAAGACAGGGACCCTCACCGAAGGGGTATTCGAGGTATCCGGCGTCTATCCAGAGAAGGGATACAGCAGGGAAGAGCTTCTTGGCCTGGCAGCCTTTGGGGAATCCCATTCAAATCATCCAATTGCGGGAGCAATCCGCAGGGCAGCGGAAACCATTCCTTCGGAATTTCGTATCGATGCCTCACTCAACACGTTTGAAGAGATAGCGGGAAAAGGAGTCAGGGCCGAGTGGTTGGGAAAGCCCCTCCTGGCGGGTAATCAGACGTTGCTGAGGGAAAACAATATTGCTTCGCCTCCCCCCATAGAGAAGGACAAGGGTGAGGCCGCAAGCAGCGTGCTCATAGCCTACGGAGGAAACTATATAGGAACGATAGCCGTAAGCGACAGGATCCGCGAAGATGCCGCAGGGCTTGTCAGTGCGCTCCACGGTAAAGGGATACGCCACACCGTTATGCTTACCGGCGACAGCGAAACAGGGGCAAAGGCTGTCGCAGAAAAACTGGGTCTGGATAGCTATTACGCAAAACTTCTCCCTGATGAGAAACTTTCGAAGCTTGAAGAGATTATGGCCTCTCCCCGGACCCACAAACGCACCGCTTTCGTGGGCGACGGTATCAACGACGCTCCGGTCCTCAGCAGAGCGGATGTGGGAATCGCCATGGGCGGGATAGGCTCCGATGCAGCCATCGAAGCGGCGGATGTCGTTCTCATGGATGATAAGCCGTCGAATCTTGCAACAGCAATTACCGGAGCGAAGCGAACGAGAGGGGTTGTACTTCAGAATATCATCTTCTCGCTCGGCATCAAAGGACTTGTCATCCTGCTGGGAATCTTCGGCCTTGCGTCCATGTGGATGGCGATTTTTGCCGATGTCGGTGTGGCTCTCCTGGCCATCCTTAACTCAACCAGGGTTTTGAAGATGTTCAAAGCGTAAATGATTACCTCTTAGCCCGGTTCTATGATAGAATGCGGGCGAGGTTGTGCATGAAACCACAGAAACAGGGGGGAAAGGTGCTTCCGTCCCTCTTGATTGCCTTCCTTGCCCTCGCAGTAATAGGAATATTCGCGGTCCATTGTGCGAGCTTGAAAAAAGAGGCAAGGACGCTGGTTCGGCTGGATACCCTTCGAGGCCTGACACAGCGGATTATCCATCTGGAGCTTTCCGGCAAGAATACCTTGCCTCTTATCGGCCAAGCGGATCTGATATTTGCCTCCGCTCCGGAGTCTGCCAGAAACGAGTGGGAAGGGCTGAAAGCGGATCTCCGTCGTTACCATACAGCAACGCAAATGGAGCAAGCTTTGATAGCGACTTCCATTACGCAATCGGGAGAACTGATCTGGCAGGAACTGGACCCCGACCGGATTCCCGGCGGCTTAATCTTGCAGGATCGACGGGAATGGTACTGGGCGATAGTGGCGGCTGTGGGAACGGCGGCTATCCTCTTCCTGGTTCTTTTTTCACGGTATTTCACACCTTCGCAGAATTACCGTCAGCCTTTGAGAGACGAACAAACAGGATGTTACAGCCGTAACTATTTCTATACGAAGCTTCAAAGCGAGATTACCAGGGCCGAACGCTATGGGCTTCCGCTTTCGCTTATTATCTTTGATATCGATCACTTCAGGCAGTTGAACGAAGCATACGGCCGGACGATCGGTGACGGCCTTTTAAAGCGTTTGGCCAATCTTGTCGCCTCGCTGCTTCGTGACAGCGATATCTTCGGCCGCACGGGAGGCGAGGAGTTTGCCGTCGTGGTTCCGCACACGGACGAAAACTCAACAGCCGTACTTGCGGAAAAACTCAGAGGCTCGATAGAAGGCTTTCCTTTCGATCTTCCGATGACGGTCACCTGTAGTTTTGGTATCACATCGTTCAAAAAGGGAGAAAGTTGGCAAGATTTCTTCTCACGGGCCGATGAGGGGCTCATCCTTGCAAAACAAGAGGGGCGCAACAGAGTCTCCATAGCAGTATAACCGGCCGTTGAAGCAACCACGCCTTTTTTTGCGTGTAGGTTGTGTCATGAAAGTCGAAGAATCACGAATACCGATCATGTCTCTTCCCGCGGAAGAGCGGCCTCGGGAACGGCTTAGCGCCTTCGGGCCGTCGACCCTCTCCGATAAAGAACTCCTTACCATTATCCTCGGTTCCGGGATCAAGGGAAACGATGTGGGGCACCTTGCCTCGGCCCTGTTGAAGCTACTTGATACCAGCGATCTGCATTGTACCGTAGACCAAATCAGAACGATACCCGGTATTGGTCGAGCAAAGGCGGCGCTTGTTGCCGCAGCGCTGGAATTCTCGCGGAGACGATTTGTACCGGCAAAAAATAAAATCACTTCGCCGGCTGATGTTCTCCCACTGGTCCGCCATCTTGCAGACAGGCCTCAGGAGCAATTTCTCGCCCTTTCTCTCAATGGGGCCCATGAGGTTATCAAGTTGCGGATAATCTCGGTCGGTCTGGTAAATCGGACACTGGTTCATCCCCGTGAAATCTTTGCAGGCTGTGTAAAAGATAGGGCTGCGGCCCTTATCTGTGCCCACAACCACCCATCAGGAAACCTGCAACCGAGCGCGGAAGACCACGAGGTCACCCGACGCCTCACGGCATCGGGTGAAATTCTCGGAATTCCCTTAATTGATCATATCATCTTTACACAGGAAGGCTATTATAGCTTCCTCGAGCACGACGAACTGGGCCAATAGCAGCCGGCCTCTGCTTCTGTCGTCCTCGCTTCAGAATATCAACAAGCCTGCGTGATAGGCAAGGAACCCGGCAACAAAGGAGGAAATGGTATAGTACAGCGAACAGCCGAGGGTCCACCGAAGAGACTTTGTTTCCGAGTAGATGGTTGCAACCGTCCCGATACAGGGAATAGAGAAGAAGAAGGCGAATATGAAGGCCAATGCGGAGGCCGGAGAAATCGAAGAGGCAAGGCTTCCCACCAATGCAGCCTGTTCGTAGCCGCCAGTCCCGGCGACAAAGAGGGTGGTGATCGATGCAACCCCTCCGCTTATTCCGTACAATACGGCAAGAACGGAAAGGGAGGCCTCTTTGGCCGCTACCGCAGCCACCAGGGCTATGAAGAGCTTCCAGTCAAGCCCCATCAGTGAGGAGACGGGATCGAAGAATCTGCCGATCGAGGCGAGGAGGCTATTCTCCATGTTTCCATCCGGTTGATAGGAAAGGGCCCAGACCAGCAGCGAAATCAGGGCAATAAGGGTGACCGCACGCTTTACGAAGCCTTTGACCTGACTCCATACATAGGACCAAATGGTCCTCCAGTTGGGTCGGTGATAGGGAGGCAGCTCCATGATCAATCCTGTGTGCTCTCCCTTGAGAAGAAATTTTCGCAGCAAGGCGGAGCTTCCCGAAAGGTGAAGTAACATGACGGCAAGAAGAGCAAAGATCACCAACGGCATGTTGGTGCCGAAAAAGATTGTACCCATAAAACTAACGACCCCCCACAGGGCCATACAGGGAACGATGGAGACCATGACCAGAGTCGTCATCCTCTGCTGCCAGGAATCAACAACCCGACAACCGGTAACCCCGGCAATATTACAGCCGAAACTCATCATAAGCGGCATGAAGGATTTGCCGTGAAGGCCGATCTTATTCATCCAGCTGTCGAAAACATAAGCAAGACGTGCAAGGTAGCCGACATCTTCCATGATACCGAAAACAAGATAGACGCCGAAGATATAGGCAAGCATCATAACAGCTATGCCGATTCCGGGGACCAGACCATCGACAAAAAGCGATCCTATCCAGGCGGGAGCGGGAGCAAAAAGTGCCTTCAGCCCCGAAAGCAGGGGGGGAAGCGCTCCCTGCACCACTCCCATAATCGGTATGGCCACCATCATAGCTGCCGCAAAGGCAAGAACCATGATACCGAGAGCGACAAACTTTCCCCATACGGGATGGGTGGCCGCCCGATCGAAACCTCTTTTTCGAAGTCCCTTTTTCCCATTCGGCGAAATCCCCTTGAGGGAGGCAGAGACGACCCTCTGTATTCGGCTATATCGGCCTCCGGCGATTCGGAGGGCCCCATCCGGAATGGTTTCGATGATCGTAACCAGCTGTTTCCACTCGTTATCGGATAAAAGCCGGCGTGTTAGGGTCCTTGCCTCGTTATCACCCTCGATGAGCTTTACAGCAAGCCACTGGAGCGAATAGGGCGCAAGAACTTTTTGGGCCAGAAGCTTAGATATTCTCTCATACGCCTCAAGGCAGAGCGTATCATCGATGAAAGTATCGGGAGGCGGAGGAGTGGAGAGGGCTGCCTCGGCTATGGCATCCATAAGCTCGTCAAAGCCTATTCCCTTCGAAGCAGTCATGGAAACCACGGGGACCCGAAGCTCCGCGGCAAGATGAGAGGTATCGATCTGCTTGCCTTGTCGTTCGGCAACATCCGTCATGTTCAAGGCAAGAACAACGGAAACAGAAAGGAGCCTGATCTCTCCCAAAAGGTAGAGACTCCGCTCAAGCTGGGACGCATCGGCCATCACCACGACAACGTCGGGTTCCTCTTTCATGAGAAAGTCCCTTGCGATGGTCTCCTCCAGGGAGTTTGCCGTCAAGCTGTAGGTACCAGGCAAGTCGACGATATTGTAATCGCTTCCGTTATAGCGAAAACCTCCGCTCTTCTGTTCCACGGTCTTGCCCGGCCAATTTCCCACATGCTGGCGTGCACCGGTAAGTCGGTTAAAAACCGTCGACTTTCCCGTATTCGGCTGGCCGGCAAGGGCAATGGTCAGCCTTCTCGTTCTCTGAGCCGTATCCATCTATAGAACCTCTCTAACGGTGATTTTCGCGGCTTCGCCCCGGCCTAGGGCGACCTCGCTGTCCCGCAACCAAACAAGCACAGGGCCTCTGCCCCGCCTTGAAACCATTGTCACAACCGTATCCGGAGTGAAGCCGATAGCCGAGACCCGACTTATAAAGCCATTTCCCCCTTGCAGGCTGTCAATCACGCCACGGCATCCCGCGGATAAGCGATCCAGGGTACACATCTTTCAACCTCCATTATCCAACTATCTTTATTAGCCTATGCTACTAAGCGCAAAAAAAATCTCCTTAGCCTTTACCAAGAGCACCTTCCCCAAGGAAAGAAAGGCTCCAGATCCTCGGCCCCTGCGTCGCCCCTGCATGTGGAACAGAACGGGGGCAGGCCCCTGATCCGCAACAGGAGGCGCATGAAACCGATTCGCCGGGGGAAGAAGGATTCATCACTATTAGGTATCCCCGTCGGCATAATTCATCGATAAGGTATACGGCAAAATCAGCGTCGATCGAAAGGCGATCGGCAGCATCTTTCACAGAACAGAGTCGCCCCTCGGAAAAGAGCGCCAGGACCTCCAAAAAGAGGTTATTGTCCCGCATAATGGGGCCTCTTCAGCAGCTTTAGTTCACTACGCACCAAAATCATCCCGAAAAGAACGACACAGAGATCGCCAAGGGGATAGGAAAGCCACAAGCCGATCTCGCCGAACATATAAGGGAGCAGTAATGCCAGTGGAATAAAAAAGAACAGTTGGCGTCCCAGAGTCAGCAACGCACCCTTTCCCGCCTTCCCCAGTGCCATAAAAAGCATGATAAATACGGCAATCAGACCGTAAAAAAGAAAACTGGAGAGAAAAAGCCGAAATTGGCGGCTTCCTTCGGCAACAATTTCTGCATCGGTAATGAACCATGAGAGAATGAAGGGAGCAAAAAGCTGAAAGAAGAGCCATATACCCACAGCAATGGCGGAAGCGACCTTGCCGAAATACCAGAACGCCTCCCTTACCCTATCGAAGCGGCCTGCTCCATAATTGGCGCCCAGCACGGGCTGCAGACCGTAAGAAATTCCGAAGATCGGAATGTAAAAGAAGCTCATGATCCGAAAGGCGGTGCTCATGACGATGTTACTGTTTATGCTGTAGGAAGAACTGAGCGAAAGCAGGATGGAGAGCTGAATGGCTACCGCAAGGGACATGATCATCCCGGAAAATCCCACCCTGATGATTTCGGGCATAAGCGGCCAAGTGATTCGAAAACTCTTTGTGCTGAGATTGATACTGCTTTGTTTCGATTTGAAGTGGGCAAAATCCCCAAAAAGAAAGAGGCTTTGCCCGATTATGGTAGCAAGGGCGGCCCCCTCCATTCCCATGCCCAAAACCTTGATGAAAATGGGGTCGAGGATGATGTTGGTAATGGTGCCCAAAGCCATGATTTTCATGGCAGTCTTCATCTGCCCCTCGGCTCGTATCAAAAAGTTCAGGGCGGGGCCCACTGCACCGAAGACAAAGCCCAGCGATAAGAGCCTGAGGTAATCAATTCCGAGGCTGAGAATCTCTTCCCTGGCGCCAAGGGCGAACAAAATCTCCGGCGCAAAGGAAAAGGTGATCACGGTCAGCACAAGCGAGCAGAGGGTCACGGGCCAGAAGACATTTCCCAAAAGGGCGTCCATGGTTTTCTGGTCTCCCGCTCCCATGGCGCGGGAAAAGAGGGAGGAGGCACCGGTTGCGAAGAGGCTCAGTATTGCCTGGTTGACAAGGATGACCGCATAGCCCATGGCAACCGCCGATACCGCAGCAGGTCCAACAAACTGGCCCACAAAGATGCTGTCCACCAGATTGTAGAGTCCGATAACGATCATTCCCGCCATGCCGGGAAGGGCCAGAGAAACAAAAAGTTTGCCCATGCCCTGATTCAGAAGCATCTCTCGTTTGTCGTTCATCGTTTTCTATCTCCCTTATACCGAGGCAGTTTCCATCTGCCCCAGCTTCCAGCCGATCGATTTCTCGCGCATACCGATAAAGTCGGCGTAAAGGCCGCCCTCCGACATGAGACGGTCGTGGGTCCCCCGCTGGATCATCCTGCCGCCCGAAAGCACCCATATCTGATCCGCATTACGGACCGTTTTTAGACGATGGGCGATCATGATGACCGTCTTATTCTTTGTCAGCTCCGTTATTGCCTCCTGGAGTTTATTTTCGTTCTCGGGATCGACGTTGGCGGTGGCTTCATCGAGAATGATGATGGGAGCATCCTTTAATATGGCCCGGGCGATGGATATTCGCTGCTTTTCCCCACCGGATATGGTGGCTCCGGCTTCACCTACGACCGTATCGTAGCCGTCGGGGAGGGCCATGATGAAATCATCGCAACACGCTTTTCGCGCCGCTTCCCGGACCTCCGACATGGTCGCATCCGGATTCCCGAATTTTATGTTGTTCGCGATGGTATCGTTAAAAAGGTAGACCCGCTGAAAAACCATACTGAAATTGGCGAGCAGGGTATCGAGGGTATAATCCTTTATATTTCTTCCGCCGAGGGTGATGGCCCCCTCATCCACATCCCAGAAACGGGTGATGAGATTGCAGAGGGTGGTTTTTCCTCCGCCGGAAGGGCCAACGATGGCAACGCTGCTGCCCTGGGGAATTTCGAAACTTACCTTGTCGATGATCCTCTTTTGATCGTAGGAGAAACTTACCTCCTCTCCCCGGATGCTATAATCCCGGGGCACAATGCTCTTGCCCGCTTCATCCATAAGGGGAATTCCATTGATTTCCTCAACGCGCTTGATGGACAAATCAACGGTTCTCAGCAGGGCCGACATACTGCCGGCGGTTTCAAGCTGACTGTAGATAAGAAAGGCGGAAACAAGCATCATCAGGGTAACGGAAAGCTCCATTGTTCCACCGAGAAAGAAGAAAATCGCGGCTATCACAATACCCACACTTGCAAGTTTCAGAATAAGAGACTGGAGAAACATAAAAGGGATGAAGGCGAGCTCCAGCCCGATATTTTGCTTCTCACACTCGGCGATGGCCCGGTCTATGGTTTTATTGGCCTCTCTGGCAAGGTTAAAGGAACGAACGACGCCGATCCCCTGGACATATTCGAGGACCGCTCCAACAAGAGCGCTCTGGGCGGCAACACGGGCAGGGCTTATCGCTTCTGCCTTACGCTGCATGAGGAGATTGACCAGGAGGAAAAAGAGGATTCCCGCGATGACGATCAGCCCCATACGCCAGTCAAAGGCCGTTATCATGATGGTGATGACGGCAGCATGAATAAAGCCGTGGATCGTCTTATCGAGAACCCTCGGTGCAATATCCTGGATATCCTCCATGGTGCTGGTCACCGTTGCCGTTATGGAACCGAGGCTGTTGCTGTTGAAATAACCCATAGGCATATACTTCATACGATCCCCGATTTCCGTACGCTTGTCCGCGCAGAGATGGAAACTGCCCCGGGCATCGGCCATGGTAGAGGCATCCTTTGTAACAATCCCGCCGACCAAGCTGACGAACATGATCGCAAAGGAGGTCCAGGCGGTGGAGCTGGTTACCCCATCATTGATAATCGCCATCAACACGATGTAGAGAGCACCGATCTGAAAGGCGTGAAATATCGAATTAAGAAAGGCATACAGGATTCCAAGTTGCAACCTTTTGCGGTGGTCCCCGGCAAAGGCAAAAAAGTGCTTGATGATGCTAAACATGTGCGGCCTCCTCGTATACGTTGTCCTTTACGTTATCCTTGGCGCTGATATGTGCCTGCCACATGCTCCGGTAAAGGGGGCTCGAGGCAAGGAGCTCTTCATGTTGTCCCCAATCTGCAACCCGTCCCCGATCGATGACGATAATCTGGTCGGAATCGGTTATGGTGGAGAGACGGTGAGCAATAACGATAAGGGTCTTTCCCTCCACCAGCTTTGCGATGGCGGACTGAATCACCGACTCATTTTCCGGGTCGGTATAGGCCGTGGCTTCATCAAGAATGACGATAGGTGCATCTTTCAGCATGGCGCGGGCAATGGCAATCCGCTGGCGTTCACCGCCGGATAGGTGTCCCCCTGCCCCTCCTGCGACGGTATCGTAGCCGTGTTCGAGGGCGAGGATAAAATCATGACAACCGGCGGATTGAGCCGCCGCCTTTACCGCATCGTCGGAGGCCTTTGGGTTTCCCATGCGGATATTCTCCAGGACCGTCTCGTCGAAGAGGTAGGTGTCCTGGGCGACATAAGCGATCAAATCGTTCAGTTGCTCGCTTGGAATCTTCCTCACATCTACGCCGCCGATTGAAACACTCCCGCCGTCGACGTCCCAGAATGAGGCGATCAGCTTGGCAATGGTGCTTTTCCCGCCGCCGGATGGGCCGACAAGGGCCGTAACACTGAAGGCGGGGATGGATAAGGAGACATTGTGGAGTATCTCTATCTTGTCGTAGGAGAACGAAAGATTGCGAAGCTCGATATCAAGGCCCTGGGGCTTTGCCGGTATCCGGGATCTGATAAGCTCCTTTTCGTCCAGGAGCGATCCAATGTCCCCCATGATGGTTCCGATCTTTGCGATATCGTCTGTGTAGTAGAGAGCTGAAAGCAAGGGGGCAACGATACCAAGGGCAAGGATCATCACGGTAATAAAAACTGGAGCGGAAAGGCTTCCGTTCATGTAAAAAACACAGCCCAGCGGCAGGACACCGATCAGGACAGAGGGCCAGATGCCAATTCCCATGGCAAAGTAGATCTGGACCTCCTTCATCCAGGAAAGACCATACTCCGCATTCTCCCTAACAGCCTTGGAAAACTTGGCATAGGAGCTTGCCGACCGGCCGAAGGCCTTGATGACCTCTATGCCGTTGATATACTCCACGGCTGTGGCATTCATATGCTTACTGACCCCGACATACTTCCCGAACTTTGTCTCATAATCCTTCATCATCCCCATGTAGCAGAGGGCTCCGATCGGCAGGGTTATCAGGGAGATCAACGCCATACGCCAGTCGAGAACAAAAAGGTAGCAGACAATGCAAAGAGGGATCAGCAGATTTGATGTCATCTCCGGAAGAACATGAGCCAGGGCCGGTTCGATACTGTCCACCTTTTCCACCATGCTGTTTTTTATCTTTCCCGAAGGGGTATTGAGTACATACCCCATGGGAACCCTTGTAAGTTTCTCGGCGATTCTGTACCGAACCTCCGAAATCACGGCGAAGGTCGCCTTGTGAGACAAGGTCGTGGAAATACTGTGGAATACCGACTTCGCAAGATATCCTAAAGCGGCAACGGCGCACCAGGAAAGGTAAAAAGCGAAGCTCCTTTGCCCCTCGATCAGTTTGATGATGATGTGCGAGACAGCGATGTAGGGAACCATGGTTCCCGCCACCCCAAGTATCGCGAAGACGACCGAGGCAATGTAGCTTCCCCTATGACCGGCCGCCAACTCCTTTAAGCGGGAAAACCCGCTTTGCATCTGTTTTTCTCCCATATCGTATGCTTCTCCTGTGGTAAAACGTATAAAAAACCTCTATAAGCCAAGCAATCGGTCCCAACCCGCTTCATAAAACTCCATGAGGCAGGCTACATACTCCTTGGCTTTTTCCTTATTCATGTCGTGAACAACGATCTCAAAAAAACCCGAGAAAAGTGCACTCGCCAGAATATGGATGAGTTCGTCATCCATGGGACGCACCTTCTTTCCCATCTCTTCCATGATTTCGAAAAAGTTATAGGAGGAGCGCACCTCGATCTCCACCATCTGCTCGATGAATGCCGCATATCGGGTGCCGGTAGAACAGCAGACGACAAGCTTAAAGGCATCGTAATGCTCGTAGATATGGTCGATCATCCATTCGAGGCACGCTTCCGAAATCTCATGCATGACGTTCAATTGTTGCTGCGGGGAACGTGAAGCAAATTCGTCTTGTACACGCCTGTACTCGCCCAGAAGCATTTGGACCGGTTCGGCAACGAGGGCATTAAAAAGGGC
The DNA here is from genome assembly GCF_000378205.1 of Sediminispirochaeta bajacaliforniensis DSM 16054. NCBI lineage: Bacteria > Pseudomonadati > Spirochaetota > Spirochaetia > Spirochaetales > Spirochaetaceae > Sediminispirochaeta > Sediminispirochaeta bajacaliforniensis. The sequence continues at coordinate 170,283 of NZ_KB899406.1, read as the reverse complement.
CTCTTTGTTTTCATAATAGAGATAGATGGCTCCGGTCGTGACACCCGCATTCTTTGCTATGGTCCGCAGAGAAGCATGCACAAAGCCCTTTTCCAAAAACTCTTCCTTGCCGGAAACCAGAATTCTCTGCCGTGTAACGGTATCATCCTGTTTCATTAGCGCCCTCTCAACATAACAGTGTTATTTCACGCTGTTTATACCACTCCCCATAAATAGTGTCAACTAATTATAATAGTTTAGCAGAATTCAGGTAATCAAGTTTTCTCTCCGTAAGAGGATCCATGCAAGAGAACATGTGGCAGCAATTGTCAATCATATTTGGGATCATATTCCCCTGGTCGATACCAGGATGAAGCGCTATAATACTGTGTTTATTCAACACCCACACCTATAGGAGCTTTTTGGTATTATGGAAGCATTACAGAAAAAATACGGTTTCTGGACGGCTACCTCCATGGTAGTAGGAATCGTAATTGGATCGGGGGTCTTTTTTAAGGCAGACGACGTTTTGAAGGCATCGGGAGGAAGACTTCCGATTGCACTGCTGGCCTGGTTGATCGGCGGTACGATCATGGTCGTTACCAGCTATGTCTTTTCGAAGATGGCGACTCGGATCGAGAAGGTCAACGGCGTTGTCGATTACTTTGAGGCCGCTTACGGTAAAAAGGCAGGCTACCTGGTTGCCTGGTTCATGACCTTTATCTATTATCCAACCCTCGTCTCGGTCCTTGCCTGGGTCTCGGCAAACTATACGGTAGGACTGCTCGGTTTGCCCCAGCTGCTGTGGCCCCTTTCCGCCGTCTATCTGGTTCTCTTTTTCCTGTTGAACATTTTTTCTCCTGTCCTTGCAGGCAAGTGGCAGGTTTCGGCAACCATCATCAAATTAATTCCCCTTGGACTGGTAGCAATCGTGGGAATCATCGGCGGGCTTGTTACGGGACAGACTATCCAGAGCTTTACCGTTAGCGCTCAGAACATTTCGGGAGGAGGGCTTGCCGTAGCAACCCTTGCGACGGCCTTCGCCTATGAGGGCTGGATCATCGCCACATCCATCAATGCCGAGCTTAAAGATGCAAAAAAGAATCTTCCAAAGGCCCTTGTAGTGGGGGCTTCGGTCGTAGTTCTTGTTTACATGCTTTACTACCTCGGCATCAGCGGCTTTCTTTCCAACGATCAGGTTATGGCAGCCGGTGACGCAGCTCCGGTCCAGGTAATTTCACTGGTATTCGGTCGTCTCGGAGGAACTCTGCTGACCGTGTTTGTCGTCATCTCCTGCTTAGGCACCCTCAACGGCTTGGTAATGGGTTCGGTACGGGGGATGTTTTCCATTGCGAGCAGGGACCTCGGCCCGACACCCCATATCTTCAAGAAGGTCAGCGAAAAACGCGACAGCATGGTTAACTCCGGCATTGCAGGTCTGGTCCTCTCTGCCATCTGGCTGATGGTATGGTACGGTAATTTTCACAACTGGTGGGGCGGGTTCATGGACATCTCAGAACTGCCTATCGCCTTCCTTTACGTGATCTATCTTGCGATCTATTTTTGGATGATGAAAACCTTTACTGACCTTCCTTTCGGGAGCAGGGTCATAGCCCCGCTCCTTGCTGCCGCAGGATCTCTCTATATTATTTTCGGGGCGGTGCAAAAAGATATGTTCTTTCAGTTTTTTATCATCACGCTGATCGTCGTTGCGGCAAGCGTTCCTTTCCTCGTTAGGAAAAAGTACAGTCTGCCGGCATAGAGATTCCTCGGATGTCCATGAGGGAAGCACTGCGGGAAAGAGAAAAAGAGCTCGATAGTCTCTATCGCATAGCTCATCTCCTGGCCGGATACAGGGGAAGCGAAACAACGCTTCTTGCCGAATCGGGGACGATTCTGCGCTCTGCGATGAGTCGTCCCGATAACTGCAAGGTAGAATGTTCGATTCGTACCATCGGAGACCAGCCGCAAAAAGAGCAAAATCTTCTCTTTTCCGCATCTGCTTCCCTCTCCGAGGTTGAAGAGCTTTTTCTTGTTCTTATCGCAACCGCAGGGGAGATGGATCTCCTAGAACGTGAAAAATCACTCTTGTCCTCGGCAGTAAAATTGATCGCCGAGGCTCTTTGTCGTCTCCGCCTTGAGGCGAAAATCAACGCAAAGAATCAGGCCCTTGCGGAATTAATCGAACACCTTCGCAACTCGGAACAGGAGCAGGGAAAGGCTATACGCCGGCACCTGTATACCGCTATTTTTCCGATGCTGGAAAGGGTGCGGGCCCTTCTCGACGAAGATGATAAACGGAAACTTGATCTCGTAGCTTCCGGGCTGGAAGCCATATGCAAACCCTCAAGCCTGCCGAACATGGTCTCGATGCCTCTTACCCCAAGAGAGCTGGAAATTTGCAATATGGTACGATCAGGTCTTACCAGCAAAACCATCGCGGATTCCCTCAATATCTGCACGGAAACCGTGGAACGCCATCGCTGTTCAATCCGAAAAAAAATCGGTATTGCCGGAAGCGGTGAAAATCTTCAGCACTACCTCCTTACCCTGTAGAAAACCTGTAGATTCAATGGATGGTTAATGCCGATATCCCCCTCCTCGCGGAAAGGCTATAGTTACTATCCTATCGGAGGTTACAAGTATGACAGAGAAACGTATCGTACTTTCACGCCGTGAATACGAAAAACTGTGGAACATAATAGAAGCGATGAGAAGTTCCAACAGGCTGAGAGAACCCTATTTGCGCCATCTGTATGATGAACTGCAGGCTGCCGTGGTTTTGGATGAGGGGGTCCTGCCCGCCGGGACCGTTACGCTCTATGCAGAAGTGGCGTATACGAACCTTTCGACAGGTTCAAGACATCAGGCCTCGATCGTCTTTCCCGCAGACCAGAATCACGATGAAAAGCGGTATTCGATCTTTACCCCCCTCGGAGCAGCGCTCATCGGGGAGTCGGAACACAACAGAACGATTTGTTATGCCCCGGCAGGGGATATCCCCCTACGCATAGACGCCATTACCCCTCCTGTATATTGAACGTGATACGACAAGCAGCAAATTATGGAAACCATTGAGATATTCAGCGCGCATGAACGATGTCTTCTGCGAAATATCGAAGAGAACATGCAGGGCCGTTCCCCGGCCCTGTCGGCCCTTGTGGAACAGCGTAAACAGGACCTTTGGCAGCTTGCGGGTATCATAGAACGTTCACCATCGCTCACCGGCGACTTAGGCATAAGCGGAGAAGTACGAACCCGGGGCTCGCTGACAAGACGCCTGTGCGACAGAGGGCTTTTGCAGGTTACCAACTTGCCCACAAAGGCCGTTCTCGGCTATGGATTCACCGTCACAAAGCTCCATTTCTTCGGCTTGCTGAGAAAGATCGGCCGAAAAACCAGTCTTCCCTTCCAAGAACTCCAGGAACTCGATGAGATCTACAGCATGATACTCTTTACCCTCATGGCCGAAGAACTCTACAAACAGATGCTTTCAAAGGAAAGAGCCGATAGGCCATGGATTCCGCACATTGCCAAGGAACTTCTATCACTCTGGGAATACCGTTTTGAGGCAAAAACAGTCGATTTTGCGCTGTTTCTCAGAGACCTTTGGGTTGCCCGGCAGCATATCGTACCAGCACTGGGAACCCTGCAGGGGACGGTGGAACTGCTCCGTCTCAGCATGCGGCTTCCCCTATTTTGGGGGAATTTTATTGAAAGCCTGCATACCGATCCCTCAATACTTCCAGCATTGGAAGAATTCCTCTTTAATCTCAGCCACGAAGAGATCACGCTTCTGCGAAGTGTCATGAAGGAAAAGAAACTTACGGCCATCAACCGGAGACAAGCCAGGGAGCTCCTCGGGAAGGACGAAGAGCAGGAGCATGAACTTCCGGCCCTTCAATTGTACAGGAGCTTCCTCCAACGTCAGCAACTCACTCAGCTTCGAAGATGCCGCAACACGGACGGCCCCAGACGAAGCATCGAAGAATATCTGCTTATCTACCTCAAAACCCGGAAACCGCTCCCTCAGTCGAAAAGCGACAACTGATCATCATCTGCCGTATCTTTCCGATGGGCAGCTGCCTCCCGGCGATCGATGAGCGCATCTTCTATCGCGGTAAGGAAAGGGCTTTCCTTTTGCATTATCGTTTTGCCGAAAATGGTTCGCTTGGCGGCGTAGGAGAGCAATAGTTCCTGCCTTGCCCGGGTCATTGCAACGTATAAGAGCCGTCGCTCCTCTTCCACATCCTCCGACTTTTCACCGACCAGGGTGCAGGGAATGATCGAATCCTCACAACCGGGAATGAAAACGAGATCAAACTCAAGCCCCTTTGCGGCGTGGATGGTCATGATACTTACCGCCTGGAACCGAGCGTCGTAACGGTCGCTGCCGGAGGCCAGGTGCGATGCCTCCAGAAAGGCCTTTGCATCCCCTCCTGGTACCCAATAGCGGGCAAGTTCATTCTCGACCTCTTCAATATCCACCTTTTCCTCAAGCAGATCCGAATCGGAAAAGCATTCAAGGGCCGCCCGAAGTGTTGCAGGTGGTTCGGCAGCCCCTGTAGCCGCCCGACTGATACGTTCAATATCGCTTGAAAAAAGGGCAGCACGCTCTCCATAAGCAAGAAACCTGATCCAGTTCAGGAACGTACGATAAGGTTCTCCGGAAAAAAGAGAATCGGTTCGTATCGTCCGGAAAGGGATACGGTGATCGGTAAAGGCCTTTTCAAGGATGGGCATCTGCATCGAGGTACGACATAAAACGGCAATATCCGACAGAGCAATCTCATCATCGCTACCCGCCCCGGCAACCCCGCTATCGAGGGAAAAGAAGCCCATACCGCCGCTGCGTTCCTCAACATCCCGGGCAATCTGCTCGGCCTCGGAGGCGGCAGTCGCCGTTTTTCTGACAGCGATTTTGACCCCCGGCCGGGGACCGGCAAGGAGCGGAGCCCCTTCTCCAAGCAACTGAGAAGAAGCCTTGAGAACCGTATCGGGACAGCGGTAGCTTCTGGAAAGAGAAAAAAGCTTCGCTGTGGGAAAATCGACGGCAAAGCGGCGGATAAACTCGGGAGAGCCTCCCCTGAAGCCGTATATGGACTGGTTCGGATCTCCCACGGCGCAAAATTCTGCCCCCTTCGTCAGGATTCGAAGCAGTTCATACTGGACGGGATTGATGTCCTGATATTCGTCAACAATGATGTGACGGAACCCCTCTCTCACCGAATCCATGATATCGGGATGCGCTTCGAAAAGTCGAAGCGGCAAGTAAAGAAGATCATCGTAATCGAGGCAGTTATGGCGCTGAAGCAACCCCTGATACAAACGAAAGCCAGCGGAATCATTGCTCGACACTTCCGGTTCAGGGAGTATTCCGTTCTTTACCCTCGATATATAGCCGATAAGATTTTTTCGTTCCCGGATGGAAAGATCACTCTTTGATTTCAGAAGGGCCATTTTCTCTTCATCATCGATGATAAGGAAATCGCCTTCGCGCTCCAAAAGGGCGAGGTGCGGCTTTACAATGGCAAGTCCCAGGCTGTGGAAGGTAAAAACCCTTACTCCATCGGCTTCGGAAAGGGAAGAATTCACGGTGATTCCTGCGGACCGCAGCCTGTCCGCCACTTCTCCTGCAGCCTTGTTTGCAAATGTGACGGCGACAATAGATGAAGGAACGACTCCTCCATGAATAAGCCGGGTAATCTTTTCGATGAGGGTACGGGTTTTTCCGGTCCCCGGACCGGCAATGATAAGACTCGGGCCGCCGCAATAATCGGCGGCAGCTTGCTGCTGGAGATTCAGTCCTTCTGACGAAGAAGACGACGCAGGAGATGCTGCCTGAGCATGTGGAAGGCTGTGAGATTCCGGGTCTGTTGCCTCCATCGTCATCTTTTTCTCCTCCTGAAAAGCGGCGAGGTCAAATTCGATCAGGCCCAGCGTTTCGGGCGGAGATAGGGCCTCACGCTTTCCGAAAAGGGAGAAGGCGTCTCCTTCTACAGGAGGCTTTTCTCCAGGATTCCAGATTTTGATCCTGCCATACTCTCCGTCGAAGCCCGGAAGGGCAAGGACCTGGCGCTGCCGCATCCTTTCCACCGCCTCGGCAAGATCAGGTCCCGCAAGGATTCTGATTTCTTCGATTTCCTTATACAGCAAGATATCGAGCTCCGAGCCGAGGTGGTTCAAACAATCGACATAACGCCGACCGACCTTTTTTGAGCCTGGCCCTAGCCCTTCCAGCTCGGCAATAACCTCCTTTAGCGGAATGAGGGAGTAAAAGGGATCGCGGTTGGGACGATCAAGGGGCTCCTTGCGATCGGCAAGCTGGGCAACGCGATTCAGTACCCCGACGGTGACGGGACGCCCACAGACCGGGCATCGGCCGTCATGGTGGAGCGTCTGAAGGGGATCCCAGGAAATACCGCACTTGCGGTGGCCATCGAAATGATACTTTCCCTCCTGGGGAAAGAACTCTATCGTCCCCCGAAAGCCAGCTTTTCCCCCTCCCTTCATTGCTGCGACGATCTCGTCATAGGAGAGGCCGGTATCAAAAAGGTTTGCCTCTCTTCCCAGTTTTTCCGGGGAATGGGCATCGGAATTGCTGATGAGGGTGTACTCATCCAAAAAAGAGCAGCTCCAGTTCATGGGAGGATCGGAGGAGAGTCCGGTTTCCACGGCAAAGATGTGATCGGAAAGGTCCCGATAACAGGCTCTGATGGAATCAAAGCCCGATTTAGATCCCAGAGCGGAAAACCAGGGGGTCCAGATATGAGCCGGGACAAAGAAAATGCGTTCATTGGCTTCCAGACAAAGCTCCAGCAGATCCCGGGAATCGAGACCGAGAATGGGGCGTCCGTCGGAACGAATATTCCCGCCGAGCCGCTCAATCTTTTCCTGAATACGTTCCACCGTCGGAAAATCGGGGGCAAAGATTACGTTATGGACCTTTCGTACCCTGTCATCGTACTTGTAAATTGAGCTGATCTCTGCGGTAAGGAGAAAGCGACAGGAAGCAGCCTCACCTTCCGCACCGGAAAGAACCAGCCCGGCCTCTTCTCCTCCAAGGCGGTATTCGTTTTTCAACCTGAAGAGTCCTGGTTCGGCAGGTTCAAGCTTCTCTTTCAACTCGGCAACCCAACCCGGATGGGTAAAATCGCCGGTACCGACAACCGAAATCCCCTTGATTCTGCCCCAAAAATCGAGGTTTTCGGGGTTGAGCTGCCGGCTGGTGGCCCTTGAATAGGATGAGTGTATATGAAAATCACCAATAAAGCGCATGGTACAAGCTTATCCCTTTTCGACCTTTTTACAAAGAGTACGGATGCGGGCTCCAACCGCTATGAAGTAAGGAGAATTCAAGCTATCATCTTCCGTGATGCACATCACAAGAATACCTACATTGTTCCAATGGATGTTACTATTTTTTCCCTCGGCCCTCACGGCAATTGCAATAACGGCCCTTCATCTGCCGGCAGGCTGGCTCCTCGGCCCGATGATGGTGGGAATCATCATGGCAATCATAGGACTACGGCTTACGATACCCAAATTCTGCTCCCAGCTGTCGCAAGCCCTTATGGGATGCCTTATTGCCCAGAGCTTAACGCGACAGATTATCAGAGAGCTGGGACGACAGTGGCCACTCTTCGTAATCGTCATCCTCTGCGTCATGGGCCTGAGCTGGGGGCTCGGCTTAATCCTGGCACGCCTGCATGTCATCCCTGCTAAAGAGGCGATTTGGGGATCTTCTCCGGGAGCTGCCGGGGCAATGGTGATTATGGCACGGGCCTTTGACGCCGATGACCGCCTGGTTGCACTCATGCAGTATGCCAGAGTCGTCTTGGTCGTTCTCGCAGCATCGATTGTCACATCAATATGGCTTGGTGGAGGCGGAGAACCGAGAGGCGGCCTATTCGACGGTTGGGCCCAGCTTCCCGATAGAACAGGTCTTATATCGCTCCTTCTTCTTGCAGGCATCGGGGTAGTTTTCGGTTATACACGCATTCCCGCGGCTTCGATGCTGGTGCCGATGTTTCTGGGCGTAGTGGTCAACGTAGGAGGATGGGTCACGATAAGCATGCCCCAGCCTCTTGCGGTATTCAGCTATTTGATTATCGGATGGGAGGTAGGTCTACGTTTCGACCGGGAAATTCTGGCATCCTCCATCCGCGTGCTCCCACGAATCTTCATAAGCAACCTGTTATTGATCCTTTTGTGCGGAGGCCTTGGTTTCGCCGTAAGCCATCTCTTCACTATCGATCCCGTGTCTGCCTACCTGGCAAGCAGTCCGGGAGGCGCCAATACCATTGCGGTCATTGCCATGACCACCCCGGTCGATGTTCCCTTTATCATGGCCTTGCAGGTATGCAGGATGGTGTCGATTATGCTTCTCGGACCGGTGATCGCACGGGCCCTGGCGAAACGAGTGGAGAGGTAATATCATCCTCCGCTTTTTGGAGATCCTATAGTGTCAGGAATATTGGTGATAGTGCCTGCATCCAAATCAAGGCTTAGGCTATCCGATCAGCCCCCGAGTACACCTCATCAACCGTAAGATAAAAGGCGGCTTTCGGCGTAAGTTGCGGATGCTTTACATGTACCCATTTCACAACAGAGTCATACCGCTCGCCTTCGGTCACGCATTCCGCCGTACATTTTATCTGATAGGATTTCATGGTATCGGGATCAAGAACGGCCACACTCATGTGTGGATTGCTGTCGAGATTCTTCCTTGTTTTGTTAAACTTATTATCGGCAACGACAAGCATATCATCGCCGGCCGCCTTCACGTATGTTACATAGATCAGGTTGGGGATACCGTCGGAACTTGCAGTAGCTATGCATGTAGGTTTCGTCTTTTCAATCGCAGTCAGTACTTCCTGTGTAAGTTTAGCCATGATATAACTCCAAAGTTTTTGTATGGAAACCAAGCAAAGAGGATAATGGTTCCTTTCATATAGTACCAGGCTCTTCGCACTTCTTCAATGAACAGGCCGCTAAAATAGCCGAATCCTTTTGCCTTGTTTTCGAGGAAGGAACAAAAAAGAAGCTGCGGGGCCAAATCCCCGCAGCAAATCAGCAGCTACAGAGCAGATACTTCTTTTATCACATTCGCCATCTCTATGGCCGAAACCGCTGCATTGAATCCATGGTTCCCGGCCTTTGTCCCTGCCCGTTCAAGAGCCTGCTCAATGCTCTCGGTGGTAAGTACTCCGAAGATCACCGGAACCCCGGTCTCCATCGAAACCTTCGCAATCCCCTTCGCGGTCTCGGCGGCGACAAGATCGTAGTGTGTGGTAGCACCCCTTATCACCGCCCCGAGACAGATAACCGTGTCGAACCTGCCGCTTGCAGCAAGTTTTGAAGCAACAAGGGGAATCTCAAAGGCCCCGGGAACCCATACGGATACTATTTCGTTTTCGTCGGCACCATGCCTGACAAGAGCATCTCTTGCCCCTTTTTCAAGCTGATCGGTAATCAGCGAATTGAATCTGCCTAAAACCAGAGCAATCTTAAGATCAGTTGCGTTTAAAGAAGAAGATATCGTCATGCTTTTACTCCTTTTAGAATCTCATGCTTTAACCCGTCGTATCCGTTTGACGGCCGTAACAGATATGCCTTTAGTTCGGCAATCGACAATATTCCGAGGCCATGCTTTTCGGCGAAGGCCTGAAGCTCGGCTCCTGAAGCCATATCGTCCGTGCGGTCGCTACAGACCTCACAGATTGCCGCTGCCTCGACGGCCCCGCAAAGCCGGGCCAAAGCCACCGCCGCTTCGGTATGCCCCTCCCGTTCAAACAGGCCTGCTTCCTTCGCTACGATCGGAAAGATATGTCCGGGTCGTCCAAAATCGGAAGGACGACTCTCCTCCGCTGCCAGAAGTCTAATCGTTTCGGTTCTGTCGGAGACAGAAATTCCGGTCCCACCGTTTGCCGCATCGACAGACAGGGTAAAAGCCGTCCCGTGAAGGCTGGTGTTCGCCTCGGTCATGGGCTTGAGCTCCAAACGCCGAGCAATGCCGTGGCTGATTGCCATGCATATCAAGCCTCTGGCATGACGTGTCATAAAATCGACATGCCTGGTCCCGACTTTATCGGCAAGTACAACGATATCTCCCTCGTTCTCACGGCTATGGTCATCCGTAACTATGATCATTTCCCCGGCTGCCAGCCTTCTGACAGCCTCATCTACATCGATTATATTCATCTAATACCCCCATGCTTCCAATCTGTCTCTGCTCAAAACCGGAGCAGTTTCCAATCCGCGAAGAAGGAGATCACCCTCAATATTGAGAAGGTCCCCGGCTTTTCTGTACTTCAGTGTCGTCGACTCCCAGGTTTCTGGAATGATGTTTACTTCAAACCTGTCGGCACGGCATAGCGAAACGGTCAAACTGATTCCATCGATCCCAACCGACCCCTCACCGATGATTCCGGTCCCAGGACCTGTGGGAGTCTCAACACACAAAATCCTGGTTCTTCCTTTGCTGCGCAGGGAAAGGAGCCTTCCCCTATTCTGAACATGGCCTTGAAGGATGTGTCCGCCAAGGGGATCCCCCGCCCTTAGTGCAGGCTCGAGGTTAACTTTCTGGTTCGGCTTCAACATTCCTATCGTAGATTTCTGCATCGTTGACGCCACTGCCTCGGCTTCGAAACTTGAACAGGAAAGAGCATAAACCGTCTGGCACACACCATTCACCGCAATAGAAGCGCCTGGTTCGAGCGACGTGACGATGCCGGGGCAATCCACCCGGTACCTCAGACCCGAACAGCCCGCGCCGATCCTCACACACCATGTGACGGTACCGATTTCCCGAATCAATCCCGTAAACACAAGTGGACCTCCCTCCTTTCGATTCCATATGAAGGTACCGGCCCGTAGATACAGGTCCGGAAGGGGAGAGTTTTCCCTGTCGGTTCGGAAGCTCCCGGCATGAACTGTTTGTGAAATACTTTGCCTTCAGGCATAAAAAAACTCCTTCGGACAAGGAGTTTCGGGTACGAACAAACAAGCCGTCTGTTCTAAAAAAGGATCTGGTATCAGTGAGCGGGAAAGGAACTTCCCAACTCAGATTTTCTCCCATCCGGACTATAACCGTTGGCACCGGAATCTAACCGGTTCAGTTCCTCAAACGAGGAAGTCGCGGGCTTTACCGCCAGTAAGGAATTGCCGTAATACGGCTCACCTTGCCCCGAAAATCTAATTGTCCAATAATTAATATAGATATGTTGTATACCCGTGCAGGAGATCTGTCAACGGCCTGTTATCTTTTTCTACTGTTCGGAATCCTGGTGATTGAAGAAGCTCAATTTCTTTTTCTGCAGTCAACTACAAGCCAAACTATGAGGAAAAGCATGCACCAGCCTAAAACCAAGTGTTTTACCAGCAAAACGGCATAAAAACCACCAGGATTCCGAACACTACGTTTATCTTACATCGAATGTTACTCGCCATGGCCCGCAAGCTCGGCGATCTCGGAAATCCTTCTGTCCAGCTCGGGACCGAGTCCGTGAATATCCACATCAAGAAAGCCCCGAACGATCATCGAAATAGCTTCCCTTTCCTCCAGTCCGTGGGCCATCAAGTATTGTACCTGTTGGGGAGCGATTTTTCCTATGCTCGCCTCATGGCTCATATGGGCCTCTTCATGATGAGAGCGCAAACCGGGAATGGATTCGATATAGCCGTCTGATCCGGGGGTAATCAGCATCCCGGCACAATCTACATGGGCATGGCATTCGTCATTTCCGATAAGCAAGCCCTTTTGTATGATCTTCCCCCCCGTGCAAACCGCACGATGGGCTATCTCTGCGCTTGTGCCCTTCGCATTGAGATACACATCTCCCCCTAAGGTAATCATGGAAGCCTCAGAGCCAAGAATGATGCTGAAATACTTCGCTGATGCCCCCGCTCCTTTCAGATATGTTACGGGATTGGATTCCATGATCCCCGCAGGACGAAGCGATATATAGTTGCTCACATAGCTTCCGCCGGTATCCACAATGGTCGCGGAATGAGGCATCACCCGAACATTGGGGCTCCAGCTATGGATCATGGTATTGATCAGCTTGGCATGTTTGCCGACGTATGTCTCACTCACCGCGATATGCTCTCCCCCTTTCATGAAAGGGTTTGATACACAACCGGTGATGAGTTCAAGCTCGGCACCCTCTTCAAGGATCACCACATTATGAAGCAGCTGCCTGCCAAGAGATCCGGTCATATAGAGGGCCGCCTGCGAAGGAAGTTTGGCCTTTTCTCCCTCCTTGACTCTGAGAAAATAGCCGAGCGGTTTCTCAGAGAAGGTCTTGTTTTGGGAAAGGGGACTCGTTTCCTCAGGGATCAGCCCCCAATAGTACCTTTCCCGCAGCCAGTCGTAGGTCTCCAGTGCATCGGCTATCGGCAAGAGCTCAATTCCATCCACGTAGGAACATGAACAGACAGGAGAGGCATCTTTCAACACAAATGTCCCGGATCTATTCTCTTCTGCACTTGTTACGGCTACTTCCGAAAGAGCCTCTCTGTCTTCAGGTTCGAGGGCCTGAAGCTGCCCTTCGATTCTATTATGAGATGCTTTCATTTCTTTTACACTCCACACAGGATCCAAATCCCGATGTAACGATTTTGTTCATAATGATCTGCGGATTTCCGGAGCAGATAAGCTCCCCACCAAGCATCACATGAGTCTTATCCACATGAATATACTCTGCCATTCGGTTCGAGTGGGTTATGATCAATCCGGTTCTGCGCTTTGCAGGAATATCACGCATCGGTGAGAACAAGGTGTTTATCATTGAACTCAGAAGCTCCAGACCATCGATATCAACACCCGAATCAGGTTCATCAAGCATTGCAAAAAGAGGCTGTCTGCTTATGAGAAGGAGGATTTCCGATCTCTTTATTTCTCCTCCGGAGAGCCCCTCATTGATATTTCGGTCCAGAAAAGATTCCATATTCGTCGTTGCAATCAATTTACGTATATCGTTTCTTCTTTCCGGATGATCCGCCAAGAGATAATCAAGCAGCATTCTCAGTTTAACCCCGTCGATTGACGGAGGCCGTTGTTCGGCCATACCGATACCGAGTCGAGCTCGATCCGTTATATCAAGATCAGCCAAATCCTTTCCCATCATGGAAATATTACCTTCTACAATTTTGTACTGGGGATAGCCGGTAATGGTCATCATCAGGGAAGTTTTCCCACTTCCGTTGGGCCCCAGTAATAGATGGACTTCACCTTCAGGTATATCGAGATTAATGTTGCGAAGAACCCGCGCCCCCTCGACTTCGACCGTCAGGTTGTTGATATTAATCATATCTCCCCCTATATAATCAGGATGAGAAGGAGAAACTAAACATGTTTCCCCATCATTTTGTCGATTTTCTCTACAAAGGACCCTATGACTTTCAGATCATGCGTATTCAGACCTTCCAGAAAGGTGAAGAATTCACCATCATGCCGTCTGTGGTACTCTTCATGACTGTGGTAGGCTGTATGTCCCTTATCGGTAAGAGAAACCAGTATCTTGGTGTTGTTGCTTTCGTCAGGATACTTTCTCACTAATCCTTTTTTTTCGAGACGCTTCAGAATCTGTGAAGCAGCCCCCCTTGTAACCCCAAATTTCCTTGCGATTTCCGACACATGCAAAGCCGAATAATCACCAAGAAGCTTTATAACATGAATCTCGCTACGGTATATTTCAATATCCGTATCAAATCGCTGGGCACACTTGCTGGTAGCGGCAATCTTTTCTATAAGGCACATGAAATTTTCAATCAGTACATCCATAGTAGTCTTCTTTAACTAAATTAACCAAGACTAATGTATAGCCACTATACATACTTGTCAAGCATTCGCTACCCCGCAAAAAAGCATAAAGAACACGAAAATAGGCAAGTATAGGAATTGACTACTAATTTAGTATATATTACTCTGCAATAGAATCGATAGCCAAAGCTTTTTTTATTACCTTTAGCTATTAAGAAAGAGAAAGGGAGTAGTCTATATGCCGCAAAAAAAGCCGCCAAGAGGAAAAATAGTCAGAAGGCTGGGGGTCAATCTCTTTGGAAACCCCAAGTACGACAAGATACTCAAAAAAAAAACCAATGGACCGGGAAAATCTCCGAAAAACAGGAGAGGAAGGAAGATATCGGATTATGGTATGCAGCTTCTTGAGAAACAGAAGGTCCGATACTGTTACGGCCTCTCCGAAAAACAGTTCCGTACCACCTTTTTTGAAGCAAAAAGAAAGCAGGGCGTCACCGATGAGATTTTTATCCAGTTACTCGAATCGCGTCTGGATAATAGTATCTATCGTCTCGGCTGGGCCGTATCGAGAGAGCAAGCCAGGCAGATGGTGAGCCACAAGCACTTCAAGGTAAACGGACAATCGACGAATATTCCGTCGACACGCCTGAAGCCTGGAGATCAAATTGCTGTGCGGGATAAGAAAAATATCCAGTCGATCATACGAGAAAGGATTGTAAGCTCGGGAACGGCAAGAACACCATGGCTAAGTGTGGATAATGACAAGCTGCTTGCTACATATGATGCACATCCGTCGCTTGAAGCGGCAACGCCCGTGGGAGATCTCCAGGCAATTATCGAGTTCTATTCTAAGTAAGTGTAGTGTTCCGAATCCTGGTGATACTCATGCCGTCTTTCCGGTGAAATTCCTTGCTTATACAAACAAGAGGCATTACCTTCAAACTGAAAGGTATCAATCATTGCAATTTTTATGAGGGGTATTAGATGAATAAAAAACAGTTGGAAGTCATGAAAAACGGCAAGGGATTTATCGCCGCCCTTGATCAAAGTGGAGGGAGCACCCCCAAGGCTTTGGCTGCCTACGGAATAGAAAGCGATGAGTATTCATCGGAAGCACAAATGTTCGATCTGGTACATCAAATGCGTACGCGTATAATAAAAAGCCCGGCCTTCACAAAAGACCATATCCTGGGTGCAATCCTTTTCGAACGGACAATGGATAGTCTTGTCGATGATATGTATACGGCCGATTTTCTCTGGGACAGAAAAGGTATAGTGCCCTTTCTAAAGGTCGACAAGGGACTTGCAGAGTTGCAGGACGGCGTCCAGGTCATGAAACCGATTCCCAATCTCGATGATGTCTTGTCTCGGGCTGTAAAGCGAAATATCTTCGGTACAAAAATGCGTTCGGTAATAAAGGAAGCAAACGAGACGGGAATAAAACGGATCGTTGATCAGCAGTTTGAGATTGGAATGAAGATAGTCGGCTACGGGCTTATCCCGATTCTTGAGCCTGAGGTGGATATCCACTGCCCCGAAAAAAAACGCTGCGAACAAATAATGAGGGAAGCAATTAGTTCCCGCCTGCGGCAAATAGATGAAACGGTACGCCTGATGTTCAAGCTTACCATTCCGGATGAAAGCAACTTTTATGCCCCATTAATGAACGATCCCCGCGTTGTCCGGGTCGTTGCGCTTTCGGGCGGGTATACCCGGAAAGAGGCCAACAATAAACTGGCCCAGAATTCCGGTTTAATTGCAAGTTTCTCCCGGGCATTAGCCGAGGGATTGTCTGCCCGGCAAAGTGATCAGGAATTTGATACGGTTCTCGGAAGCTCCATAGAGTCCATTTACAAGGCTTCGATAGCATAAGAGAAAAGGGGCCTGTTGCATATTTGCTTTTGCAACAGGCCCCTTCATCAATCCATTACTAAACGTTGCGTTGCTAATTATTCTGATATTGTGCTTTTACCATTGATGAAAAAATCCCCTGCTGCTTCTCCAATTCCCACGGTGCGCCTGTTTCGGCTATAGATCCGTTCTTAATGACAACAATCTTGTCTGCCCCGGAAACGGTCCTCATGCGATGGGCGATAATCAAAACCGTTTTGTTTTTTATAAGTTCGCTCAGCGCACTCTGAATTTTGCTCTCATTCTCCGCATCCAGTGATGCCGTGGCCTCGTCCAGCAGGATAATCGGCGCATCTTTCAGTATGGCCCGGGCTATGGATATGCGCTGCCGTTCGCCTCCGGACAATTTTTCCCCGTTTTCTCCGATCAAGGTGCCATATCCTTGCGGAAGCCTGCGGACAAAGTCGTCGCATTGAGCCAAGTGTGCAGCCTGTAAGATTTCTTTATCACTAGCCTCTTTTTTTCCAAGGCGTATGTTATCCATGACACTTGCATTAAACAGGGTCACATCCTGAAAGACGATTGAAAAATTCTCCAGAAGGGTTTCAGGGTCAATGAGGGAAATATCCTCACCTCCCAGGGTTATGCGACCATTGTTAATATCCCAGAAGCGCGCAGATAGCTTGGCAACGGTACTTTTCCCTCCGCCGGAGGGACCGACAAGCGCCGTTACTTCGCCCTGCTTTGCAGTAAAGGAGACATGTTTCAAGGTCTGCATATCATCCTGGTAGGAGAAGTCGACATTGCTGAATTCGATATCATAATTCTTCGGCTGGAATGCGGTACGACCTTCCTGCCGGGGCATATGATCCATCTCTTTCATTCGGTCTATACGCACATTTAGATATATCAGTGCCGCAAAATTGTTCAGGGCCTCCATAATCGGGTTATAGATCCGTGCCGCAACAACAAGAAAAACAAGATAGGTAAAGATGCTTATCGTCCCGGTTGATACGAGATACGCGCCGGCCAGGATGACACTGGGAAGGCCAAGCTTCAATATTGCATACGAAACGTTGATAAGAGCGCCTGTCAAAAGCTCCGATTTTATCAATGTTTCTTCGTAATTGTCCAATTCCTCATTAATGACAAGAGAACGGGCCTCTTCTCTGTTATAGGATTTTATTTCATGGATGGCGTCCAGCCCCTCCTGAATACTATCGGAGATACCTCTCTTCAAGTTATACAACAGCACATGCGATCTGCTTTGGAATTTTCTCGAAAGATAAAAAACCAAGGCGGCAACAGGGACCACCCAGAATACGGCAAGAGCGAGCTGCCAGTTGTAAAGAAACAGCATCACCCCCATAATGATCATGGTGACAATTGCGGCATAGAGCTGAGGAACGGTATGAGAAAAAAGCTGCTCTATCTGTGTGGCATCTTCCATTATGGTGGAACTTAGATCGGCGACATCCTTTTTTCCGAAAAAAGCCAGAGGTAATTTCCGCAGGGTTTCCGCCAGGCTGATTCGCCGACGAGCGCTTTCTTCATAGATTCTGGTGTAGGCCGAATCGTATTGGAAATAGGTAATGATAAGCATCACGAAAAACAATATGAGGGCCATAACAACATAAGAGAGGATGCTGCTGCCCCGGCTGTCTGAAGCATATAAAAGAACGCCCAGGTATTCATCCAAGAATTTAAACCCAAGGACCACCGGGAACATAAAGCTGAGATCCATTACAATGGTCCAGATAATCGCGCCGCGAAGATCTTTCGCGCCCTTCTCGGACATCGCGTATGTCTTCTGAAAAAAACTGATCATATTATTCTCCTATCCCCACAGTCTCTTTGGCTGCGATTTTCCAGGCAACGGACCTTTGATATTCATCCCACATGGTCTTATAGATCCCGCCGTTATCCAGCAGCTGTTGGTGAGAGCCTTCCTCCGCGATCCTTCCACGCTCAATCACCAGAATCCGGTCGACATGTTGTACGGTAGTAAGCCGATGGGCAATCATCAGTGTCGTCTTTCCCCGGCTAAGCTCTTTCAGAGCCTTCTGGATGAGGTGCTCGTTTTCCGGATCTGCAAAAGCAGTGGCTTCATCCAAAAGCACGATGGGGGCATCTTTGACTATGGCTCTGGCAAGGGCAATCCGCTGCTGTTCTCCGCCCGATAGATAGGTTCCTTTGGAGCCGATTACCGTGTCCAGTCCATCCGGAAGTTTGTCAATTATTTCTCTCGACTGTGAGGAATCGATGGCCTGGGAAATGGTATCGTCATCAACATTCTTTTTTCCAAAAACGATATTTTCCCGTAAAGGACCTTTAAACAGTCGCGTGGTTTGAAAAACAAAGGAGATCGTATCCATCAGTTCTTTCCTGGGGATATCCTTGACATTTATCCCTCCGACCAGGATTTCCCCCTCATCCACATCCCAGAAACGCGCAGCCAGCCGGGCAATGGTTGTTTTGCCTCCCCCCGATGCGCCGACCAGGGCAATTGTTTCGCCTTCGTGTAGTGTAAAGCTGACACCATCAAGGGCGGGCTGATCACTGCCTTCGTAGGAAAATACAACATCCTTGAATTCCAGACGGTGATTCATAATTTCTTTTGTGATTTCGCTATAGCCAAGGCCCGGATACTGTAAAAGCTTATCCAGTCTGTCGATGGCTTGTTCCGCGATCATTGCATTCTGCTGAAAATACATGGAACGCATCAAGAGCAGGGTAAAGATAGGAGAAATCAACATGTAAAAGACGAAATCGGCCAGCACGAGAGGGATCTCGGCTCCCCTTCCGATTAATAGGATTGCAATGGGAATTAAAAAGAAGCCGGCGGATTCCATAATCGCGGTATAAAACGACATGGGCCTTCGCCAGAGCAGTGTATAGGCATGCACCATCTCCTTATATCGGATAATGCTGTCGTGAAAACGCTTAAATGAAAAAATACTTTGTCCGAAGGTTTTCACAACCGGAATACCGCGGATATATTCCACGGATTCCGAGCTCATCTCCTCCAGAGAATCGAAATACTTCTTTTGGAACGTTTTTCCCTGAGAGCTCATCATGAATTTCATGGTGATGAATCCCAGAATAATGGGGAAAAGGGACGCAAGCCCCATCCTCCAGTCCACGACAAGCAGCAGCACCAAAAGGATTATGGGAGAGATGATACTGCCCGCCATATCAGGAAGCTGATGCGCCAAAAAGGTGTGTGTCGTACCGGCCCCGTCGTTTACGATCTTTCGGATTTTTCCACTGGAGTGCTTATCGAAAAAGCCCAGCGGCATCGACAGGATCTTTTGCATGCCGATCTTCTGCATACCTACCTCCACCCGAAAGGCAGCAAGGTGGGAGCTCATAAGCGCACAGAAGTAAAAGACAACACCGCCCAAGGCACAGGCAAACGCTACCCATGCATAGAAGCCGACACGGGTCATGTCAACCGCCGAAGGGTTTGAGAGGATATTGCGTGTTATGTACCATACCAGCACAAAAGGCAGGATATTGAGTATTGCGGAAATTCCCGATAATACCAAAGCCAAAGGCAAAAGCGCTTTCTTTTTACCCATATAAGGTAAAAACCGCTGTAAGACAAATTCTTTTTTCTTTTCAGGCATCGTACCTGACCTCCTGATCAACTATTTTTTCCGATGTATCCCTCTTCCCAAAGATAGATCGTTGCAAATCGCCAACATTGACGTTTCCTCTACATGGAGCTTAACGGCATAATACGCCAATCCTAATATAATTTGTTTAACCTAATTTTAAATCAAATTCAATACCTTGATTCCCCAATTGGTACGAACTTGTTAAAACAATATGTTTTAGTAACTAAAACATATTGACAGCAACAGTGAAAGCGATAATACTTTAGTTACTAAAATAAATAAAAGGTTATCACATGGAAGAGAGCTTGAGGATAATGCGACAGGCAGCAAAGATACAGAGTCGAATCAACTCCAATGATAAAAAACCCCGTCCTTTCGGAACAAGTCAATTGCTGCATCAGTCGGAAATCCATTTTATCGATGCCATAGAACCAGGAGAAGGGATAAACGCATCCCGGTTATCACAAAAGCTGGGGATCACAAACGGTGCGGTCACACAGATTGCAGACAAACTCGTAAAGAAAAAGCTCATTCGTAAGTACAAAAAAGAGATCAACAAGAAAGAAGTCTATCTGAAATTAACGGAAGAAGGAGAAATTGCCTTCGACAACCATAGGATATTTCATAAAGAGCTACATGACAAAATAGTCGAATACCTCGACGGCCTAACCAAAGAGCAAACGGAGGCTATATGCGGGCTCATGGAGGTCATCGAGCACTATCTACCAGATCTATCAAAGGAGGGACAATAGACATGAATGTTTCCATATTGGTATTCAGCCCGTCAGGGCATACCCTAAACGTCGCCAAGAAGATTGAAGAGGGTTTCAAGAAAAAAAACAACATCGTCAGACTCATCAACATAACTGGCAAACAGGAGTTTCTCTATGGTGAGCATATCAAAGAGACTCTTGAGAAAGCGCTTGGCGAATATGATCTCCTCTGTATAGGAGGTCCGCTGTATGCCGGCCATGTCGAACATACGATTTTACACACAATCGGGGCCCTACCTGTTCCCGATGAGACGCATTCGAATCTTGCAGTGCCCTTTGTAAGCTATGGAGGCGTACACAGCAGCGTCGCCCTTGAAGAAATGGGGAAGAAACTAAGAAAGAAAGGGTACAAATCAATACTCGGAATCAAGATAGCCGCAAAGCACACCCTTACGTCAACGTATGCCAATGTGATCTATGAGGACAAGCCAGGCCCGGAAGAAGAAAAGCTCATAGCCGAAGCCGTGGAACACATTATTTCTATTATTCACACTAAAGGGAAAGATGCTGAAGACCAGTCCAAAGCATTCAAATACGCCCCGCCCAAAGAGCGGTTTTTGTTTAAAATCTTCAGTCAGGAAAAACTCCATAGAAACTTTAAGCAAGTGCGTATCGATGCTGCGAAATGTACCAAGTGCAAGAAATGTATATCTGCCTGTCCTGTCGATATGTTCACATATGCAAATGGGGAAATTGTCATGCATCGGGACAACAGTAGCTGCATACTCTGTGCGGAATGCTTTCATACCTGTCCCGCAGGTGCCATTGAACATCCCTACATAGAAATGGGAAGGAAACGGCTCAACGACGGCTTTGCAAAGCTGGAAGAACCTGCATCCGCACTGTATGGAGACATATGATGAAACTACTGATATTCGGCGCAACCGGCGGCACGGGCCATGAGATTATGACACAGGCCCTTGAACAGAACCATATTGTAACGGCGTTTGTACGCAATCCCGATAAAGTAAAGCTGGCACACAGAAATCTCAGGATTGTGCAGGGAGACATTCTTGATTACAAGGCGGTCATACCGGCAGTCCAAGGACAGGATGTCATCCTTTCGGCTCTCGGAATAAGAATTCTCAAAAAGAATACCATTATTTCGGATGGAACGAAAAACATCCTCCGTGCTGCAGAAGATACAGGAGTCAAACGGTTTATCTGTATGTCGGCAATAGGGATAGGAGAAAGCAAGGCCCAGCAAAATAGGTTGGGTCCGCTCTACAACCGGTTTATGATCCCCTTTCTGCTCAGGAATATGTTCGCTGATAAGGAAATCCAGGAAGGCTATATCATGGACAGCAATACGGATTGGACTATTGTCCGGGCCGCGATTCTGACAAACGGCCCGAAAAGCGGCAGGTACCGTACGCTTACCCCTTATGATCAATCTGTTACAGCAAAAATATCCAGATCCGATGTTGCCGATTTCATGCTCAAACAAATTACCGACGACAGCATGCTTCGCAAGGCGGTAAGCATATCGGATTAGATACGCCGTAGTACAAAATATCTTCTATCTTACTTAGTGTTCCGAATCCTGGTGGTACGCATGCCCTTTTGCCGGTAAAATCCTTGCTTTTATGTCGGTGCTTACTTTTTCCCATAGTTTGACTTTTAATTGACTGCGGAAAAGAGAATTGTGTCCCTTTAATATCTCGAAGTGGACCAGGATTCCCTGGCCGTCAGGCTGGTGTATAAAACGAAATAAAAATAAAAAACAGATCTGCTGTATGAATAGAGATGATGGCCACGACTATATGACGCAAAAGCCATGTCTTCCGTGGCCCACCCAGCTTATAACAGGTCTATCTTCTATGAATACCGCTTCCGTCAAGCATATCATAGGCCTCGTTTGCACAAGCCTTACAGAACATCCCGCCATGTGCACCGTCAGGAGACCTGAGAGGAGACTATGCTCCTCTCAGCCAATCCCGTTTAACGGCAATGATTTTGTTATAGAACCCCAATGATATCTTTGACGGAACCAAACAAGTATTTCGGGATAAACTTGGTGCTTGCAAGCATGCTTTTATCGGTCTCACCGCTCATAACGAGAATGGAATCTATCCCGTTATCCAAACCAGTTCTGATGTCGGTATAAAGCCGGTCTCCCACTATTGCCATATCCTCTTTTTTCAAAGAATACTTTTCCAGTATGGCGTCAATAATGAATCTATTCGGTTTTCCTATGACAAGCGGTTCTTTGCCTGTAGTCCCTTTTATCAGGGCAATCATCGAACCTGCATCAGGCATGCATCTTCCACCTTCAAGCGGACATACAAAATCGGGATGAGTCGCGATATACGCAACACCTTCCGCGATATAGTCGCATGCAATCCAGAGTTTATTGTAGGTAAGAGTAGTATCGAAACCGAGAACAACGAAATCGACATCCTGATTTCTTTCCCGTACCAAGCTGAAACCGGCATCTTCAAATTCTTCTTCAAGAGCCGGAGTACCAAGAAGAAAGATATGTGCGTTCTTTTTTATTTTGTTTAGATACATAATTGTCGCTTCTCCGGAAGTAAATACTTCACTGGAATCGGCAGCTATTCCCATCCGTTTCAGTTTCTCTACGTATACACGTTTATTTTTGGATGAGTTGTTTGTTAGAAAAATATACTGCTTACCATTGGCTTTTATTTTATGTAGAAAATCAGAGGCACCATCAATCAACCGATCACCAAGGTATATGGTACCGTCCATATCCAGTAGAAAACATTTCTTTTCTGATAGTTCACTCAAAACAGCCCCCTCACATGTGATCTGCAGTTAATTGAATAAGTTCGGAATAAACAAAGCCACAGACTCGGAATAGGTGACCAAAAGAAGCACTGCCGCAAGCGCTATAATGAACGGCCATACCTCCCTAATAAATTTTTCGAGCTTCACATTGACTATCGAACATACCGTAAACATCATGGAACCGAAGGGTGGCGTGAGTCCCCCAATCATAATATTAACGATAAATATGACACCAAAATGAAGCGGATCTACACCAAGAGAAACAACGGCAGGCACCAGAAGAGGAGCCAGAATGACAAGAGCCGCTCCGCCCTCGATAAACATCCCGACAAACAGCAATAACAGGTTGATGATCATGAGAAGGACAAATTTATTTGCGGTGAGAGTCATCAGCAACTCTGTTATCATCTGCGGGATTCTCTCCAGTGTCATGTAATAACCAAAGACTTTTGCACTGGCGATGATGATCATGACGGTACCGGTATTCTTTACGGTTTCCATGAGGATAAGTGGGATGTGTTTGATTTTGAGCTCTTTATACACAAAGAATCCCACCAGAAAACAAAAAGCTACGGCAATTCCTCCAGCTTCCGTCGGGGTGAACATGCCCATCCGCATCCCCAAGATAATCCCGAAGGGAATGGCAAGCGCCCAGATGGAGATGAGTGTCTGCTTTCCAATTTCTTTGGGTGTAGCCCTTTTTTCTCTTGAAGGCTTGTAGCCGCGCTTTGAAGAAATGATGTAAACAGTAAACATCATCGCGGCGGTCATCAGGATGCCTGGGGTATAGCCTGCCAAAAACATATCTCCGACCGGAACGTTTGCAATAAGAGCATACAAAATAAGATTTGTTCCAGGTGGGATTACCGGGCTGACCGCAGAGGATGCGGCCGTAACTGCAGCAGAGAATTCCGTAGAGAAGCCCTTCCTTTTCATTTCCGGTACCAGAATCTTCGACTGCATGGCGGCATCGGCATTGGCAGAACCAGATATGCCTCCCATCATTGCACTTAACAGACAATTGACCTGAGCAAGCCCGCCCTTCATATGTCCTGCGAGAACTTCCGCCATATTCATGAGATGAAAACTTATCCCTGAGTAATTCATGACAGAACCGACCATGACGAAAAAGGGAACAGCAAGATATGGAAAAGATTCGACAGAAGTTGTGAACTGCTGAATTACCATATTCATTGCCATCGTGTTGTTTATAAAAATAAAATAGAATAAAGAAGATCCCATCAACGCAAAACCGATGGGGATGTTCAGAAAGAACAGTACAAAAAGAACTATAATAGGAGAAAACGCTAGCATATTATACCGGCTCCTTTACTTCCGACTCGTCCTGCGTGGATGAAAATGCCTTTTTAAAGCTTTGTATGACGAAAAAAACAGAATAGATTGTCATTAAGCCAAAAGATATTACGATGCTAACGTTTATATAGGCATATGAAATTTCCAAAGCAGCAGTAATCTTTGTCGACGTTGAAACGTAGGTAAAACTAAACCAGAACATGATTGCGCTTAAAATAAGAAGCAATATACTGGTAAACACTTCTACAATATCTCTAACTTTTGCAGGGAGAAGAGTAACGATAGCTTCTACGCCTATTAACCCTTTTTCCCTGTAGGCGGCAGCCGTACCAAGGAAAATGGTCCAGACAAAACATCCGACAGCGATTTCCTCTGCCCAGAAAAATGTAAAACTCAAACAATATCTGGTAAACACATTCATAATTACGATAACTACCGTAACGGCTATACATATGCTTCCAAGATATAACTCGAATTTCTTAAGAAAATTCTTCATCAATCTACCCTATAGCATGAATCCTCTAACCTTGTAATAAAATAGGGGATAGTTCTATCCCCTATTATCGTTGTGATGAATCTCGGCAAATATAGTTTTTATATCTTTCCCAGGTCAGCTCGTATCTTATTCAGCTCGACCATGATATCGTCGTAGATCCCGGGAGTCCATTTATCAAACATGGAGTAAACAGGAGCAGCCGCCTTGTTAAAAGCAGCAGCATCCACTTCGTGAAACCGAACACCAAGATCCTGAAGCTTTTTCGCGTATTCCGATTCAAGTTCTATAGTTGCTTGGAGGTTATCCTCTCCTCCAAGGTCAATTTCTTCCTGGATTATTTTTTGCTGCTCAGGGGTGAGGCTATCCCAGCACTTTGTCGATATACAAACCGCGGAAACACCGAGAAGGTGTCTTGTCAATGAATATTCTTTAACGTTTTCGTACTGTTTTGTTCCGTAATACGTCATAATCGATCCTTCGACACCGTCGATTACCCCCTGCTGAATGGCAGCGTAGGTATCGGGATACGGCATGGCAACGGGATTTCCGCCAAGGGCTTCAATCGTAAACGTGTATAACTGACTTGTCGGAACTCTGAGTTTTACGCCTTTCATATCCTCCGGAGTTTTGATTACCTTGTTCGTCATCATGCTTCTGAAGCCGAAGAGCCAGTCAAGAGAGAGGACCTTAATTCCCAGTTCTTCAGCCTTCGTATTCAGGTTTTGAACAAGTGGAGTTCTTACCATGGCAAGATATTCATCAAACGACTGGTACAACATAGGACCTGTTACTGCATTATAATCGGGAACATAGTCACCGAGAAAATTTACGCCATCAACGAGAATCCAGTCTGATCCATTCACCACCTGTTCCATTCCATCTTTGCCAATGGGGAGCGTACCGCCGGTAAACAGCTGAAGCTCTAAAGTACCATTGCTTCTTTCATTAATGTTTTTAATAGCTTTAACCAATGACTTCGCAGTCTGCTCATTGTCGACAAACTTTGTACTCACTTTGATGACACGGGGCTTTGCCTGTTTCTTAGCAGCACCCACAGATCCCTTATCCGAATTGCCGCAGCCAATAAAAAAGATAGAGAGCATAACGACTGCAAGAGTACAAGATAGAGCCTTCATCCCGAATCCCAAAACAGAACAAGTCTTACACTTTTCGGGCCGGCAAAATTTTCTCTCACATGAGATGTTTCTCATGACATCACCAGCCGCATTAATAATTTTTTTCATACTACCCCTCCGAAAGATTTACATCTGCACACCCCTAACAGGCAGCGATCTCCTATTATAGGGCAGAATGAACAGTTGTCAAATTATGATTAACAAAATTTTAACATAAATCTAACATCGATCTAATATAGCACAGCCTTTTGGCTGTTTACGGGAATAGAAAGTGTGCTTCTTCACCCACCAGGATTCGGAACACTACATAAAACGTAATTCACTTGATGAAGTAGATAGGTTGATCACCGATGACTCCCCGAACCTGGAATGTACAACCCGGATCGAGGAGTTCGGCAGAAGGGACGGGATGCTTTGGGCCAATACGGCCCAATAATTTCAATTCCTGGGATTATTACCAGAATTAATCTTCAAGCCCAACGAGGAATTCGCAATGGCGCGCCAATCCACCAGCTTGAAGTTCTGCTTGCTTTTCTCCTGCCCATCGAAATTCACATCGTCCTGGACAATAAAGAAACCATCGGGGAACAGACCGGGGATGCCATAGCTGAGGACTTCAATTCCATCGGTATCGCTTACCCCGTCAATCACAGGACCATCGACAATCCGAAAGCTCCCCGCATAGGACCCGTCTTCTCTGTCGTACACGGCATAGCTATCGGTCCCCTGGCTGGAAACGAGGACGTAGCCCCCTCCGTTGTCCCCGACATATAAAGCCACCCCCTCAAGGTCCTTGTGGATGTAGGGATTTTCGCTAATTTTTTGGATACTTTTGGGTTCGTTCGAAGCATCAGGGGCCGCATCTACCTTCCATAAACCGACATTTTCTTCGGCAATATAGAGTTCATCCTTCTGGTCATCGGCAGCTATACCTTCGCAAACCCCGCCGAAGGCGTAGGTCTTCACTTTCCTTCCCGAAACCTTCCCCATCCCGTTGTCCACAAGTTCCCACTGCTCAACGGTTCCGTCGTATAGACCACACACAGCGTAGAAGCGGCCGGTAGAGCAGCTATGATACAAACTGAAGCCGTAGACCTCCGTGCTACCGGGGCCGCTGGTAAGAGTACCGTCGTCAATTCTGGTAAGAGATCGGTCCTCTGGGTTGATGGCAAATACCTGGATGGAATTTTCCGCACGATTGGTGCTTCCGGCTATATCGACCTTTGCATCTCCAAAAGGGAAGTCATACCTAACATCTACGTTATTGGATTTTCCGACCTGCAGAAAGTGAAGCTCGTTGCCGGAAAGGTCATATATCCGTAAACCTCCGCGCTTCTCATGCTTATCGGTGCCGATGATGATACTCAGCGCAGGATCCTCGGGGTGAACCCAGATCGCCGGATCATCGGCCACATCACCGAACACCGGTACCGATCCGGTTTCCCGAGCAGCCTGTGCAGAAGCATATGTCAATTCTGACTCAGGTCCAGGGGCTGTATCGCTACTCCGATGGCAAGCTGTAAGCGCAAGAAGAGAGAGGAATGGAAGAATTCCCAGCACCAGTGACCATAGCCTTGTACGTCTTTCTTTCATAGGAATACGAAACCTCTATCGCTTGTTCGCCGACCCAGGCGTTGCGGTAAGCTGATTCGAATGGGTGTCAGAACCATCGGGAAAAGAGCCGTAGGTATACACACCTTCGGGATCACCCTCGGGAATTTCCGGGGTTTCCAGGACCGCAATCACCTTTGAGCCATGCATCAGGGTAAGCGTATCTCCAGAATCATCCACAGACATACAATCCGCAGGGTCCTCTCCCGTCTGCTTATTTTCCCCTGGAGTCGTTATAACTAAGGCATCGGCGGATACATTGGAGATGTTATTTCCCAAGGTTGGAAGTTCCCAATCTTCCACAGACCCGTCGTCTTCTATATCCGGAGGAGCGATAATCAACACAAAGGCTTTGGCAGAGACTTTGAGATCTTTTTCGGGAAAAACAAAGGCCTTATCCATTTTTTCCCCACTTTTGATGGACCATTCACCGGCTTTGAGGGTAACAGGCCTGTCTCCGCCGTTGTACAACTCAACAAAATCACTTCCATTTGCACCTACTTCATTGATCGTCAGGTTTCCAGCCCCTGAGCACCCCACCAACAACGCTGCGGTAAGGGCCGCAATCCATACGACATGGCTTTTCATGATTCAACTCCTAAAATCAGGTATTAAGGGAATTTTATGACATAGGTTTATACCTGTTTACATGAGCTTTTCATGAGATTATCGACAGAATTGCCCCGCCTAAAGAAGGCTCTCTGTACTATGCAATGATTTACTCCTCCGCAGCCAATTTCATTCCGTTTCCATGACGCCCCGTTTAGGTCATACCCAATATTGATGATTTTAATTTAATTAGTTAATATTAAATAAAGAAGCTGATTCTAACACTCATGATGATATCTGGCAAAAGAGTGTATCTTGCTATTGGCAAACGCAACCAGAGCATATCTATCTATTGGTTTTCGAACGCTCATAGAACATACGGAGGAGAATTTTCATGGACAATACAATCATCCTGAGAATCGAAGATATGTCGTGCGGGCACTGTGCGGTAACGGTACAGGAGGCACTATTATCGGTGGAAGCGGTAAAAAAGGCCAAGGTCAGCCTACGAAAAAAAAAGGCCAAAGTGATCGCCGATCCCGCAGTTCGTGCCGAAGATCTGATAAAGGCGGTCGGTGCGACAGGATACCGGGCCTTTCCCAAGGCATGAGTAAACGGCTTTGACTATGAAAGGCTCCCTGAGAAGCCCCCGGAAGTTCACGTGCTGTACGACAAAATATGTATACATTGGTCGTTCCGGCGGAAGATATATGGGAGATATATATTGACATCTTCATATAGTTTAAGCTATTAATATTAGCCATGATTAACGAAACATCGGCAGAGATAGAGTATCCAAGCTGGGAAAGCTACGAGGCCCTTCTCCGGCATGGCCCTGACGACGTGGAAAAGGCCGAAAGCTTCTGGGACTCCAGAGCAAGGCAATTCAACAAACATCAAATTGAGGGAAAAAGCCGCCTTCACGAACATACAGTCACTTCCCTGGTTCATCGAGAACTGATCACACCAGGCAGCAGTATCCTCGAGATAGGCGCGGGATCAGGACGATACACCCTTCCCCTGGCAAAGGTAAGTGGACATGTTACCGCCACCGATATATCCGCACAGATGCTGGAGCATCTTAAGGAAAATGCCGCCGCTGCAGGTTTGAGCAATATCGATACACGCAAGCTTGACTGGAACACCATCGAACTCGGCACACTTGGTTTCGAAAAGCAGTTTGATCTTGTTTTTGCGGCCATGTGCCCGGCAGTACGAAGTAAAAACGGCCTTGAGAAAATGAGCCGTGCCTCAAGCCGTAGTTGCGTAGTTGCCCAGTTCATCGAAAGCAGAGCTCCGGTCAGGCAAAAGAGCACGTCCCCCGAAGCAGCATCGGGTCGCCATGACCCTCACAACGACCGGGACGCCCTCTACGCCATGTTCAATCTGCTGTGGCTTCAGGGATACACCCCGGAAATTCGCTATAAAAAAGAGACAGAGACAAACGGGGCCAGCACTACCCTGGCACTGATATCCTGGGAAGTGCAGTAACAGCGTATATTCCTCAGAAAGGAATATGCAGAAGCGGCTATTTCCTTCCGATAGTCAAATCCAACTCACCGCCGAGGGGAAAAGAAACGGGCTTAGTCCTAACCCTTGTAAAACCGGCTTTGATCATCGCATTGGGAATATCGTCTTGGGAAAGGGAAAGATCGGTGGAAGCAAGACAGCTTGGCAACCAACTTAGCACCATGCCCGCAGGTTTTGTATCTTCGTCGGTGAGCCCCTCATGAAGCGAAACAAAGACTCCTCCAGGCGTTAAAGCCGTGTAGATTTTCTCGCACACAGAAGCCAGTTGGTCCTTGGCAAAGTTCAGGGTCCCCTTTGTAAAAATAAGGTCATAGCCGCCGCCTATGGGATCCGAGATGTAATCGCCGCCGATAGTCGTAATTCTCTCTTCCATATGATATTCACGAATGATCTCCCGAGTGAATTTCACGATCGCCGGTTTATCAAAGACAACACCGCTTAATGAGGAATTCCGATTGACAATTGCGATGGCATCCATGCCGTGGGCACCGCCGAGATCAAGCATATTTCTCATCTTCGGGAACTCCGGCAGCCGTTCTATCTCCTTGGCAACAAGCTGGGAAACACCGGATCGAGCGAAATTTCTCATCTCCTTGATGTACTGGGAAAACATGGCTTCAGGAACATCGGTGCTATCCTGCGCCGGTATTGGTCCATTCTGAATAAGGGTTTTCATCTGCTCTCTGCTCCTGAGGTTCCACTGTTCATTCAGAAGGAGAAAACCTCCCAGATAGCTCTCTTTGCCCTCAACGAGAAAGGTGTCCGCCAATTCCGTATTTATATATGCGCCGTGCTCCTTTCGCAAAAGGCCGAGAGAGCAAAGGGCATTCAAGAAAAGCTCGGTATTGGGCCCATGGGTTCGGAGAATAGAAGCGATCTCCGCCGCTGTCCTCTTTTCAGCCGTGTGCGTGAAAAGATTGAACTCCACTGCGGTAATCAGAAGCCATGAGCGTATAGCACCGGATTGAAGCTGAAAAAGCTCCTTCGATTCAACACGAATTTCAGGTAGGTCCATCGTTTTCTCCTTATTCACTTCCCAGACCCCACAAGAAGGGTTGAAACAAGCGGAGCAATCTTCACCCCGAGAATGACAAATAACGCGATAATAAAGGTTTCAAGCCCGGCCCGCAGACTTATCTCCTTCATCAGAAAGGCAGCTCCGATATCCGTAAGTACACATACACATAAGGCCCCAAGGACGCCAAATTTAGAAAAGACAAATACCATGAGCAGCAGAAGGGGGATTGAGAAAGCGGCCCCCAAAAGAACGGTCACAAGCATTGGGGCAGAAGAATAGCTTTTGAGAATATGCATCATCCCAGCCATACGGGGACAAACCACAAAAAGGCCAAAGGCAGAAGCAGAAATTATTAATTCTTTTGTCATTACATTCTCCTTAATCGAATGATGAAAGACTGTCGCATACGTGTACGTTTCACGTCTTCCTTCTACATACATCCATTGCTATTGTGATACCGTATTCCAGAGGATCCACAACCTCAAATCCATACATAGTCACCTCATTACGAATCTCTCCTGCTTCAGGAAGTACCTCCAGGCCCCGCAGATGGCTGCCAAGCCAGCCGATAACCAGGGGCTGCGGTTGGGTACGGTCGCAAGTCGTGGCTCCACAGATACTGACAAAAAGTCCGCCGGGGACAAGGGCATCCCTGATCCGCGGGATTACCACAGGGAACCGTCCCTTGGCAAACTGTATCGAGGCAACAGCTATAATAAGGTCGTATTCAGTTCCGATATCGTCACTGAGATAGTCCCCTGCAAGTATCTCGGGACGGTTACCCTGCGGCTCCGTAGTGTGGGCCTCAATATTTTTGCGGGCAACAACCGCGACCTCCGGTGATTCGAAGAGGAAACAGCGGCAGGAAGGATAGTGCAGGGCAAGGGCCAGGGCAATCATCCCGGAACCGCCCCCAAGATCCAAAATCCGGTCCGGTCCTTTCTCAGGAAAAAGCCGCACGATAGTTTCACAAACCTCTTTCGCCCGTCCGGCGCGCTGTTCAGCGACCGAAAGTTCGGCAAGGCGGGCAAAATCGAAGATATCGGAGCCTCTGTTTTCACTAACGACTTCAGCATCAGGGCCACGGCGGACATAATCCGACAAGCCATCAAAAGAGGTGAAGCGATCCCTGAAAAGCAGGTATTCTCCCATGTAAAGCTCTCTCCCCTTCACGAGATAGAGCTCGGATAGCGGGCTGTTTTTAAAACAGGAATTCTTCTTCGAAACGAGCCCGAGGGAAACCAAGGCGTTGAGCAGATATTCGGTATTCCGCTCATCATATCCTCGCCTACGGGCAAATTCGTGTGCAGAAATATCCTCACAGAGTCCGGAAAAGATATCCATTTCAATCGCAGTAAAAAGGAGGGAAGCTCTTTTCGCTCCCAAAGCAATTTCGTGAAGAGGCCCAGGGCTCACATCGGGATACAGGAACAGATCCACGAGGTCCCCCTGACAGACAAAGCCGCTACCGAGGCACGTACGATAATGAAAAGACGCTTTCTTTGCATATATCTCTACCCTGAATGTATCATAACTAATTATATTAGCTATGGCTAATAATAACATCAATGGGGGCTTTGTCAAGTGAGCACAACGCAATTATCCTAGTTGGCCTTCTCCCACTCTTTCTCTTTTAAGTTTGTATAGATATAGATGATCGCCGAGACGGATGAGAAGAGAAACATAATGACCGAAAGAGCCGCGGCTATTTCATAGTTCGAATATTCGGAAAATTGCTTTCGCAAGTACACACCAAGCATGATCGGATTATTACCGCCCATGACAAACGGGGTAGTAAAAGAGCTGACATTACTCATAAAGATGAAGGTCATCGCAACCATTACATCTTTAAAAGAGAGAGGAAGAATCATGTTGAGGAAAACGTTGATCTTCCTGGCCCCCACATCACGCGCGCTTTCCACCATAGAATCGGGAATACTTGAGAGTGCAGCCACGATGATCATGGTCGCAAAGGCAATATTGAACCAGAGGTTCATCAAAATGATCCCACGGGCATTGTACATGAGGCCGGGCTTAAAATTATACCCGAACAGCCTGGAGACGCGATTGAGAAAACCGGAGTCCCGTATGATGGTTATCATGGCATAGACGGCAACGAGACTAGGGACAAAACGAGGCAGCAGGTAGATTGTTCCGATAAACTTACTTATTTTTGTGTCGTAAAAACGGAGATACAGGGCTAATACATATGAGATGAGAATGGATAAGACGACGGTAACAACCACAATCCAGAGTGTGTAGGCAATATTTTCCATCGAGACATCATCGGTGAGTAAGAAAACGTAATTCGCTAAGGTAAAACTGCCGTCCTCCGGGGAACTGAAGCTGCGAATAACCGTATTGATTATGGGATACACAATGATACCCATAGTAAGCAGCAGCGCAGGTGCCAGCATTAATGCAATATAGAGATTTGTTTTCCATTTCGGTTTTCTCATATGTCACTCCCCCTTCAGATATCCGAAATCATCCGGTATCCCGACTAGTTCGGAATACCGGATGGACATGTCGCTCACGGCAAGCGAGCTATATTCTTATCCCAATACTGATTTCGCACATCTCCAAGCTTGCCATTGGAAATGACGGAAAAACCCGAAATATCGAGATCCTTGACCATTGTCTTATATGTAGAGTCGATGAGCGATGCATCAATGACAGGTACGGCAAAGATGGTTTCAAGACAAATTTTCTGAGCCGCGGGAGAAATCATGAAGTTAATGAAGTCGTACGTCTTTTCCGCTCCCCCACCAATATTCGGGACAGCAAGAACAACATCCGTACCATTGAGGGCGGGAGTAAGTTGATAAATTTTCGTGCTCTCAGGCAATATGCCTCGTGAGATATTCGTCAGCACCTGGTCGGCCCACGCAGGAATCAGGTCGACCTCTTTGTTGATCAAAAGATCCAGCGTACCCTGATTTTTGTTCGGATATACGACCTTTCCGCCGGACGTATACAGATAGGGATGGATGCTTTTCAGCCAGTCCCAGCCGGGGCCCCATTGCTCCACCCACTTTTCGTCGGTCGAGACCTTTGCTTCGGGAGGAAGATCCTTATAGAGAGCAAGATTCACAAAGCCGGCTCCGGAACCGCCCGAGCCCGGAGGATTATAGGCAAATCTTCCCGGATGAGATGTAATCCATGCATCAAGCTCCGCCCATGTCTTCGGAGGATTGGGCAGGCGTACGGAATCGTAGGCCATGACAACGGTGGTTCCCCTGTAGGGTACAACACAGTCGGTAAAAAAACCTGATTTCATTTTGACGTTTGCATAATTAGGGA
Source organism: Sediminispirochaeta bajacaliforniensis DSM 16054 (assembly GCF_000378205.1). Lineage (NCBI taxonomy): Bacteria > Pseudomonadati > Spirochaetota > Spirochaetia > Spirochaetales > Spirochaetaceae > Sediminispirochaeta > Sediminispirochaeta bajacaliforniensis. The sequence goes on along the minus strand of NZ_KB899406.1, from coordinate 136,587 downwards.
TTTTACTGAAATCGAGGGGCACAAAAAGGTCGCCGCCTGCCTTGTCCACATAGGAAGCAAGGGCAGAGCCATTTTCTGCAAGCAGATCAAAATCGGTATCGGTTTTGCCTGCCAGCTTGGCAGCAGCGATGCGGTCGCTTAGGGTCTGCCCTCCCGAACCGGACATGACGAACTGCAATTCAACCACACTGGTGGACCCGGGCTTGGCATTGTACTCATCAATGAGCTTTTCAAACAGCATCCGTACATTGTCGGAACCTGTGGCCCATAACGTTACCTTGGGCTTTCCGCCCCCGTTACCGGCTGCGCTGCCTTCTCTCTGTCCGCCTGCAAATAGCGTGAACGGAGAAAGCATCAAGAAACAAAGAACTGCACAAACACATAGCTTTTTCATTTTTCTTTTCATTTTTCCCTCCTAAAAAGAAATCAGATGTTTCTGAGATCAGATGGCTCTTTTTTAACCTCCTTTTCGTCTTGAGAACTCTATGCTCTTTGAATAGGAAAGAGAGACCTTCTTACCAGGATGGAATTGCTCGGCACTTTCACCGACGATAAAGGACTTTAGGATGCCATATTCGGTATCCAGCGTTACTTCACTATAGTGCCCCAGTATCATAACGGCCCTAATGGTACCGGCAATCCCCCCCGCCTCAGAAGAAACGATAGTGATATACTCCGGGCGCACCGCTATCGTTTTATCTTCCATTTCTATGAAGTTCATATCGCCGATAAAATCGGCGACGTAGTGATTTATCGGCTTATCGTAAATTTCAGCGGGGGTACCAACCTGCTCGAAACTTCCTTTATTCATCACCACAATTCTGTCGGATAAGGCCATGGCCTCCTCCTGATCGTGAGTGACAAAGACCACGGTGATATTCAGGTCCAGTTGTATCTTGCGTAATTCCTCCCGCATCTGAGAACGTATCTTGGCGTCAAGCGCGGAAAAGGGTTCATCCAGCAAGAGGACATCGGGTTTCAACAGGAGTGACCGGGCTATGGCAACCCGCTGCTGCTGACCGCCCGACATTTGGCCCGGATATTTTTTCTCCATGCCGGTAATCTTTACGAGTTCCATCATCGCCATAATCTGCCTACGTCTTTCCACCTTGGGAATCTTTCGCAGCTTCAAACCAAATTCCATATTTTCATACACGGTCATATGGGGCCAAAGGTTATAGCTTTGAAACACCATGGCGGTAGGGCGCCTTTCCGGCGGCAGATGTTCAATATTTTTATCGTCTATAAGTACACTTCCTTCGGTACACTCAAGGAATCCTCCGATGGTTCGCAGAATCGTTGTCTTCCCGCAGCCTGAAGGCCCAAGAAGTGTCACCAGTTCCCCTGTTTTTACCTTTAGATTGATGTTTTCAACCCCGTCGCCGTTTTTGTATTTCTTCGTCATATTACGGATCTCAAGCTTTACTTCATTGGTCATACGATTATCTCCCTTCAGAAATCATGAAAAAGTACTATTCCATCTTGAAGCCTTTTGAAATCGTGTCTGCGCCGACATATTTCCTCAGCAGCAACAGGAGGATAAGGTTCGGAATAATAAGAATAAGCGCGAAAACGGCACCTGCCGTTGCCGGATAATCAAGAATCACACCGTACATTTCCACCGGCATTGTTCGATATCTGGGAAGACCGACGAGAAGCGTTCCCTGGTTCTCCCCAAGCGATGCGATAAAAGTAAACATTGCGGCAACCGCAATACCCGGCCAGGCCATGGGAAGCGTCACATGAAAAAACGTGCGTATGGGACCGGCACCGGCATCCCTTGCTGCTTCCTCCTGCTGCCGTGGTATGCTGCGAAAGGCCCCCGCAGGCAACCATATCATCAACATCATCGAACCGAGCATATGAATCAGAAGGACCCCAAGGAAGGTGCCCATTAGATTGATTTTATAAAATATGATTCCCATGGAAATAAAGAGACCAAGATGGGGAAAGGCATTCCCGAGCAGAAACGACAGCATGACGATTTTCCTTCCCGGAAAATCATATCGGGCAAGGACATAGGCGGCGGGGAGACATATTGCAAGAGAAAGAGCAGTTGTAATAAAAGCAATGATAAACGACAAAGAGATGGAACTTACAAGGCTTTTCTGACTTAATACATATGCCCACCACTTCAGGCCGAACGTTCTCGGCAGAACCCACGGTACCTCATATGTATCCGCAAATGCCAGCATGAACATATGCAACAGCGGACCATAGAAAAAAAGAATAAACACAATAAGAACCATGAATTCGATGAATTTTCTGTATCCCATCATGTGAACCCACCGTTTCGGATTTAGGAACTTCATAACCTGGACCACCACCTTTTCATACGCTTTCATTCTCTCCTCTAAAATCCCAAAAGATGCTTTCTGATTGCTTTTGCCATGACGACCTTTCGCGTCGTTACATTTTCCACCCTGCAGGAAAGGAATCGAACAAGCTCGTTTTCATCATTAACCGTCCAAACCGAGAGGGGAATGCCCTTCTTTTTTAAATCGTCTATGTTTTCATCTTTCAAATATTGGTACGGAACGTTGACTCCCCTGACTTTGTGCCTCAGGCACATCTCCGAAATAAGACCGATATGGGGAGTGATACCGGGAATACGTTCAAGTAAGTATTTCCACGGCCTGGCATAAAAGCTTTGATGCGATGGCTGTAGCGCTTCACTGCGAACAAGCTGGAAATAGACAGATTCAAGAATATTCTCGGCATTCAGGTAAACGGTGGACATCTTCGTAATTTCCGGGTGCTTTTCAAGATATGGGAGCGTAATGAGCCCGGTCAGGATCAGACGATCTGAACCTATACCGAAACGGGAAGCTAAGGAGATCACTTCAAGGGGAAGGTTATCCTCCTTAAGGTCACAGTTTATGCGAATTTCGGGATGGTGCCGAAGTAATTCAAATATCTCCGATAACTGAGGATGTGAACCATAACCATTCTGTTCCCATTCATTGTGCGAAAGTATCAAAACGGAATTCTTATCTCTACGAACATCAACCTCAAAAGCGTCGGCACCCAGGGCAATACTCTTTTGGGCCGCCTCAAGAGAATTATCTTTTGTTCCGTCGTTTCCCGTATGCCCAGTTATCATCGGACCATCCATGCTGAATTTCCTGTATCATAGGTTTGTACAACCGGTTGTATTTTGGTCTAAAAAAATACAACCGGTTGTATTGACTCTATGATACCACACATCGTAGAATGACGAAAGTTTTTTTCATTTGTATGAGCCTTCTAAGAGATTTTCATGAGGAGATGGAAATGCCTGTTAGATTAATTGATATTGCCCATCTCATGGGGGTTTCGAAGTCGACTGTGTCCCGGGCGCTCCAGGGGTCCCCACGCGTAAAAGAAGAGACCAGGCGTCTGATCATGGAAAAAGCTCGGGAAATGAATTATCGTCCCAACTCGCTGGCAAAGGCAATGGCAACAAAGAAATCCGGCATCATAGGATTTCTTATGTACAGAAAATCTCCGCCATATGTTGCACACACATTCTTCGGCCCCGTACTTGACGGCGCAATAGCACAAGCGGCGGAACAAGGTTATCACATTATCCTTGCCGCAGCAGACGATATAGAAAACACCTTTGATGAATACTTCATACAGGACAGCATAGATGGGGCAATGATCGTCTCATTTTATCCCAATGAGGTTATTAAGGAATTCGAAAAGAGAAAAATACCACTGGTTGTCATCAACAACGTAGTGGATTCCAAGAAAAATACATTCATTATCGACGATAATTACCAAGGCGCCTGCAGCATCATGGAACATCTTATAAAGGAGCGGGGGCATACCAAGATTGTGCATATCAACGAAGACCTGAACCACCCAAGTTTCAGCATCAGATATCGTGCGTATCTCGATATGCATAAGCGGTACAATATTCCCGTATTCTCAGAACCCTATCGAGCAAAACACACGACTTTCCAGGAAGGAATCAGCATGATGCAAAGGATCCTTCATCAAAGGGATCTTCCCACCGCTGTTTTTGCGGCAACAGATACCCTGGCCCTCGGAGCCATTCATGCAATACAAAGAGAAGGTCTCAACGTTCCGAAAGATATCGCCGTGGCAGGCTATGATGATATTGAAGCCGCCGCAATGAGCAATCCGGCACTAACGACAATAGCCGTCGACAGGGGGCAAATCGGCAGGGCCGCAGTACAGTCGCTTATACAACAGATCGCCGATTCGGAAAAAACAGGCCGGATCATTACCATAAACAATCAATTAATCATCCGCGAGTCCACATAGAAGATAGGAGCTGCCCCGGGGAAGGGGCAGTAACCTCATGGTCTACTTGCTAAATTCCGGCAGCTTTCGTGGTATCAACGGTTCCCTTCTCAAGCGGGCAATGGCCTCGGCGGCGGCTTCTGCCGCACTCGTGGTCGTCGTATAGGGAATATGAAGACGCATGGCCTCACTTCTAATCTCATCGTCACCACGCCGTGCATTGCTTCCCATGGGGGTATTTATCACCAAGGCTATCGTTCCCCTTCGAAGGTGGTCGATGATGTTGGGGTGGCCTTCATGGACCTTCAGAATGACCTCGCTCATGATGCCGTTGCGAAAAAGGTCCCAGGCGGTCCCACGGGTAGCGGCTATTCGAAAGCCCATATCCGCAAGTCGGCGGACAGTGGGAAGTATGGTTCTCCTGTCCCGTCTGTTGACGGAAACAAAGACGGTTCCATCGACCGGCAGAATGTTTCCGGCCGCGATTTCCGCCTTTGCAAAGGCCTCGCCGAAATCGGCACCGAAGCCGGCGACCTCACCTGTCGAACGCATTTCAGGCCCGAGCAGGGGGTCAAAATCCGGAAATCGTTCACTTGAAAAAACGGCCTCTTTCACCGCCCATCCGACGACACAGTGCCCCTCACCGATGCCGCCTTCTCCGATGACACCCTGAGAGGAAAGAGTTTCGCCGCTCCAAATTCCCACGGCCAGATCGAGCAGGTCGACCCCGGAGGCCTTGGAAAGGAACGGAACGGTACGTGAGGCGCGGGGGTTAACTTCTATAAGGTAGAGCTCTCCGTCCCTCACGGCGAACTGGATATTGAGGAAGCCGACGATCGGGAGCTCCCGGGCGATTATGAGGGCGGCCTGCCTCATCTGACGGTGCATCTCAGGCAGCTGCTTCCAGGCAGGAAAGACGGCAGCGGAATCTCCCGAATGAACCCCAGCCGCCTCGATGTGCTGCATGATCCCCCCAATATAGATCGACTGGCCGTCGCTGACCGCATCAAGGTCATACTCAAAGGCATCCTCAAGAAAACGATCGACAAGAATGGGGCGGGAAGCGCTCATCGGGGGCTTGGTTTCCAGAAAGGCTTCAAGCTCTTCAGGGCCGTAGGCGATATACATGCTTCTTCCGCCGAGGACAAAGGAGGGGCGCAGCAAAACCGGATAGCCAAGATCCGCCGCAGCATCCCGTATCCCGGCAGCGGTCGAAGCGCTCCGGTTATCGGGCTGCCGAAGTCCCAGCTTGCGAACCAGGTCCGCAAAGGAGCCCCGCCCTTCGGCCCTTGAAATAGAGGACGATGCCGTTCCGATAATGTTTGCACCGGCGGCCTCAAGTTCTTCAGCAAGGTTAAGCGGGGTTTGTCCCCCGAGCTGTACCACAACATCGCGAATCTGCTCTTTGTCCATAATGGAGAGCACCTCTTCCGCAGCAAGGGGCTCAAGGTAAAGCCGATCCGAACTGTTGTAGTCGGTGGAGACGGTTTCGGGATTTGCATTTACCATGATGGTACCAACCCCGCGGTTCCTCCAGGCAGCCGATGCCATGGTGCAGCAGGTATCGAACTCCAGTCCCTGCCCGATTCTGTTTGGTCCCGATGCAAGGATCAGGACCCGGCGAGAGCCTTCGAGAAAGCCTCCTTCATCCTTCTCTCCCCAGGTCGAGTAGAAATAGGGGGTCTGGGCAGCGAACTCTCCCGAACAGGTATCAACCAGGTGGTAGGAAGGCCGTATATCGCTGCGCTTTCGCAGTGCAGAGATTGCAGCAGGTTCCAGCCCCGCAAGCCCGGCAATCCGGCGATCGCTGAGCCCCATGCGCTTTGCGGAAAGAAGCAGATCGCCCCCCTCCCCGTCCGATGAAAGCCCTCCGGCGGCAATCTGCTGTTCCAAGCCGCTCTGCTCGAGGAGTTGGGAAAGGAACCAGGAATGAAAGCCGCTGACGGAAGAGACCGCTTCAATGGACCGGCCCTGTCCCAAAAGCGTCAGGGCGGCGCGAAGTCGCTTTGGGTGCGGAGAGGCAAGGATCCTGTCGGCATCGGCGATCAGCTCAGGAGATTCAAAGGGTTCCAGCCCCTCATGTCCCTCTTCGAGGGAGCGGAAGGCCTTATTAAGGGCTTCCAGGAAAGAGCGGCCAAGGGCAAGGGCCTCTCCCACGCTTTTCATCCTGGTACCGAGGAGCTGGTAGCCGGAAGGGAATTTGGCGGTTTCAAACCGGGGGACTTTGACGGCACAGTAATCGAGTACAGGCTCGAAACAGCTTGCCGTCTTTCCCGTAATCTCATTGAGGACCTCATCAAGGGTGTAACCGACGGCGAGCTTCGCCGAACAGCGGGCGATAGGAAAGCCGGTGGCTTTGCTGGCAAGGGCCGAGGAACGGGAGACTCGAGGGTTCATCTCGATCACAACCATGCGCTCACCATCCTTCGGCATGGCGAATTGTACGTTACTGCCGCCGCAGTCCACACCAACGGCACGAAGAATATCGATGGCAGCGGTCCGCATACGCTGGTACTCTATCTCGGTAAGGGTTTGGGCCGGGGCAACCGTCACGCTGTCCCCGGTATGCACCCCCATGGGATCGACATTTTCGATGGAGCAGACGACTACCGCGTTGTCGGCCTTATCCCGCATCACTTCCAATTCGAATTCCCGCCAGCCGATAAGCGATTCCTCAACAAGGGCGGTACCCACGGGACTCTCCCGCAGGGATTCGGCGAGGAGACTCTCCAACTCCTCCAGGCTATTCGCAACCCCTCCTCCCTTGCCTCCCAGGGTGAAACTGGGACGAACAATCAAAGGAAAGCCCGTCTGTTCGGCAAAGGCAAGTCCCTCATGCATCTCTCGGCACAGGACGGAAACGGGAGACTCAAGGCCGAGGGAGGCAACAACCTCCTTAAAACGGCCCCGGTCTTCGGCCAAATCGATGGACTCCATAGAAGCACCGATAATCTCGACGCCGAAGCGTTCGAGGACCCCGGCACGAGCAAGCTCGCCGGCAAGGTTGAGGGCGGTTTGCCCCCCCATGGTGCTCAGTAAAGCGTCGGGACGCTCCCTCTCAATGATCACGGTCAGGCTCTCAAGGCTTAGGGGTTCGAGGTAAATGGCATCGGCACTACCCGGTGTTGTCATAACCGTGGCGGGATTCGGATTTACCAGAACGACACGATACCCCTCTTCCTTGAGGGCCCTGACCGCCTGGTTTCCGGAATAGTCGAACTCACAGGCCTGGCCGATGACGATAGGGCCGCTGCCGATGATCAAAATAGTATGTATATCCTCTCTCGCGCTCATGGGTGCACCTCGTTTTTATTCTGTAAAAGCGTATCGATCCAGCGATCGAATAGGATCGTCGCCTCTCTCGGTCCCGGAGAGGCCTCGGGATGGAACTGAACGGATGAGGCTGCCAGATGTTTATGCATGATACCTTCAACCGATCCATCGTTGGCATTCACATGGCTCACCACAACATCTTCGGGAAGAGAATCGGGATCGACCTCAAAGCCGTGATTCTGGCTCGTCACATAGACACGTCCCGTGGCCATCTCCCGTACGGGATGATTAGCGCCGTGATGGCCAAAGGCCATCTTTCTTGTCTTACCTCCCAGGGCCGTGGCGAGGAGCTGGTGTCCCAGGCAAATTCCGAAAACGGGAACCTTGCCGACAAGACCGGCAACAGTTGCAATCTCACGATCGAGAACTGCAGGATCACCAGGACCATTTGATAAGAGCACACCATCTGGATGCAGAGAAAGTACTTCTTCCGCAGTTGAAACAGAGGAAAGAACAACAACGTCGGAACCGCAACGCTTCAACTCCCGAATGATACCGCCCTTCACCCCGTAATCAATCAAAGCGACCCTAACCTTCGCCTCGTTCGCAGAAAAATTCTTTTCGACGGCCGCAGGCCCTTTCTCCGTTCCGCTTTTGCGCGCAAGAGCCTGCCCCTCCATGGAAGGGATGGCCCTGACGCGCTTCAGGGCCCCATCAAGCCAGCTATCGGAAGGGAACCGGGCGTCTTCATTGAGGCGAAAAAGCATTCCGTTGCGGCTTCCTCCATCCCGCAGGCTGATGGTCAAAGCCCTGGTATCCACGCCGCAAATTCCGCAGATGCCGTAGCTCTCAAGAAAATGAGAAAAGGAGATTCGACCGGCCGGGATCGGTCCGCTGTAGAGATTTCTGACGACAACCGCAGCGGCCTTTGGACGAAAACGCTCATTTCGATCAATAGAAACACCGGTCTCACTCCAATCTTCATCACAGCCGTAGTTGCCAATATGGGCAGAGGTAAAAACAAGAATCTGCCCCGCATAGGAAGGATCGGTTACCATCTCATGATACCCGCTCATGCTGGTATTAAACACAACCTCTCCAGCAGCGTTTTTGCTTGTTTCCTTCGGAACATCATCCAGCAACGGAGCAGGGGATCCAAAACCATTACCCGGAAACCAGCTTCCGTCGCTCAGTAAAAGCAGCGTGTTGCTCACAGTCGCCTCCCGTATAAAAATACAACGATTTTCGTACAAAATGAATAATTATTCACTTATTGTTGCAAATACTACCTGAATATTCATTTCACTGCAACAACAAGGAGAAATTTGTTTTTATTTTACTTCTTGTTGCATTTTTTTCCTGTGCGGTCGTAAACAAGGAAATGCACACTTTTCTTGCTTTTCACTTTGCAAGGTACTATTATAATAGATAGTTTAGATATTTTTTATATCCAGGAGGAACAGAGGCCAGTGGGAAACAAGGAGCCTCGGAATATTCTTCTGGTGGATAGCGATGGAATTATCGCATCGACCGGAAAAGAACTCCTTCAGCGGCACGGCCATAGGGTTACCACAGCACAAACAGGCCGGCAAGCCGTTACCATAATCAGCGCCCATGAAGAAATAGAGATCGTCTTAACGGAGATTGATATCGATAGATCGATGAATGGGGCAGAGACAGCCCGTCAGATTCTTGCGCTCAGGGAACTGCCTATCCTTTTTCTAACAGACAGGCGAGACAAAGAAGCCCTTGACCTGATACGTGATATACCAAGTTATGGCTACATTCTCAAAGCATCCGGTGAATATGTTCTTATCAAGGTCCTGAACATGGCGTACGACTTCTTCCGAACCCAAAAAGAGCTCGTAAAAAAAGAACGCCTTTATCGTTGGGTAGCAGACAACAGCAGCGATGGTATTGCCGTTATCGAAAATCATAAAACAAATTTTGTATCTCCGGCCTATTTACACATGCTGGGATGTACATCACTGGACGATCGCGAGATATCCCTAGACGATCTGTTCAAACGCGTTCATCCTGACGATCTGCCGAGAGTAAAAAACAATATCGCAGCCGCAATCGCAAACGGAAGCAAGCGCCTACGACATCGCTACAGGATCATCAAGCCAGATGGTTCATATGCATGGATCGAGGATAATGTAGCACTATTCTATCATAACGGGCAATATCAATTTTCTATTATCAATGGAAGAGATGTGACTGAGTACCAGCTTGCGCGAGAGCGGCTCTCGGCAAAAGAGCGAGAGTACCGATCGCTTTTTGAAGGGGCCATTCACCCTATTATTATCTTCGACAGCAACGGGGTTATCGTCGATCTGAATCAGGCGGCGGCGGAAGATGTGGGAGCAACGAAAGAACATCTTGCAGGCAAGGCCATTACTTCACTTTTTCCCGGCTTTTCCGGGGTATTGCTTGATCGTATTCGCAACTGCTTACAAGCAAATAAAAAGATGGAATATACCGACACCGTGAAGTGTTCGGAAGGAGATGAACGACATTACACGAATATCTTTCAACCAACCCCGTACGAAGCGGGAAAACAGCGACTCGTTCAGCTCTTTGCCTACGATATCACCCAACATAAAAACGCAGAAATCGCCCTGCGAAAGAGTGAAGAACGGTTTAGCTATGCAATGGAAGCATCAAACGATGGCTTATGGGACTGGACCCTTTCCTCCAACGAGGTGTACTTCAGTCCCGCTTGCGAAGCAATAGTAGGCTATAAGCCCGGAACCCTGCCGCGAACCATTGCCTCATGGACAAATATGCTCCACCCTGAAGACCGGCCCGCAGCAATTCAGGCACACCGCGATTGCATTGATAATAAAAGTGATACCTTCCGGCTTGAACAAAGGATAGTAAGCAAGGACGGAACCCTGCGGTGGATACTCTCAAAAGGCAAAGCCGTGGAACGGGATAAGAGCGGCAAAGCCCTCAGGCTTGTTGCCGTACATACCGATATAACCGAACGAAAACAAGTAGAAGAAAAACTGCGAAAGGCCCTGGATGAGAAAGACGCACTCATGAGGGAGATGAACCACCGAATCAAGAACAATCTTGCAATGGTCTCTTCCCTCATCAGCCTTAAAGAGTTCTCCATGGGACCCAACAGCGATCTTTCGGATATCCGTTCCCAGCTTGAAGCGATCCGGACCATTCACGATAAATTGAGCCGTTCCAACAGTACGCTCAATATTAAGCTAAAAGAGTATATAACGGACCTCCTCACCCCGCTCTTTTTGACGGCTGCAAATATGGAAGTGGCATTGCACATCGATGTCCCTGAACTTCTCATTCCGGCAAAGACCGGAGTAGCCATAGGGCTTATCATTAACGAAGTAGCCACAAATGCCGTCAAACACGGTTTCATCCCTTCAGAAAAAGCTGAGTTCTCCGTCGTGCTGAAAAGGCTTGAAGCCTCGGATGATTTTCTGCTGATTCTTTCAAACAGCGGACGATCTTTCCCCAAAGAGATCGACTTTGATAACAGCCAAACACTCGGATTACAGTTAATCCGTAGCCTGACCGAACAACTGGGAGGAGAGGTAGAACTACGAAGGGAGCCATGGACCAAATTTCTGATAACTATTCCCCGACAGGTACTTGGCAGCAGTCAATAAATTGTTTGAAATGATGATATAAATCGATTACTATTTCGGTATGAATAATAATGATGATATTTTCAATCGTTTTATTCCGAAAGAGATCCAAAATTTTGTTCTTGAGAATTTACCTGAGATCTGTTGTTATTTAGATACCGATCAACATATTGTCTGGGCCAATAAGGCAGCACGTAAAAATCTTTCCTTTGGGGCCTTCGAAGGGGAGAAGTTTTTTTGCTTTAACCTGTGGAGAGGGCAATCGGAAATTTGCCCCACATGCCCTGTGCAAAAGAGCCTGAAAACAGGAAAAATAGAGAAAGCAATCTTAGATCATGGAGCCAACGGTATCTGGGAGGTGGTTGCCTTCCCATTAAAAACCCCGGCAGGAAAAATCACCGGGGCAATGGAATTCGCCTATGATCAAACCGAGATAAGAAGGAAAGGAGAAGAGCTGGAAGAACAATACCAAAAATACCTGATGCTTTACGACAAATCTCCCAATCCATATCAGGCCCTTGACCAGGAGGGGAATATTATCGATGTAAATCCTGCCTGGGAAAAGACCCTCGGCTATACAAAAGAAGAGGTAATCGGCAGATGGTTCGGAAGCTTTCTAAAGGAAGAGCACATCGAACGCTTTCGCAGCCAGTTCATCGCCGCTGATTCAGAATATGATGAACGAACAACCGAATATGAAATAAGAACAAAAGACAGAACCTTTTTACGCATCGCAATGGAAGGGTGCATCAGATTTCCGCATGAACAAACAGGCATGACCAGCTATTGCGTCTTCAAGGACATTACCACTCAAAGAGAAATGCAGCAGGCCCTTGAGGTCGACATATCGAGAGAAAAAGAGTTAAACAATAAAAAATCGATGCTTATGGCAAATGTTAGCCATGAGCTGAGAACCCCGCTCAACGGTATTCTTGGTTTTGTCTCGCTGTTGCAAAATAGGGTGAAGGACCCGATCGAGCTGGAATATTTAGAGATGATTCGTCATTCCGGTGAAAAGCTTTTGGACATCATCGAATCGCTGCTTACCCTCAGCTCGATAGAGCGCCGAAAAAACGACGACACCCAACGCCACTTTAATATAGATCATTTGGTTCGAAGTCTTGTCAGCATGTATGAATCGGATGGACGTAACGAAAGACTTCAGTACAAGGTAGTAGTGGATGAACGGCTAAAACGCCTTATGGGTGACGGTGACGCCGTCAGTCATATTCTCAATCAGCTGCTTTCCAACGCATCGAAGTTCAGCGAAGGCGGAGAAATTTTGTGCAAGGTATCCGCACAAAAAAAACAGATGGTGATAGTCCTCAACGATCAAGGTATAGGAATTCCAAAAGAAGAGCAGGATAAGGTATTTGAACGTTTCTATCAGTGTGAACAGCCGATAACAAGAACCTACGGAGGCATCGGCATCGGCCTCTCCATCGTAAAAGAAGAAGTCGATAGTCTCGGCGGAACCATCGAGCTGGAATCGGAATACGGGGTGGGAACCAAAGTAACCGTAAAGTTGCCCTGGAGCGAAGGGCTCCAGATCATCCGTCAGGAAAGCGAAACCGAGGAACCAGAGCATGCCATGGAAGGCCGAAGGATTTTGATTGCGGAAGATGAAATGATCAACAGGCTTTTCCTCTCCGTTCTATTGAAAAAAGCCGGCCACATCGTGATCGAGGCGAATAATGGAAAGGAAGCCGTCACCCAGGCAATACAGCATAAACCTGATCTTATTCTGATGGATCTCAGTATGCCGGTGATGGACGGAATCGAGGCTGCCAAAAATATCGGCATGAATAAGGAAACAGCCGAAATTCCCATCGTTGCCGTAACAGCATATGACAGTGATGAATATAAAACGAAGTGTAAAAGTGTCGGAATGAAAGGTTTTCTTGCAAAACCGGTGGATACCCACCAATTGTTTCATGTCATGGAAACAATGCTGAAATAAAAGGTGCTCTCCGGCAAAGCCGAAGAGACACCTTTTACACGAAAGCTTCGATACACGAAGTGTTTTACGCTTCGTCTTCCCACTTTTTTGCTTTTTCCACAGCCTTCTGCCAGCCCTTATAGAGCCGATTCCGATCTGCCTCACCAAGAGCAGGATCAAATCTTCGATCCAGTTCAAATGCATTCTGAAGATCCTTCTGATCTTTCCAGAAACCTACTGCAAGACCGGCAAGGAACGCAGACCCGCGCGCGGTCGTTTCCACGATCTTCGGCCTGAGAACAGGGACATTGAGGATGTCGGCCTGAAACTGCATGAGGAAGTTATTCATGCTCGCACCGCCGTCGACCTTAAGTTCTTTGGTCTCGATGCCGGAGTCCTTTTCAAGACACTCGACGACGTCTCGTGTCTGATAGGCAATCGATTCAAGAGTCGCACGGACAATATGATCCCTGTTTGCACCCCTTGTCAGACCGACGATCGCGCCACGGGCATACTGATCCCAATAGGGAGCCCCAAGTCCGACAAACGCAGGAACCATGTAGACACCATTTGTATCTTTCACTTTTTGAGCAAAGTAGTTGGTATCAGCCGCATCGGAGACAATCTTCAATTCGTCACGGAGCCACTGTACGGCTGCGCCAGTTACGAAAATTGAGCCTTCGAGTGCATAGTCTACCTTGCCGTTTAATCCCCATGCGATTGTTGTCGCCAGACCGGTATTGGAAGCCATAGGTGTCGTTCCGGTATTCATTAAAACGAAACTCCCGGTACCATAGGTGTTCTTTGCCATACCTTTCTCAAAACAGGCCTGCCCGAAAAGAGCACCCTGCTGATCACCAATGGCAGCAGCAACGGGGATCTTTGCTCCACCGAAGGTTTTTTCGGCAGTATAACCATAAACCTCACTGGAAGGGCGAACTTCAGGGAGCATTGAGCGAGGCACCCCAAGCTCTTTCAACATCCTTTCATCCCACTCAAGTTTTTTGATATTGAACATCAGCGTTCGGGAGGCATTGGAGTAATCGGTCACATGGGCCTCTCCACCGGTAAGGTTCCAGATGATCCATGTATCAACTGTGCCGAAAAGAAGTTCGCCGTTGTCCGCCTTTTCACGTGCACCGGGAACATTATCGAGCATCCACTTTACCTTCGTTCCTGAAAAGTATGCATCGATAACAAGTCCCGTGGTATCCTTAACATAGTTGGAAAGTCCGGCGGCCTTCATTTTATCGCAGATACCGGCAGTTCGGCGGTCCTGCCAAACGATGCCGTTCATGATCGGTTTGCCTGTCTTCTTTTCCCAGACAATGGCGGTCTCACGTTGATTGGTGATACCGATCGCGGCAACCTCATCTGGCTGGATACCGGCTTTATTGAGCACGGCCCGGGCAACACCACTCTGGGTACCCCAGATCTCCATCGGATTGTGTTCCACCCAACCCGGTTTCGGGAAGATCTGCGGAAACTCCTGCTGAGCGACGCTGACGATTTGACCCTCGTGATCAAAAAGTATCGCCCGGTTGCTCGTCGTACCTGCATCAAACGCCATCACATATTTTTTCGCCATACAAACTGCCTCCTGCTTTTCTTTTTAGATTCCTGTTACATTGAGAAACACTACCCAAAGAAGGCCACCAAGAATACCTCCAATGATGGGGCCGATAATAGGAACAGTCAAACCATAAGACCAGTCACTTGATCCCTTTCCCTTAATAGGGAGTACAGCATGGGCGATACGTGGGCCGAGGTCCCTGGCGGGGTTAATAGCATAACCGGTAGGTCCACCCAGAGAAAGACCAATCGAAAAAATCAGGAAACCAGCAACAAAAGAAGACATTCCAGCATTCACTGTCCCGGAGCCACCCATTGTATGGCTGATCCCGAGGAGCCCTAAAACCAGTATTGCTGTGCCAACAATTTCCGTGACAGTGTTTCTACCAAGATTTCTGACTGCCGGTCCCGTAGCAAAAGTCCCTAACTTAGCAGCGGCATCATCGGTAGCATCAAAATGATCCTTGTACGCAATGTAAACAAGAACGGCACCGACGAAGGCTCCCAGCATCTGAGCAATAATAAAGCCCGGAACCATTGCCCAAGGGAACACACCGATTGCTGCAAAAGCGATCGTGACTGCGGGGTTGATGTGCGCACCGGAAACCCACCCAGTAATGTACGCAGCAAAGGCCACTGCAAGGCCCCATCCGGTAGCGATAACGATCCACCCACTGGAATTTCCTTTGTTCTTTGCGAGGCTCACGTTCGCACAGACGCCATCTCCCAAGAGGATCAGCACCATTGTTCCGATAAACTCCGCAAAGTACTGTTGCATCGGGGTAAATGCCATTACCCACCTCCTAAAAAGTTTTTATCTATACCCGGATAACATCCGGGAAGAGAAACCCGCCTCAGCTGAAAACCCGCTATACCGCACTTGCAATGCAGCCAATATGTAGTTAGGAAGGAAGACTGACTAAAGAAGTTGAACAAACGTGCCTGAAAAAAGAACATTTGATATGCATCGCTATAAAAGATGCTAAACCCGGCCATTTCATTTGTCAACGAAAATTTTTCAGGGAGGTCCGGAAGGCACTATGCGGTTTTCCGATACAGAAATCAGCGACAGTGCGAGAGGTAGTGAAAAAGCTTCCTCTGAAACGACTTCATCATTGTCCGCCTGACGTTACGACGAGCCAAATTGAACTAATGTTATTTTTTAGTTGACATTTGTTCACTAGCGCTCTACCCTAAAAAAGGGTCCGGGAAATCCCACAACACAAATAAAAACGGGAGGAACGATAAAACTCATGGAGACCAAGAATTTTGATGTGGTTATCATCGGAGCCGGTATTGTCGGTTCAATGGTGGCCCAACGCTTATCGAAGTTTAAGCTATCGGTTGCGGTATTGGAAAAAGAGGTAGATGTAGGAATGGGGCAGAGTACGGCAAACAGCGCAATTCTCCACTCCGGCCACGATCCAGAACCGGGGACGATGAAAGCCAAAATGAACAAACGCGGCAACGAGTTGTGGAAACAGTATGCTCCCGAACTTGGTGTCGAAATCTGCGATACCGGCGCGTTGGTCGTGGCCATGAATCCCGAAGAAAAAAAACAGATTAAGGTGTTATACGAGCGTTCGAACGAAAATGGCATCGAGGGGGTGGAGATGTGGAGCCGTGCGCAGACCCTTGCCAGAGAACCCCATCTTTCACCCGAATGTACAGGGGCATTATGGACACCAACAGCCGGCGTCATCGACCCCTTCGAAGGCGTGGTTGCGGCGGCGGAACACGCAGCGTTGAATGGTGTGCAATTCTTCTTCAACACCGAGGTGCAACATATGGTGGTGGAAGAGGGGAAATTAACGACCGTCAAAACGAACAGGGGTGATTTTCATGCCCGCTGGTTCGTCAATGCCGCAGGAATTCACAGCGATGAGATCATGCATATGGTGGGAGATCGTCCCGACTTTGTCATAAGGGCCAGGCGCGGAGAATATATGATCTTCGACAAGGCAAAGGTCAAAGTGTCCAACGTTATTTTTCCCATGCCGACGGAAAATGGAAAGGGAATTCTTGTTTCGGTGACGGCACACGGGAATACCCTCATAGGCCCCAATGCTCACGCCATCGAACAAAAAGAGGATACTGCAGTCACTAAATTCGGATTAAGCGAGATTCTCGAACAATCAAAAAAGGTAGTGCCCACAATCAGCGCTCAGGATGTCATTGCCACCTTTTCAGGTGTACGGGCAACCGGAAACTACTGTCCCGATGGTTCACACCGTGACTTTCTTATCGAAATCTCAAAACGGGTCAAAGGACTCATAAACCTTGCTGGAATCGAATCACCGGGTTATGTCTCCTCACCGGCAATTGCCGAAGAGGTCGAGCGGCTCCTTCGGGAAGAGGCGGGAGAAACCTTCGAGGATAAAGAAGAGTACCAGCCGACCCGTCAGCCCCGCGTCAGGTTTGCCAAACTAAGCCATGACGAACGTGCGGAGCTTATTAGGAAGAATCCGGCATACGGTCGTATCGTCTGTCGCTGCGAAGAGGTGACCGAAGGAGAAATCGTTGCGGCAATTCATGCGCCGATTCCTGCGATGACCTACGATGCCATAAAACGGAGGACATGGCTCGGAACCGGACGCTGTCAGGGGAGTTTTGATTACCCGAGAACCATGGAAATTCTTTCCCGGGAGCTCAATATACCGATGACGGAAATTACGAAAAGAGGACCCGGATCGGTTTTTCTTTTCCGCAAAACAAAAGAGATAGTGGAAGCCGGAGGTACCGATGGAAACAACAAAGCAGTATGATGTAATTGTGATAGGCGGGGGGCCGGCGGGAATGGCTGCCGCCATCAAAGCCTATGAAGAGGGGAAAGGAAAGGTTCTCATCATCGAGCGAAACGACAGCCTCGGAGGGATCCTTCCTCAATGCATCCATAACGGTTTCGGGGCCGTTAATTTCGACAGAGATTATCCCGGTCCCCAATATGCCTATATGTACGAGAAGAAACTTCGTTCTTACGACATAGAAATCTTGCTCGATACAATGGTTCTGGAGATCAGTGCCGAGAAAGAGGTCTATGCCATGAATTCGGCAATGGGCTATCTCCATCTGCAGTCAAAAGCCATCGTCCTGGCAATGGGATGCCGGGAACGAACAAGGTCGCAGATACGCCTGCCGGGGACACGGGCAGCGGGAATCTATACCGCGGGAACAGCCCAAAGGCTGGTCAACATCGAAGGATACATGCCGGGAAAACGTATCGTCATTCTCGGTTCCGGCGATATCGGAATGATCATGGCCCGAAGATTCACCATCGAGGGAGCGAAGGTTCTCAGCGTGCTGGAGCTGCAGCCCTTTCTTACCGGCCTGCGCCGAAACTATGTGCAGTGCCTCCAGGATTATGGTATTCCCCTTCACCTCTCCACCACGGTCAACAAGATCATGGGAGCCGACCGTGTAGAGGCAATTGAAACGGTTCAAGTAGATGAGCAGTACAACCCAATCGAAGGAAGTGAAGAAATCATAGAATGCGATACCCTTGTACTATCCGTGGGCTTGATCCCGGAAAACGAGATATCGAGAAAGGCTGGTGTCAAACTTGATCGAAGAACAAACGGCCCGATCGTCGACAGTTATATGATGACTACTATTCCCGGTATCTTTGCCGCAGGGAATGTCACCTTTGTCTACGACCTGGTCGATTATGTAAGTCAGGCGGGTGAGTTGGCGGGTCTCAATGCGGCCCGTTATGCACGGAATGAACGGATTGATTCGCAACTGGGAATCAGGCTGAAGCCGGGACGCAATGTCGGCAGTGTTGTCCCGCAAAAAATCATGATCACTAAAGACGATGAGACGGGGACATCGATAACCCTGCGGCCGAATGCCCTCATAGAACATAGGGTGACGGTCGAACTCAAATATGGAGACGAAACGGTAGTCTCCTTCAAGGAGCAATATGCCCGCCCTGCGGAGATGATGTTTCATAAGCTGAAGGAAAAAGAGTTGGCACGTTTGGAAGAGATAAAATCAGGTGAACTAACGGCGGTGATATCATGAGTAATATTGAACAGAGAACCGATATATGTCTCCGGTGTCCCCGGGGATGTGAGATCCATACAGTTCTAAATGATAAGCACGAAATATTGAAAATGGAGGGAAATAATTGTAAACTGGGCCCGGAATATGTCAAACAGGAGATTGAAGACCCTCGGAGGATTCTCCCCACATCGGTCAGGGTTCGTAATGGTGTAAGGCCCCTTGCACCTGTTTGGACTCCACAGGCAATTCCCAAAGGCATGCTTCTCGAACTTGCAGCGGTGAGCAGGACCATTGAACTTGATGCTCCGGTGCATGTAGGCGACATTGTGCTGTCGAACTGGAAGGGGCTGGGTATAGATCTTGTCGCCAGCGGGGAGGTAGCGAGTAATACATAGGCGGGGAAGTACGAGAAACGAAAGCTTGGCCTTTTTAAAGTCGGGAGTACAGGACCTATCCTCCATATGTACTTTGCAAAGCTTCGGAATTGGACCCTGTCAAACTGCGGAGATAATATGAGATCCCAGGAAAGCATTTATCAGGAAGCCTTACAGGTAGCTACATTATACTATTATCACGGCCTGACCACCGAGGCTATTGCCAAGGAAATGAATTTTTCCCGGCCGAAGGTATCGCGGTTGCTCAGCCATGCCCGTCAAAGCGGCATGGTTGAAATTCGCATTGTAAATGTGGAAAACAAGCTGCTTCCTCTCGAACAGAGTATTAAAGATCACTTCGGGCTTGAAAATGTCCACATCGTTCCCGTTCCCAAGCTGCTTGGCGAGATGGTCTGGCTTGAGTATGTGGCGCAATATGCGGCCAACTATCTGAATGAAATCCTCGAACCGGGCTGTACCCTCGCCGTCGCCTGGGGAACCACCATCAGCGAAATCGCGGTACATCTTATTCCCAAGCGAATGCCGGGCATTACCATCGTTCAGATGAACGGTTCGGGTAATACCTATACCCCCGACAACCGCTATGCCGCAAACATTCTTCAAAAATTTTCCGAAAACTACGAAGCGAGTTACCTTCTTTTTCCCGTTCCCACATTTTTCGACTACAGAGAAACGAAGGAAGCCCTTTTCAGGGAACGAAGCATCAAGAAAATCATTGAAACACAGAACAATGCCGATATACTCCTCTACAGTGTAGGGGCCGTGGATGCCGGAGTTCCCAGTCACATCTACTCCAGCGGTTATCTCGAACCGGAAGACATCCAGTCCCTGGAAGAACAGGGGGTTGTGGGAGACCTTGCAACGGTTTTCTTCCGTGAAGATGGTACCTACAAAGACATCCCCATCAACCAACGGGCAAGCGGCCCATCCCTTGAACTCTACAAAAAGGCCCCTCGCGCCATTTGCGTGGTGTCAGGACGGGCCAAAATCCATGGTCTGCACGCAGCACTTCGGGCTGGATATGTGAAAGAGCTTATTGTGGACGAGCCGACCGCTCATCTCTTATGGCAGCGGATGGGTCACAGCCTGGACGATCTATAGATAAACAGAACAGAGCCTGATATGATGTTCATGGTCATAGACCAATCAACTTACATCTAAGAGGTAGGCCATGGGATATCCGGCGGCTCCGGCCAAAAAACATCCGACCGATCGCCTTGTTACAAAGACGGCAGATATTTCTGCCCCGATGCTTACGGTTTTCGAAGTCATTGAGGACATCAAACTCTTTGAACAGCTCGAGGAGAATGTTCGCAAGGTCACCATAACATCGGACATAAAACAGGGTCTCGGTATGAAAAGTCACTGGGATCTTTTCGATCCTTCCACCGGAGAGGCCTGGTATGTGGATGAAGAGTTCATCTACTACGAGAAGCCGAAACAACTTGCCTATATCGGGATAAATGGAGAGGGGAAGGACTATACCGGCGTGCACAACCTCTCCGAAAATGAAGACGGGACAACACATCTGCTCTTTAACGAACTCTTCCATTTCCCCATCGGAAACGAAATTGAAAGCGTTGTCGAGGGCATGATGGCGAACGTCAAGCAGGAAGCCGAGAGACGTTCCGCCGGACAATAAAAGAGCAAGCCTTTAGCCGGGAAGTCACTCAAATCAGTCGGAAAAACGATAGCGCGTATAGAAAAAGGCATCACTGTGGGCATGCATGGTCAAGACCCTTGCATGAGGATGGCTTTCCGGTGTAAACGAACATAGCTGTTCGCCGATGGTTAATGCCTTTCCTCCGACAAAGATGCCGGAGGTATTGAGAAAGAGCTCATCAAGATCTCCGGAAGCCAGCAGCGAGGCAAGAAACGTGGGGCTCTCCACAAGGGCCCTCCGGATCCCCGCTCCGGCAAGGAGGCGTACCACCTCCGAAGAAAGGAGTTGGTCTCCTTCTCCCGCGGAAAGCAGGAGGGAGCGGTGCCAGAGACCCTCTTTTTCACCGCCAAGATAGTGCGAAAGCTCTTCCCGATCACCTGAAAAGGGAATAAACCGATCAGGGGCTCTCTTTTTGAGGGCTGCGCCCCCGGAAGGAGAGAGAACCGTCACAACAGGGATAGTGTCATCTGCATAAATTCTATGATCAAGCGGCAGGTTCTCACCGCTGCGTGAAAGTATGACATGAAGAGGAACCGGCATTCTCCGTTCCGCACAACGTTGCTCAAGCAGGGCGGGATCAAAGATCCTTCCGGTCAAACGCGGTTCCCGCTTGATGGTCAAACTACCCATGATCACCGCATCGCTTGCAGCCCGCAGGAGGTTGAGAATCCAGTAATCGCAGAGACCGCCGTCGGGGTCGATTCTATTGCTTTTGGCAATCAAGGTTCCGTCGGGTGAGGCGGGAAATGCAATACGACCGTCGATCGACATAACGAAAGAGCCAAAGGTGTAGCAGCGGTCGGCGTGAACGGCAGGAAATTTGAGAGGGCCGTAAATTTCTTCCACCTTTGGACAGGAAAGAAGTGTTTCGGGAAGGCTTTCCCACTCCCTTCCCGTATAGATTCTCGACAATCGAAGCCGGTCGACTGGAAAGCGTTCCTCTTCCATCGGTCCCCCCTATTGTACAGATGTATATACCAGTCCCATCAAGAGTGTATGCTGCATAGGGGAATCTGTCAAAGGGGACCGTAGGGTTTTACCGCCTCAACGCCGACGCCGCCATCCCGAAGCAGGCTTTCCGCCCGTTCGCTATCGCCGCTCTTGATTCTGATGCAACTGCCACAATCGGAACTGAGATATCTGGGGACCGGTATCAGGCGGCAGGGAACCCCTGCTCCACTAAGCAGCCTCTCTCCACGAATGGCATGGCTGGTTGAGTGGACAAGCACCACTGCGTACTCTTCGTTCACTACACCTCTCCCGAAAGCCGAGAAACGGCATCCACGGCACGATCGATATCTCCATCATTGGTAAAAGGCCCCACACCGAACCGGATGGTCCCTTCAGGAAAGGTTCCGATGCTTCGATGGGCACTCGGGGCGCAATGGAGTCCGACCCGACAGAGAATTCCGTATTCTTCGTCCAGCCGCATCCCAGCCTCGGAACAGGGCATTCCATCGATGTTAAAAGAGAGTATACCGGTACAGCATCCTGCTTCCGGCAAGGGGAAACCGGGCCTTCGATCGGGCCCATACAGCCGAATCCCCTTCATCTCAGCAAGAGCCTCGTACAAACGCATAGTGAGAGCCGCTTCCCGGCGCTGGAGTTCAACTACCCCCCGACCGCGTATCCATGTAAGGGCTGCAAGCAGCCCTGCAAGGCCGACGCTGTTCATCGTACCGCTTTCAAAACGATCGGGAAGGAATTCCGGTTGCGTCTCACGCTCGGAACGGCTGCCGGTGCCTCCCCGTATCAAAGGATTGATGGTATCCACCGGTACGTACGGTCCGAACAAGGCCCCGCCGGTGCCGGTAGGGCCAAGGAGCCCTTTATGTCCCGTAAAAGCAAGGATATCCACCCCATCGTGTTCCATATCGATGGGTATGCTACCGGCACTCTGGGCCGTATCGACAAGAAACAGGGGGTATTGCATACCAAGAGCCTTTCTTCTCTGCCGGACGACGGCACCGAAGCGGCCTACAGGCTGTACCGTGCCGGTAACGTTCGAGGCGTGGTTCACAACAACAAGCTTGGCAGGCTTCTCCAGGGCAAGCTCCAGCTCCCGAGAATCGGTGCGTCCTTCCGCGTCGCAGGGGAGGGTTTCGACGATAACGCCCTGCTGCTCGAGAAAACGTAAGGGCCGCATCACAGCATTGTGCTCCATGGAGCTGACAATCACCCGGTCTCCGGGGATAAGCAATCCCCGGAGTACCAGATTAAGGGCTTCGGTAACATTGGACGTAAAAACCACCCGCATGGGATCCTTAAGGCCAAAGAACTCGGCAAGGGCCTCCCGGGTGTCGTAGACGATTCGTCCCGCCTCCAAGGCAAGACGGTGTCCGGCTCGCCCCGGACTGGCACCTACGTCGGAGAGGAAGTCGGCCATGGCTCGGGCGACCTCCGGCGGTTTCGGCCAGCTTGTTGCACCGTTATCAAGATAGAGAGGGTCCATCAAGCTTTTCGAGATATAATCATCCGGAATTCGTCACCTACCGCTTCGACCTCAACCGAGCAACCCATTTTCGTTGCCATACGCTTTACATTCTCCCGGCTGGTAACCGTCTCGACCATCACCTCAGCCGGAAGACGCCCCGCCTGGATGGCCTTTCGCACCAGGATAACGGGTTGGGGACAGCTTAATCCCCGTGCATCCAGTTTTTCAAACTCCATACTATTCCTCCCTCATACGAAAACCGACGAACAAACAGAAGATCAATCCGATAAAGACGGCAATCACACCCGCAGGGCCGATTCCTCCCACCTTCAAGACCCCGTCCGCCATAGAGTCGGGAGATCCCGCCAGAGAGAAATTATGGCTGAAAGCAGCCCCTGTTATCATCCCCAAAACAAAGAGAGAAGCATCTCCGTCGCCCTCTCCCGAAAGAAAAAGCTGTCGTCCCGGGCAACCGCCGGCAAGGGCAAAGGCAAGGCCGGCAAGCACCATGCCCAGGAAATTCCAGAGATGACTACTATGGGCAACCGGCATGCCGACAAGCCCCGGATGAAATTGTCCAAGAACGAGATTCATGAGAAAGGCGGCAACAACAAGGGCTGCAACCCCGCTGATCAGGTGACTGTCCCCCATGATGATAAGATCCCTGATAGAACCCATGGTGCAGAAACGCGTTCGCTGTGCCAGAAAACCAATCAACAAGCCTGCAGCAAGGCTGATAAACAGGGGAGCAAACATCGATCCAGGCCCCTTCTCACTGAAAAAGACGGCCCCCCCGCCCAATTTCGGCGCAGCAATGCGCAGAATCAGCAGAAAGACCATAAAGGCGGGAAAGACCCACCCCACCACTGCCCCGCTTTTGTGGGAACGACCAAGACTATACCCCCGCTTCAGGAAAGCCACTCCAATGGCAATACCCACGGTAAGTCCGGCAATACCGGTAACAGCATTCAAATCTCCCGCTGCCAGTCGCAGCAAAGCACGCCAGGGACAGCCAAGGAAAACAAGGGCGCCAATCATTGCAAAAACACCCAGAAAAAAGCGAATCACCGGTGCCGAACCGCTTCTTGAACGGAATTCTCCAAACAAAAGCGCGGCCACCATGGAACCAAGAACAAAGCCCATGATCTCGGGCCGAAGATACTGGACGACGGCTGCACGATGAAGCCCGAGGGCACCGGCGATATCACGCTCAAAACAGGCGACGCAAATGCCCATATTCGGCGGATTTCCAAGAAACTGAAGCAGAGCCGCAATGATACCGATAAGAGCTCCGGTAACGATAATACCGGTCCGGGATGCGAAAAAGAGTGTTGTCTTTTCTCCTCTCATAGATTCCTACCTTATGTGTAATGTTCGGTTTTACCACACCATACCATACAAACAGCCATTGTACAATTAATAACGTAATGGGGGATGCAGGGAAATCGCTGATCCTTTCATTAACAAGACAAGGCTTTGTTTTTATCCCCTTACTGACATTCTGATCTCTTCGGCCTTATATCATCTAAACCTAAAACGTTCGTGGAAAGACCAGATACGCACGATGGAATCGATAAAAAACTGTTAAAGACATTTTCTCCAAAGTGATTTTTCGGTACAATGAACCAATGTCGTCATTATTGATCATCGGCATAGCCATAGGCCTTTCTATGGACGCCTTTGCCGTAAGTCTTTCCAGCGGATGCGGAATGCCGGACGCAAAACCACGTCATGTCATTATCGTTGCAGCATCTTTCGGCCTTTTCCAGGCCGCAATGCCGATAGCGGGGTGGTACGGGGGAGCCATGTTCCGCAAGCAAATAGAAGCATGGGACCACTGGGCCGCCTTCGGGCTGCTAACGATCATTGGGGTCCATATGTTTCTTGAAGGGTATAAAAGCACAGCATATTGTGAAGACCCGGAGATACGTCCGGCAAAGGAGATCCTGCGTCCAACAAGACTTCTCCTTCTTTCTATCGCAACGAGTATCGATGCCCTGGCAGTAGGCCTCTCATTTTCCTTGGCCGGTTACTCCATCTTTCCTGCAGCAATTGTAATCGGAATCGTCACCTTCCTTCTTTCGGCTCTCGGGGTGAAGGCGGGGGGAAAACTCTATCATCTTCTTGAAGCCAAGGCTGAATACGCCGGAGGTATCATCCTCATTGCCATCGGCATGGAAATTCTCTACACCCACCTTTCGTGAAAATCACTAAAGCGCCGCAGGAGATAGGATTGGATTTCGGATCGTTCACCGCCTTTGAGCAAGCGGCAAAAATCTTCTGAATCGGCAGTCAGAATAACCAATTCCGATAGGGCTTTCGTCTGCCGCTGCTCGGCATGGGCAGGAGCAACAAGTACCAGCAACACTTCTCCCCCCCTTGCATCACGAGGCCGGAGAATACCGGCCTTTGCTTCACGGACCCCGGCCGAGCGGCAATGGAGAACCCTGATTCCCTGATCTTCAAATCGCAACGAACCATAGGATTCCCTTCGCAAAAAATCCGTTTCCAGCTGTCGCCTATTCAGACAGACATCGGCTACCGCATCAACGGCGGCTTCGACAAGATGCCGATCGTCATTTTCTTCATATACGGTAAGAAAAAAGCCGTCGAGAATCCGAAGAAGGGATGAAAAGTCGACCGAAGAATCCCTGCTGCACTCTTCGGAAAGGTTTGTCGCATGCGTAGAAAGGGGGATTTCCGCAATGGTACGGCGCAGGCGATCGCGGATAATATCAGCGCTTTCATCCCCGGATATCTGCAACAAGCGACCGGAAAATCCGCGTATGGGATAGGTAGAGATCACCAAATCCCAGGAAGGTTCAGCCTTTCCAAGTCCGGCTGCCTGTGCGGGATCACACCAGGCTGCATCAACCATCCCCCCGGGAGGCAACAACTCACGTACGAGGCTTTCAATATATCGGGACATACCAATGCCTTCGAAGCAAACAACCCTCACACGGATACCACCATAACGGCGGCATATCACCCGTTCGACCCCTGCGGAGAGGGTGACAGCTGCATTCCGAAGCTCGGACAAAAGTCGTGCAAAATCGGGAATAGAAAGGAAGGCGGAAAGCTCAAGGCCGAACTCCCGTACCAGGGTCAGGGAATAGGGATCTCCGACATCTTCTTTTGCCTGATGTCCCTCCGGGCGCCAAGAAGGTACGCCAAAAACGATGCGTCTGATTGCAGCGGCAATCATCAACTTAAGATGGGAAAGCAATTCGTTATCCTCGTGAAGCCATACTCCCTGCTCCTCTTCAATAGTGGTAAGGGTTCTCTCTACGATACGATCGACAGCATCGAAAAGATCGGTAAGCAACAGTGACGGGGAAGGCGTGGAAAGCTGAACGATCTCTCCTGAGGCGAGGATACGCGCAAGCTGAACAAGTTCGCCCTGGGGAAGGGTCTCTCCAAATAAACGGTGAAACGCCAAATCACCGCAGGACCGTGCCGCTTTTATGTAGATACCAGGCAGATGAGGCATCCGGGACGGGACATCCAGCGGGTCTCGGAGAATACCGCCTTCGGAAATTCGGCGATGCGAGACGAAAAGATAGCAAAAGAGAATCATTAAACTGGGGGGAGAGAATTTCGCGCCCAATACATCCTCGGCTTTGCCAAGGGCATCCCGCAGGCCCCTGGCAAGCTGGTCGATGCCGAGGATGCCAAGAAGCTTTCGAGGTGCATGAGATTCCTGTTTGCTAGCTGAGGGATAAAAGAACCCCATGCCTTCCCGAGGCAACAAACTGGGAAAAAGACGGGTGAAAAGCTTGCGAAGCGCCCATTCATCTCCACAAAGGCGAACGCCCACCCCTTTCCGGCGCTCAAGGTAGCTTGAACGAGGCAGAAATAATTCGATCTGATCAAGATCATTTCCCACCGAAGAGTCACTGACGAAAAAGGTATGGGACAGTTCTCCGTATTTGATCCAGCGCCCTCCGGTAATGAGATAAAGGAGAATCATAATCGGTCGCTTCTCGGATTCGACCTCAAGGCGCAGCCCAGCATAGAGATCATCGGCATCCAGCCGCCCCGATAGAGGAGATGAAATTCTCACCCCAACCCCTCGTTTCCGTTCCAAGGGAATCCCCCGCAGGGCCAAGAGGTGTTCCAATCGTTGCAGATCTCGGTGAATCGTCCTGACCCCGGCCCCCGACTCCTCTGCAATCTTATCGATCGTCACCCAATCGTGATTGGCAGTGAGGAGCTTTAAAATGGTGCCGACTCGTTGTTTCACCCATAGACCTCCAACCACCGTCGATACGAAGAGGCAAGGAGGGGGGTAATAAAAGCCCTCGCTTGATCGGCGGATTCGCAGGATAGGAGCTGCCCGTGTAATTCACCAAGCTGTTTCCGAGAAACTGCCGCACAAGCCGCTTTTAACTCGGGGATGGCATTGATGCTTGCACTAAGCTCATCAACACCGAGGGCAAGCAGGGCAATGGCAGTTTCCGGATGGCTTGCCATATCTCCGCAAACCCCGACGGGAATCGCAAGCTCGTGGCAGACCTTCACAACCCGATCGATGGCATGAAGGACCGCTGGATGAAGCTCCTGATACAAATGGGCAACGGCGGGATTGCCGCGATCAACGGCAAGGGTATATTGAACAAGGTCGTTCGTACCGATACTGACGAAATCGATTTCGTGGGCCAGTCGCTCAATGGTCATGACGGATGCCGGGGTCTCCACCATGATGCCGATCCTCGGCATGGTTTCGTCCTGGGGCGCAAGGTCCTTAAGCCTCGAGCGGACCATCTTAACCTCTTCGACGGAGATCACCATGGGAATCATCACCTTAATGGGAAATCCTTCTGATGTAACCTTGGCAATGGCGATTAGCTGATCATCAAGCGAGCCGCTTCTGGCTCTCTGGTACCTGATACCGCGAAGCCCGAGAAAGGGATTGTCTTCCGCAGGAGCGGTTGCATAGGGCAGGGGTTTATCGGCGCCGCAATCCAAGAGCCTTACAATAACGTGCTCCGGCGCCACGGCCAAGCAGACACCTCGGTACTCCTCTACCTGTTGGGAAACAGTGGGAAAATCAGAATAACGCATAAAGATAAATTCGCTGCGTAACAGGCCGACCCCTTGGGCCCCATAACGTTTTGCCTGTTCAGCATCCCGCTTACCCCCGACATTGGCGGCAATGGTCACGGAAGAGCCGTCGGCTGTCCTTGCTTCCGTGGAGGCCGACCATACCATACGCTCTTGTTCCGTACGCCGTTCACGCGCCTTTCGTAACATAGCCTCTTCTATCTTCGCTTCGGTCACATCGGTATCGACTACACCTCTATCGCCGTCGACGATGACAAGCTGGCCGCTGCGAACCCCTTCCACCAGTCCGGGAACCCCTGTCACACAGGGGATGCAGAGGGAACGGGCAAGAATGGCGGCATGACTTGTTCGCCCCCCTTTTTCGGTAGCGATGGCCACAACCTTCTCGGTATCAAGCCGTGCGGCCCCGGAGGGAGTCAGTTGTTCGGCAATGACAACGCAGGAATCAGGGAGAGCTCCGGGATCGGAGATCGACCCATAATAGATGGCTTCGGCAAGACGCCTTCCGATATCCAGGATATCGTCGGCCCGTTGCCTGAAGTAATCGCTTTCAAGCTGGCGAAACTCCTCGGCGGTCTCTTCTGCAAAGTGCATCACAGCCGTCTCCGCCGCCATCTCTTCGGAAAGGATGATGGTTCGGACGCCTTCTTCCAGATCTTCCCCGGTTAAGAGCTCAAGATGGCCTTCGAATATCTCCGCATCCTCCTTTCCAACCTTAAATCGGATACGATCGGCAAGTTTCCTGTAATAGGCCGCGGCAATCCCGATTCCCTTTACCAGCCGATCCAACTCCGACTCGGGCTCTATGCTCAGGCAACCGGCGATGGGAACCTCACGTTCCCTGAGAAGAAACACAGCACCGGCTCCGAGCCCTGGAGAAGCGGGAACACCCTTCATGATTGCCCCTCCCCTGCAGGCCCCTCTATCAGAAAGCGCTTCAGTGTATCCAGTGCACCTTCTTCATCCTCACCATCGCAGATCAAAAGTACCTCATCCCCCCGGACCACTCCCATTTTCATGATCTTCAAAAGGCTGGTACCCGGTGCCTCTTTTTCACCCTTTCTGATAGTAACGTGGCAGCCGAGCTGCCTCACGAGCTGGACAAATTTGTTGGCGGGTCTTGTGTGTAACCCCTCTTCTGATTTCACGATTATTGTTTCTTCCAACATGATCATCTCCTTGTTCCGGCCCCTCTCATGGAGCAACAATGGTGCCCGGTCTGAGAAACCGGGTATTGAGCGACGCCATTTCCGCCGCATGAGCAACAGCGGAAGGGAAATCGGCTCCGGTCGTCAGCGAAAGAGCGAGAGCTGCAAGAAAGGTGTCTCCGCTCCCAATAGGATTCATAGGCAGGGTTGTGGCAACAGGGAGCTCTCCGCCCCGCTCTTTTCTCAGGTCATAGTAGAGGACGGACTTGGCCCCTCTTGTGACGACAAAAGAACAGCCTCGACGCTGTGCCTCAACGGCAAGAGCACCTTTTACATCGGGCCCGGCGCCGAAGCTTTCTTCAAATTCCTTCCCGTTTACCTTTACGACGACTCGGGAATCTTTTTCCTTGGATCTCTCTTCTGTTGCCTCGGCAACTGCGCCAAGCACGGCAAGCATATCGCCACCGGTCATATCGAGGAAAAGGGGAAGACCGAGTGTGACGGCCCGACGAGCAATAGACTCCAGAACCTGCCGCCCAATAGTTCGGGGACGGCTGCCGGCAATCAAACAGAGATCACTTGAGGGAAGGTGGCCGAGCCCGCGCTCCAAAAGTTCTTTGCCTAGCCAAGCGGGTACGGGGTTCGCTTCACCAATGATCAGTTCAGTTGCAGCCTCTTGCCCTTTTTCTACCTTTTCCTGATCGATCAGGGTAACGGCCCAACGCGTCCTTCCCGGGTAGGGCACGGCATCAAGGCGAATTCCATCGGCCTCCGCCATCTGCCTATAGTAATCAAGGCTCTCATCCCCGAGGGGAGAAAGCAATAAGGGAGAGGCCCCCAATTGAGAGGCGACTCGACAGCTGTTCGCAGCCTTCCCTGCGGCAGCCTCGATATAGTCAATCGCCCTGATTACGCTCTCGGCCCTCAGGGAGGGGATTCTCACCACTCTGGAAAGAGCGGGACTCACCCCTACAGCAAAGAATCTCGGTCCGGCCATCACATATCGTCCTTCAAAGCCGGAGCATGTTCAAAAATCCACTGCTCCGCTTCCAAAGACCAAAGGCCTCCGTTTTTCCCGACTATCTCACATAGAGGCGCAAGCCACGGTTTTTTTTCCGCCTCCCCGGAAAGCTCGTCGAGGGCAAAGAGTGGGAAATCATACTCCGTGTAGATCAGTTTCTTTCCGCCGGGTAGCTTATCCAGGGCAAGGGTCGCCTCGGGGACGGCAGGAAGCCCGCCGACATGGGAGACCAAGGCCTCTGGTCTTATCAAGCCGTCCTCCATCAATTCCAAGGCCTCCCGCTCATCATCCGCGGTTCCACCCGTCGTCCCGATCACATGGTGATCAAAGTAGTGGACCCCGTAATAATTCAAGGCCGCCGAGAAATTCTGATCTGTCGGACCGGCAAAAAAATTGATACAGCCGTTAAAGGCAAGCAGTCGATTTGCCTGTTCCAAAAGCGGAGCACTTGCCACCATGACCAGGATATCATCAAAACCGTTTCCCCCGGAAAGATTTTTTAACAGCTCTTCGTTCTGTTCTTCCTTAAGCGGATTGATAAAGAAAAGCTCAATGCCCCGTTCGATCGCAACGTGTCGAAAAATTTCCTGTGCCCTGGTGATTCGGGCATCATCGGCATCGGTAACGACAAGGCGCTGAGGACGCTGGGGGCCTGCAAGGGCGTAATCGATAGCAGCCAGCCCCATGGGACCGCAGCCTCCTATGATTGCCATCTTGCCTCCGTTACGAATCCCCATAAAGTGGTGATGGGACCGCCTGTCGCTGCGAAAAAGACTGCGGCAGGCACCGATAACGCAGGAGTAGGGCTCGGCAAGAGCAGCACGAAACTGCTCCTTGACGGAATGGACAAGCAGGCAATCCACCTCCATCAACTCCGGAGGCAAGATCACATAGGTCGCGTCCCCTCCGCAGTAGGCATAGGAATACCCCGGGGAATCCATGCTTCCCTTGTAGTTGAGGGCCGGCTGGATCGTGAATTGATCCCCTGCCTTGTAGCGATCGGCCCATCGCTTTCCAACCTGCACCAGCTCTCCCGCACACTCATGTCCCACCAGAACGGGGTGCTTGTCCACATCGGCCGGTACCCGCTTGTGTTCGGGACCGAGCTTGGCCGCTTTCAGGGTGCTCATGCAAAGGGTATCAGCTCTGACCTTTGCAAGAATTTCATCCTCCCGGATGTCGGGGAGATCAAAAGGCTCTACCCGAATATCCATCTTTCCATACAAACGCGCTCCCCAACTTTTCATCATTCCAACTCCCCGGCCTGAAAAGCCCGATCAAAATCTTTTAAAACGGCAATCACCTCGTCCCGATTGGAAGAAGCCCGCAGTCGTCCTATGTATTCGTCGCTGTCGCAGAGTTCCGCAACCTGGGCAACCACCTCTTCGTTGTGCTCTTCCCTATTTATCGCCCCGGCGAAAATCAACATATCGACAGGATCGTTCTCCTCATCCCCGAACGCTACCGGTGTATGGAGCATGACAAAGGCGTACCCTGTTTTCAAAACGCCGTTTTCCGGCTTTGCATGGGGCATGGCAATTCCAGGCGCCACGATAAAATAGGGGCCAAAGTTTTTATGGTTTTCGATGATGGCGTCGATATAGCGACTCTCGCAAAGTCCTGCATCGACCATCATGTTCCCTCCCGATCTGATTGCCTCTTCCCAATCTCTTGCAGCAACACCGGTGGCAACGGTTCCGGCATCGACAAGTCTCTGAACAAATGACGGCATGATACTATTCCTCCTGTAAGCCCTTCACAACGATGAAAGCGGGGGTCGCCGACAAGCGCCCCCGACATATGTGTAAGGAATCTCTCTTATTCTTTTTCCGATCCCGCAAGCTCCTTGACGATATCATCGTATTCGGGAGCATTGACGAAATTGGTGATACTGAAGTGGCGGGCGTTAGGAGCG
Organism: Sediminispirochaeta bajacaliforniensis DSM 16054; assembly: GCF_000378205.1. NCBI lineage: Bacteria > Pseudomonadati > Spirochaetota > Spirochaetia > Spirochaetales > Spirochaetaceae > Sediminispirochaeta > Sediminispirochaeta bajacaliforniensis. The sequence goes on along the minus strand of NZ_KB899406.1, from coordinate 104,290 downwards.
CTTTCCTTTGCCCGATCACTTAAATTGACATGGCTGATAACCAGCTGTGCATCCTGGGGAATATCATCAACCGAAGAGTGGAGTACTTCGACCTCTACCCCTGCAGCCTTCAGCTTCTTTTTGAGACGGTTTGCCCCCATGGCACTTGATCCCATTCCCGCATCGCAGGCAAACACAATCTTGCGGACCTTGCCGAGGTTCTTGATGTTCTGCACCTGGCTCTTGGCCTGAGCAAGGGAAGCATCTGCATTTTCCTGGCGTAAAGCGAAGCGGCGGACAAAGGGCATTGCAACAACGAAACTGACAGCCGTAGAGATAATAACTCCTAAGAGAATAGGGAGCTGACCGCCCTTGGGGGATACAGCCATGAGCGCAAAAATGCTGCCGGGAGAGGGGGTGGCAACTTCTCCGGCCCCGAAAAGGCTGAAGACCGCAACACCGGAGGCTCCGCCGGCGATGACGGCAAGCAGGAGAATGGGGTTCATCAAAACGTAGGGGAAATAGATCTCATGGATACCGCCGAAGAAGTGGATGATAATGGCACCTGGGGTAGAGTCTTTGACCGCGCCCTTGGAAAAGAGCAGATAGGCCAAAAGAACACCAAGCCCCGGGCCGGGATTGGTCTCAAGCAGGAAGTAGATCGAACGTCCGGTTTCCTGGACCTGGGCTATTCCCAGGGGAGAAAAAATACCGTGATTAATGGCGTTGTTGAGAAAAAGGATTTTCGCAGGTTCTACAAAGAGTGAAACCAGGGGCAAAAGTCCCATTTGAATAATCGCCCCGACGCCTGCCTGAAGGGCATGGGTTATACCCAACACAACGGGGTTGATCAGCAGGAACGAAAAGAGCGCCAAAAGCATTCCGATGATTCCGGCGGAAAAGTTATTGATAAGCATCTCAAATCCGACCGGAATGTGTGGTTCGACGGCCTGGTCGAACTTCTTGATAATGATACCGCCGACAGGTCCCATGATCATGGCACCAATGAACATCGGTATATCCGCCCCGACAATAACTCCCATGGTGGCAACAGCTCCGACGACACCTCCCCGGATGTTCCAGATCATACGTCCTCCGGTGAAGCCGATCAGCAGCGGAAGCATATAACTGATCATCGGCCCGACCAGAGTTGCCAGCCTCTCGTTGGGGGTCCATCCCGTAGCAATAAAGAAAGCGGTAATCAAACCCCAGGCGATAAACGCCCCGATATTCGGCATGACCATTCCGCTCAAGAAACGCCCGAATCGTTGTATCCGCGAGCGGGCCCCAATTGCAGCACCTTCCATAACAACCTCCTGTGTGATTTCCTTTTTATGCTACATGGGGTTTTCGCAATCGGGCAACAATAAGCACCACAAAGATGGCAGTTACTGCCAAAGTCCTATTTGGCAGGAAATATGGAAGAATCTATCTTTTTACATATAAATGAGTTATGGTGATTTCTTTCTCTTCGGAGCCATCAAAGGCGCCGAAGAGAAAGAGTGATCGAACCGGAAAAAGACTTTCCGGGAAGAAGCGTCAGCGCTCCCATGTCGTCCCGGTTGAAGGCATCGGTAACATTAGAAAGGGGCTCCAGGGCTACAGCCGAACGGTTGGGAGGGGTAAAAAGCTGAAAAAAGGAGAAGGCTCCTTGCGTGTTCATAGCCAGCGATATGGTATCGGACGACAGTTCTACGGTACGCCCGCTTTCGCCCTTCTCTTTTTCTATGGGATAGGCGATATCGTATACCCCCTTGCCGAGAGGCCGGCTGCGGCGAAAATCATAGAAGCCGGCAGAGGCTTTCCCCTCCTCCACCGGGACGAGGCGGCCGGTCGGCATGAGATCCTCTCTAACCTCCACGTAATGCTCGCAGGGGATGGAGATCTTCATATCATCGGCAGCAAGACCCGGAAGATGGAAATAGGGATGCCAGCCGAAACCGACAGGAGCCGGGCCTTCGCCCCGGTTGACGGCACGGAAGGCAATGGAAGCGGCAATCCCGCTTCCGGAACGAAAAAGCCGATAGCTTACCGAGAGAGCCAGACGGAAGGGATATCCCGCATCCTCACCTAAAAGCCAGCTGAGGTCGACCCGCCTGGCCGACGGACTTGTGCTTTTGGAGACAAGCCGGCCGGGCATCTTGTAGAGCAGCCCGTGGATGGCGGAGCCATCTTCCTGGTTCGCAGGCAGGCAAAACTCCTTTCCTTCAAAACGATAGCCTCCTCCGGGGATTCGATCGCAAAAGGGGAAAAGCAGCCGGCCGCGAAACCAGGGGTTCTCTTCGAGCTCATGCTCTTCATCGCCTGCAAGGAGATCGACAGCATCACCTCCCTGTCCAGGAACAAGAGAAAGCCGCCGGACCGTTCCCCCAAGATGAGGGTAGAGCTCCATCTCCGCCCCCCCAAGGCTCAGGATCACGGGGCGTGCCGCTGAAGCGGGAGAGGTCATCTGGAATCTCCTATCCCCGGGAAAAGGGCCAGATAATCGTGAGGATCGTATAGATCGAAACGGATCCTTCGAAAGAATTCATATCCGCCGCCGCTTCTAACCTTATCGAGCAGGGCCGATATCTGTCGCTGACTCTGGTAAGCGGCAATAGCGGCGAGCTTTGCCCCAAACCCCTCCTTGTCGGCGGCAAGACAGTAATCGGGCTCGCCGGAAAGGGCACAGTAGATGGGATATTCAAAAATCTGAGGGACCTCGGCAAGGGTTTTGCCGAGCTCCGGCCAGATATCCCCTGTGGCATGGAAAAGGGAAATAATGAGCTCTTCATAGACAATCTTATGATCGGGATGGAGGTCCGAGTTGCTGCACAGGAAGAGGCGATCGGGGCGCACCTCCCGAAGCAGAGCCGTATAGGCGCCCTGAAGTCCTCCATTCGGCGCATCTGAGGAGAGGGATCGGCCCCGCCGGGTAAAAAGGTCTCCATCGGGAAAGGAGAGAAACCGACAGTCGGGATTGCCGAGGGCGTTAAGGGCCTCTCTGGTCTCCGCCTCACGAATTTCGGCGATGTTCTTCCGCTCATGATCGTCGCAGTACCCCAAACGACCGTCGGTGGTAATGGCTACCGTCACATTGCAACGGGCTTGTACACCCGCTGCAACGGCAAGACCTGCACCGATGACCGCATCATCATCGTGGGGAACGACGAAAAGCCATGTTTCTCCAGCCTTAGCCCCAAACTCCGCCACCCCATGACGGGCGTGCCAGGAAAAGCTCATTTCGATGTCTCCATTTCGTTTCCGACCTTCCGTGCCCGGGTGGTCTGATCAAGCTTAACGCCACAGTTGATACCTACCTCTACAAGGAGGTTCCAGCCGGCTGCAAGCTGCAGATATTCATCGGCCCCTTCAAGAGCAGGAACCACAAAGGTCGGGAAAGAGGTCTGCCTGGAGGCAATGGCCACGACCGTAAGCCCCACCCCATCCGCAAGAGTTTGTTTCAGCTTTACCTCTTCCTCGGGGAAGGGATTCACAAGGATCACCACATCATCCGGTGTCATTACCTCTTCGATCCCGTGAACGGCATAGGTTCCTTCGAGAAAATCCGAACGCTTGCGGGAAATTTCGTTGGTCTTGAGGGTCAATTCTTCGGCAACCCCGTCGTTCCTTCCCGCCCAAAAGAGGGTCTTGGCCTTGGTCACCGCATCGACGATCTCTTTTGCAGGGGCGGCATGCAGAACCGCATCAAGAGCGGACGCAAGCTTTTCCCTGTCGGGAACAGGAAAACCGGCACGTTCGGCAAAGATGGTGTGGTAGACAAGGGCCTGTTCGATCACACTTTTGGTTGCCGCAACAGCCGCTTCCGGACCGCAGGAGAGGACGATGGCGTGATCAGCCTCGTCGGCGATTGGGGTTCCCGCGTTGGCAACAATACCGACGCTCTTTATTCCCCGTTTTTTGGCGCTGCGGACCAGGCGAAGGCCTTCCTTCGTTTTGCCGGAATTACTGGCCACAAAGGCAACGCCGCCGGCCAGGGGATATTCCAGCGCCTGGGTTGCCCCTTCCACCACAGGAAGAAGGGCAGAACCTCTGCGCAGGGCCTCGATTCTCGCCCGCTTGGCCGGAAAGATCCGGGAAGAACCTTCTCCGGAGAGGAGAAAGGGCCCCTTTATCCCTGTAAGCTCCCCAGCCAACTTTTTTACCGCCTCAACGTCCATTCGACGAATCACATCGGGGCTCTCCAGCATCTCCTTAACAAGAGAAAAATCGGCATATCGTGCATCCGTTCCGTTCATACCATGCTCCTTTTCTATCTGATGATTGTATGCTATGCTTGTGGCTCACTACCACAATCGCTGATACTTCGGCATATCGCCCACAAGGGGGCGAAGGTAGTCGAGAAAGGCATCGGTGACCCCGTTTCCCGACTCATTGATATAGTAATCCGGCATGGGCTTTGCCCGTACAGCGACCTCGGATAAGGGGACAGTACCGTATCGGACGGCATAATCCCCGGCAAGGCGCTCCATGCAAATCATGCTTCCGCTTCCGCCGGAGGCCGCAAGCCTTGCAGCCTCAAGCCCACAGGAAAAGGCCTCGCTTCGATCGGTGGCACTTGCCCGGTCATCGGCACACATGGAAAGGCTTTCGGTGATCTGGAACTCTCCCCGGTAGCCGGTCTCCTCATGGATCAGCTGATGAAGCGAGATAGCAGCGCTGGTACCGCCCATGGCCCCAAACTCGATATTTGAAAACCCGTCCTTCGCGGCAGAGGCCGAAACAGGGGTCCCGTCACGCCAGATGATGCCCTCTCCGCAGACGATCGAACAAAATCCGTAGGCCTTGATGCATTCTTGTACATCTTTCAAAACCTGCTCCCTGGACAAGGGCCGTTCCGGCAGATAGATAAGATGGGGAGCATCTCCCTCACCTTGCTTCGCCATTATCGACGATGCGGCAAGCCATCCCGCTTCCCGTCCGACGGTCTGGTGGATCACAAAGCGATCGACCCGCTGCATGTCCCTGGCAAGCTGCCCCGACTGAAGGAGAGAAAGGGCGGTGTATCTGGCAGCAGAGCCGTAGCCGGGGGTGTGATCCGTACCAAAAAGATCATTATCCACGGTCTTCGGGATGCCGACTCCGTAGAGTTCATACCCCTCTTTACGGGCAAAGGCCTCTATTCTGTGGATGGTGTCCATGGTGTCGTTCCCACCGGCAAGAAAAAGATAGCGTATATCCTGTTTTTTTAGTCGCTCGAGAATAACCGGCAGATCATCGTCTTTTAATTTGTAGCGGCAGGATCCGAGGGCGGAAGAGGGGGTGAGCGCCAGCAATTTCCGTTCATCGGAAGACAGAGCCCCAAGGTCGATGAGACGATCCTCCAGAAAGCCCTCGATACCGAATTGCATGCCGAATATCTTGCCCCTCGCTCCGGCCTCAAGCACGCCCTCCACCGCTCCCGCAAGGGAAGCGTTGATGACTGAGGTTGGGCCGCCCGATTGTCCGATAAGAATATTACCCTTCATGTTTTACTCCCGTAATGATTTCGATATGTTCGTGGAGGGCCATGAGTGCAGCCCCCTTCTCTACCCAGCAAGGATCGTCGACAAAACGAACCGACCCCTTCGGCGCTTCCGCATCCCCAGAACGCTCCAATCTCCTTTTCGCCTCCTCGTCGAGAACACCGGAGATGAATATTGCGTCAACATCCAGAAAGCGACCCAAAAGCCTGCCGAGCCGCAGCACCTGGAGGGCGATATCCCCCTCCAGCGGCCACAGCCCTTCATCCAGCTCACCGGCCCCGCCCTCCGAACCACGGTAAAGCTTTCCGTCGAGAAAGATACCACTTCCGATGGTGGGAACATTGCCGTAGACAAGAAGATGAAGCAGGTTCGGACGCTCACTATCGAGCAAAGAGGCATCGGCCAGGGCGGCGGCATTCGCATCATTGTCGGAACAGATAAGCGAACAGTGTGCCTGTTCGGCCAGAAGCCCCGGGACCTCCCCGAGGTTCCAGGGAAAATGGGAGGAGGAACCGACTCGTCCTCCACCGGAGACCACCGAAGAGGCTGCGAAGCCGATCCCCCGAAGGGGTATGGTGGAAGATGCGGAGCCAAGCCACCGTGCAACATCCGCCAGCTCGGTCAGAACATCCGCTTCGCCCATTCCCGCCAGGGAGAGTGTCCGGCGGTCGGATTCCTGTAAGCCCGGAGTAAAAAGCGATGCGGTCACCCGATCATGGGCAAGATAGATGCCACCGAAACTCCCGTAACCGGGATCGAGTTCCACAAGGGTTGCCTTCCTTCCCCCGGAACTGCCGCTTTCTCCCCTGCCGACTTCCCGGATAATGCCCCAGTCAAGAAGCTCTTTCATCCTGATGCTGACCGTCGAGGTGTAAAGTGAAAGAGCGGTGGCAAGAGCGCTGCGACTGGCAAAGCCACGCTTTTGCAATTCGCCGATAATACGGAGGATTGTCTGTGCCTTTCGATCTTGCTGGTACATCCGTTATTAGTTTCCTCAATGAGTGAACTAATAGAAGTATAGAGGCTTTTCTCCCTGCCGTCAAGAAAGATCTCAGGGATGCGGCTGAAAAAAAGCAGGTAACACTGTACTATAAGCGTTATGAACAGAGGCTCCATACATACCATACGACACATATTTCTTTCCGATCGGCGTTTTGAAGACGAAGGGCTTCCGGAAGAACTTTTTGAGCATTTCCTTGGAGGAAGCGGCATAGCCGCAGAACTCTTTTCACTATTTCCGAGCGCAAACCTTTTTATCGCTCCGGGATTACTGACGGGTAGCTCTCTCCCCTTTTCCGGCGGATGGAGCGTCGTAATGCTCGCGAAAAAGGATGGCTCCCGGCCCATGCTTCTTGAAACCTTTGGCCAAGGGAGTTTCGGGAAAAGTATCGCAAGCTGCGGCTTGGACGGTCTTTTATTTCACGGCATCTCCCCGGAAAGCACAATCCTCCACATTAGCCCGAACAAAGTCCGTTTTTTCTCAACGCCCTTAGACAGCGATTTGAATGATCCCATCGAACTCGAGCAGAGACTCCTCGAAGATATGGCAGGGAAGGGGAAAGAGGGGGCTGTGCTCTGTATCGGAAAGGCGGCACGGGAAGGGGATCCGGCAGCGGCCCTTGTTCACGAGGGGAGGACGCTTCCCGCCGGAGGCGGGACAGGGCTCTTTTTTGGTTCATTGAAGCTTACGGCCATAACGATCGAAAGGGGAGAACAGCAACGTCTTCCTGCCGAGAAGGAAGGGTTTGAGAACCTTGCCGAGACAAGTGAAGCCACCATCCGGGAGCTCGTCACACGAAAAGGAGTTACGGCTTTTATGCCCACAGGAGCCAGGGGGCTCCTTCTGGTACGGATGGCCGGATACCTCCCCATTCGGCCGAGGATCGACGACCGCATGCTCCTGCCCTTTGTCGAAGGGCTCGGAACCGTGGGGCTGCTTGCCCCTGCCCTTGCGGCCGGGCTCATCCCCGAAGGGAAAGAGGAAGGGAAAATGCACAGAAAGGAGGCTCTCCTCTTTCGAAAAATGACCACCGGCGGTTGTAAGGGCTGCCCCTTTCCCTGTAGCGGGCAGCTACGGATCGAAGGAAGATACGGAGAGATGAGCATGCCAGGTTACGTCGACCTGGCCGTTCCGATCTCCCTGCTCGGCATCCGTCATACCGCCGACGCCCTCCAGTTCGTCGAACACGCAAGAAGAAGGGGCATGGATCCCGCCTCTGCGGCAAAAGGATTGTTTCACCTCATAGAAGAGAAAAGTATCCGCCCTGGTGACATCGATGCCTTTTTGGAATTCCTTGATAAGCCGTCGGAACATCACGTTCCGGACCATCCTAATCTCTTTCCCTTTTCCTTCGACCCTTTGGCCGCATTAACACCCCATATAGACACCATACGGGATCGAAACGTCCCCTTTACCCTCGCCGAATATCAGATCGGTACGTGGTGGAAACAGATCAAAGGACTTCCAAGACCCGCCATGTTGTATCACAAAAAGGAGGACTTTTGGGTTGAAAGGGAGAAGGCCACTATCGCCATTGCCGTTGCACAGCGGAACCATCTGCTTGTCGCTGCGGGAATCTGTCATCAGGCCCGGCTGATAAGCGAAAAACATTTCCCGCTTTTCTCCCTGCTTAATGCATTCACAGGCCTGGAGCGAACGCCCAAGGGCTATCTGGAAATGGGAAATCGCATCATGGAAAGGCGAAAAGAACTCTTTCCACTACCGCCTATCAAGGTCGAAGATGAGCGGATAGCCGGACTCCTCTCCTTTGTCGGCGAACCCGTTGATAAACTTCTCTTGACATAAGCGTGAAAATCATGCATCCTCATTTTCACGTTACCGATGTGGGGGCGTGGCGAAGTTGGTTATCGCGCCGGCCTGTCAAGCCGGAGATCGCGGGTTCAAGCCCCGTCGCTCCCGAAAGATTACGATGGATGAACCGCCTGTCAGAGGCGGTTTTTTTGTCAATATCCATTTCTTCTTCCGGCCGGATATGAGTTTTTTGTTAAAATTCTTCTCATCATCACGCAGAGAATTGACCTTGGGCATACTCCTATAATAGGAAGTAGTATGGGAAACGGGGAAACGGTGCGGGTACTTGTCGTCTGCATCCATAATAGCGCACGCAGCCAAATGGCAGAAACCTATCTAAACGCCATGGGCCATGGAAAGGTCGAAGCCAAGAGCGCGGGATTGGAGCCGGGGAAGCTTAACCCCATAGTGGTACGGGCGATGCAGGAAGATGGTTACGACATTTCAGGCAACACTACGAAGAGTGTTTTCGATTTCCGCAAGGAAGGGCGTCGTTACGATTACGTTATAGCGGTCTGCGACAAAGAGGCGGAGGAACGGTGTCCCATCTTTCCCGGAGCAGGGAAGCGACTTCACTGGCCCTTTGGAGACCCTTCAAGTTTTCAGGGCACTGAAGAGGAAAAGCTGGCCTACACGAGAAAAATCAGGGATGAGATAAAAGAAGGAGTTCAGCTTTTCTTATCCCGCTTATGACGATACATCCGCTGATCGGCGCAATTGACCAGCTGATCCACCAAAACCTCTATCTCAAGCTCATATTGTGTGGAGGCGGGTTCAAAGGAACTATAGCCTATGCTGACACTAAGAGGAATCCCTTCCGAGATTACCGCCTCCCGTGCGAGTTCCTCATCGATTCTTATACGAAGCTGCTTTGCCGCATCCGTTGTACAGTTGGGATGGATGAGTAAAAACTCATCGCCGCCAAGACGACAAATAACATCCCCGCTTCGAAGAATCCGTTTCATTACCGCGGTAATCCTCGTAATAAGGCGGTCCCCTGCCTCATGACCAAGGGTATCATTAACCAACTTGAGTCTGTCGATATCGGCAAAACCGACCGTAAGAGGAAGCCGCTCCCGCTTTGAACGATGCAGCTCTTTCTCAAGCATTGCCAGACCGACCCGACGGTTGTAGACCCCGGTTAATTCATCGTAGGTTGCATACTCGGAGAGCCGCATCTGGGCCTGGTGACGAAGGGTAACATCGACAAGCGAAAAAAGAACCTCCCCCGACTCTTCGACCATTGAGGCATAACCTTCCACCCATAACCGCTTGCCAGTTCGGGTAAGCAGCTGAAAGACTATGCGGGGATCATCGACATTAAAGGTACGGAACAGGGCAAGCCTCGCCTTCAGCCGCACTCGTTCACTTCCGGCAACAAGAACAAAGAAATCGGGAAACGAGAGGAGCTCTTCCAGTGAATATCCGGTAAGCGAAGAGGCCTGGGGGTTAGCATAGCTGATGGCCCTGCCATAAAAAACAAAGACCGCCACGGGGCTGTGTTCCGCATAGGCCCGGAAACGACTCTCGCTTTGGATGAGTTTCTGCTGCTGAAGCATTCTTGCATGAACATCCTGATGGATTCCGTGCATCTCCAGGGGAGAGCCGTCACACCCCCTTCTGGTGACCATGCCCTTCGAGCTGATCCAGCGATAGCTGCCGTCATCGGTTTCAAGACGAAATATCTGCTCGTAGCTCTCCTTTCCCGGTTGAAGGGCTTCTTTTATCTTTTGGGCCGCAATGTGACGATCGGCACGGTGCATCATCGCCAAAAGCTCCTCAAAGCGGAGTGCCGATACAGGCTTCCGATTGAGCATAGAAAACCAACGATCGTCGGCCTCAAGACAATCCGTTCCGATATCCCAGCTCCAGAAGCCGAGGCCTGCTCCCTCCATGGCAAGGTTTATTTTTTCTCTCTTCTTTTTGATATCAAGCACATCCCGAAATCGATGGAAGCTAAGTATCCAACGCATAGCCGAAGCCATCAGTCCCATGAGGCCCAAAGCGACCCAAAGAGCCCGATTCAGGTCGGCAAACTGATCTGAAGCATAAAAGATAAGAGCACCTGCCAGATATACGGGAATGATAAAAAACGGGTGGAGTAAGAAGATCGAAGAGACCAGCAGATAACAGCTCATGAACAAAACCGAAGAAAAGAGAGAAAGCCCTGAGTAGTGGCAAAATAAGATCACCCAGGTAAAAAGAAGAAGAATCGAAACATGGAGGAGCGTATGTCCCCACTTCGCGGCATGACAGGGAGAGTGAAAAATGATGAAGCCGGAACCCAAGGCCATCATGATAGATAGGAAAAGGACCGGAAGATAAAATATCACGGTGCTGCCGTCGAACAGGCAAAAAATAATCCAGATTAAAACGGAAAGGTGTAAAAGGATGGAAAAATGGAAAAGAGAATGTGCATTTGTCTCACGATTGTAGGCAACAAAATCCCTCCGGTGTTGAGAATAGGGAGACAACAGTATTCGACATTCGGCAGTCAACCTGCTCAGCATCATAGAATCCCTGCGGTTCTCCCTACATTGCCTATTTTTTCCATATGGTAAGATTAATGGATTATAGCGTAGTGTCAAGCACCTCACCGGCCGGGGAGAAGCGCTTCTATCCGTTCCCTAGGCTGGGGACCGACAAGGAATTCGGCTATCTTGCCATCTCGGACAAGTACGGTCGAGGGGGTTCCCATTACACCGAATTTTCGGGCCGTAGCCATGTCGTTTGAAATATTTACTTTAAAGACATTTTTTCTTGTAGAAGAAAATTCATCAAATAGGGGGGTCATAGGTTTGCAGGCGCCACATCCGTCGCTATAAAAATAAAAGAGAGCAGCTCCTCCGTTTTTCAAAGCCCGATCATACTTACCGCTTAACTCCGGAGCCTGTTTTCCCTTTTTCATCCTCATTTTCAATACCATTCCATATTGAAGAACAAAGAAGAATCCAATCGCAATCAGAACACCGATTAGTAGATTCATAGCGAACCTCCAAAATTAGTTTTACTTAATATATAATTTTATATATATAATTGTCAATGGGTCATGGGCAAAGCAACGCCCATGCGTTATACTATACGTATGATAATATATTATCAGGACATAGCACCGCTCTCGGATTTCGGTATCGGGATCCCTGTTTCAGACATTCGGGCACCCAAATGCATTGAATATCTTTCCGGTCTGCCGGAAATCCGTCCCCATCTTGCGGCATTAATCTGCAAAGAACACGAGGAGAGCATCAGCCGCACGGATGTAACAAGAGTCCATACACCGAACTACGTGAAGCGGATCTTCGAGGAAGAACGGGAGAGCACTCTTATTGAAGCCTTCGAACTTCTTGACGAGAAGGGAAACTATAACCGCTACGATCCGTCAAAGGCCAAACGTCCCCTTAAAGAACTCTTCGACACACTCCTTGTGAAAACGGCCGGAACCTATCAGTGCGCAAAAAGTGCCCTGGAATCGGGTTTCTGCTTTTACTTCGGCGGAGGATTCCACCACGCTCATCCCGACTTCGGTCACGGATTCTGCCTGATAAACGATATAATGATTACCGCAAGACGGCTCATGGCGGAAAAGCGTGTCGAAAGTGTTTGGGTGATCGATGTGGATGCCCACAAAGGTGACGGAAGCGCTGCAATTGCACATTCCGATCCATCAATCAGAACCCTGAGCATCCATATGGGCGCAGGATGGCCTCTGGACAGACTCGAATTCGGCCCGGACGGTACACAGCATCCCTCCTTTATTCCCAGCGATATCGATATCCCTGTCTTCGAGGGGGAGGAGCACCTTTACAACCGTGCCCTTGCCGAGGGGCTGGAAAAACTCGCCGCATTCATGAAGCCGGATCTTGCCATCGTGGTCTCGGGTTCCGATCCTTACGAAAAGGATACCCTCCCCTCCTCGGCGAAGTTACAGTTGACGCTCGAACAGATGGCCGAACGGGATCGCCTTGTCTATGATTTTTTGAAAGAACGCAGGATTCCCGCCGCATATCTTATGGCAGGGGGCTATAGCCCTGAATCCTGGCGGGTCTATGCCGCTTTGCTGGAGTTGGCACTCAAGGATCGCCTCAAAAGCTGAGCATCCCCGAATCTCCAAGTCCGAAGGAAAGAGAGACAAGGGTAATGCCCAGCAAGCACTATTTCCTTAGGCCGACGGCATCGGCTATCCTGGAAGCAAGAGCACAAAGAATCGTTTCGTCGTCGTCCCCGGCACAGCGATTCGCTTTTATGGTCCCGCAGACGCTACAGCGGTGAAGCACCATTATCTCCCCGTCGCTCTTGCTCCAGATTGCAATGGGTTCCATGGCACCGCCGCAGAGGCTTGCCCGGTCCCCCGGACGAATATCGACATGCCGGCTCCAGAGGCAGAAGGGGCAGTGGTTTCGGTGTCTGGTTCCCCAGGAATAGGCAGGAACGGGCGCTCCGCAGTGAATGCACCGAAAGCCGGAAGCTACATCAGCGGCCATCGAAGCCTCCCCTCCGTCCCTCTTTCCGCATGGTATAGCGAAGCCTGCCGAAGCGGCGATCCTTCTCCCGCCGCCTTTCACGCTCATCGACCTCTCCGGCAGAGGCCTCATGCAAAAGCTGCAGATAGTTGAGATAACGATCCTGTTCGATCTCTCCGGCTAAAAGCGCTTTTCTTACCGCACAGCCCGGTTCATTGCGATGGGTACAGTCCGAAAAACGACACGCTTCGGCCAAACGTGCAATATCATCGAAGGAAGCCTCTGTCGATGCCTCGCTGCCGGTAATGCCTACCGACCGGACCCCCGGCGTATCGATGACCAAAGCGCCGGAAGGAATGCGGAAAAGTACCCGTTCCGTGGTGGTGTGTCTTCCCCGTCCGTCGCTGTCGCGAACCGCTGAGGTCCTTGCCATCGAGCTTCCGAGAAGGAGATTGATAAGGGTGGATTTTCCCGCTCCGCTGATGCCGGTCAGGGCGATACTTCTTCCAGGAAGAAAAAGATCGTTAAGCTCCCCGGCTCCCGCTCCGGAGATCGAGTCCACAAGATAGATGGGAAGTTCTCCGAAACGGGCGGCAGCCCGTCGCCTGTAGGTCTCCGGCTCATCGACAAGATCGATCTTTGTAAGAATCAGGGCCCCCTGAGCCCCCCCGCTTTGAACATTGGCAAGGAAACGCTCGATCCGGCGAAGGTTGAGGCCTTTCGCGATGGATGAAACAATTCCTATCACATCAACGTTTGCCGCACTCAGATCCTCGTCGCCGCAGCTGCGGCGATGCAGAACCGTGGCACGGGGCAGGATTCCCTCAATACGGAAATGAGCGGGATCGTCGGTGGAGGAGAGGGCACACCAGTCTCCTATCACCGGCATAGGCTGTACGCCGAGATCAAGGAGATAACGGAAGCTCCCGGAAAGGGTCAACGCTGCTTCACCACCGGGATGGATCCCCCGATAGCGCTCTCTGCCGTCACGGACGACTCTGGCAGGTATCAATCCCTGACATCGATAGGGTTCGAAATTTTCGGCAAAACGACTATTCCAGCCATATTGCTCGAGACGATATATATTGTCGGAATAATGCAATGGTTTCCATCCGTAGAAAGAGGTTCATATACGAAAGGCATACCGCCTAACGGTCAGAATCTCCCCGGAATGGAATGAGTGTATATGAAAAAGTACCTACCTCACTCCCCCATTCCGGGGATACTCACCGAGATAGCGTTCCTGGTTTTCATATACACTTCCTTTCCGCACCATTGTGCATAAGATTTGTTATAATAATGATAGCTCGACGACAGGCGTTGGTCAAGGCCTTTATCAGCGGTATCGGATGACCCGGCACAACCGCAGTATGAGTCCGGAAACGAGAAACAGTGGAAGGAACAAAAGGATCAGTCGGGGAAGCAGGTCGATATGCCGCTGATAAAAGGTTTCAGGTCTCCCGTACAATGGTACATCGGCAACGATATAACCGGGATGGTAGTGGGGCAGTTCCACGCGGATTTTCCCGACAGGCGAGATGATGCAGGTAAGCCCGCTTGCCGTCGAACGAAGCAGGGGGCGACGATTTTCAACAGCCCGAAAGAGGGCGTTTGCGGCGTGTTGCTGTCCTTCGGTTTCGGTTCTACTCCAAAAATCATTGGAAATATTGAGAATCATATCGACTCCGGGTACCACATGTGCCGCCACCTCACCGGGGAAACTGTCCTCAAAACAGATGGGGGTGATAAAATCGGCTCTGGGGTGGGAAAAGATCACCGAATTGCTTCCGGCCTCCCACAAGGTGGCGTCGAAGTCGGTCAGAATTTTATAGAAAAGGGGAAATTGCTTTTCATAGGGAAAGTACTCGGAGAAGGGAACCATATGCATCTTTCGATAGGTGGCGATACGCTTCCCGGTATCCGAGAACAAAACCGAGGCGTTGTAGTGGTTTCTTATGTTCCCGCCGTCATCACCGATCACCTCGTCGTAGTCATCATTGCCGGTCAAAAGCCAGGTGCGGAGTTGTCGCTGAAAATGCAGAAGCCGGTTGGCAAGGGCCGCATTGGGATGCGAGGAAGGATCCATGGCGCCCCACTTCCGGAGATTCGGTACAAAGGCCGTTTCAGACCAGGCGACAAGGTCGACCGGTTTCCCGCTTCTTTTTAACGCGACCACATCATCAGGAAGTGTATCAGACAGAGAGCTTGACGGCGACGAGAGGGCAGCACGGGTTAAGGATTCCAAAACATCAAGGGTCGATGCGTAGTCGTTTTTACGGGGATCGGTGTTCTGCTGAATAAGGGCCACGGTTATTTCGCTTTTCGCTTCACGGGCTTCCCATTTGTCGAGAGCAACAACACCGTAGACCATTACGGAGAGGGTCATGACAACAAGGAGCAGCGCCTCGCAACAGCGCACGGGTTTCCTTCCAAGTTGTTTCCCGCCCTGAGAAAATCCTTCTATAAGGGAAGCAACGAGGGCGGCAAAGAGCCAGAGAAAGAGATTGACACCCCACACGCCGAAAAGGGAGGCAATCTGGATCACCACCGGATAGCGGTACTGGCTGGTGCCGAGAATCCCCCAGGGGTAGCCGAGAAAGCCCCCGGAACGAATAAAATCAAAGGCGACCCATATCAACGCCATCAGAGGCAGCCGAAGACGCCGCCCCAGGGAACCCGGAACGGCCCTTGAGAGCAATAAAAGCAGGGGAATATAGAGGCAGTAGATCACAATGTGAAAATCGGTAACAAAATGGAGGGAAAGCAGATCGTAGGTACCAAGCCAGTAGTTACCGAGAAGCGCCTGAAGTGTCCCGTAGGATACGCCGGCGAAAAAGGCCCTGACAGGCGAGGTATACGACAGCACCAAAAGCAGGGGAATCGGTGCGATATAGCCTATCCAGCCGATCCCCTTTACCGCCAAAGGTGTGGAAAACGAAAGGCTTACAAGCACGGCCGAAGCAAGGGCGAGAAGTGTCGACCAACGCCAAAGAAACAGATCCAAGCCTCTGCCGCCTTCCGCAGCCAGCCGTCCTCGTCGTCCGATGCGAGCGGCAACGTAGCCGACACCATCGAGCAATACAAGGGGAAGATAGCGGATCAGGCTGTTGAGCCGCTGGATGGATGAATCGGGGGCAAGTCTGAGGTTCCCCTTTGTCTCGGCAAACCACTGAGCATAACTCATATTGGCATTGGCAGCAAAAATCAACGAAAAAAGCAGAAAAAGAAGCGAGGGAACGAGCAGAAGTTCACTGCCAACGGAAAGGCGTCTGAGCCGTATTCTGGTGCCGAGACGGCCCCTTGTTTTCCCCATCCTTACGGAAAGGAGCCACAGAAGGTGAAGGGAAAGCAGCAGGGCCAGGGCAATATCTTCGCCCAGGCCGCCACCGGAGGCCATGCCTACAGGTCCCTTAATAAGGTGGGTAAGAGGAACTGCCAATCCCACGATGGCAAAGGCCGGGAACCACTGTTCGAATGGCCAGCCAAAAGCGCTTCTCCGTTGCATGTTGTCACCATACAACGGAAGCCAGGGTCCAGGAAAGTCCGATTCGTCAGAATGGCGTTAGGAAGACGATCCCGACATCAAAAAAGAACGTCGGAAGTACATGCCGAAACATCGGTGACCATCATGCCGGCGGAACGAGCCGCCCGGATGCCGACGGGGCTATCCTCAAAGACCTGGCAAAGCTCCGGGGCCCGGCCCATAAGGCGCGAAGCCTCCAGATAGATCTCCGGATCGGGTTTCGGGCGATCCACATCCTCCGCAGCAAGCAGAAAATCGAAACGTCCGGCAAGTCCTGCGGCCTTGATATTCAGCTCGGCTATCCGACGGTGTTCCGAAGTGGCGAGGCAGACGGGAAGCCTTCCGAAATAGTCGGTAAGAAGCGCGACAACAGGCTCTATCGGCCGCGCAAAAACGAGGCCGGAGGTGTAATGAGCCTCCTGTCGCTCCACATGCAATCGAAAATCAAGGGGCCTTGCAAGAAGCAAAGAAAGCCGTTCGACCATGTCGTTCTTTCCATACCCGATAATCGCCTTAAACTGCTGGGGCGAAAGGCTATAGTTATCAAGCTCCAGAAGCGTCGTTTTCCATGCCCGATAGTGAATAGCGAGGGTGTCCACCAGGGTCCCATCGATATCAAAGATGAGAGCCCTGGCGGCAGGGTCGATAGAAAGGGTCAACGTGGGAACCAGGATCAGGCGGGAACCCAGTCCACATCAACCTTATCTTTCGGGTCATAGGGAGCCTTCACAAACATCGCTTTCCAGGGCTTATCCCCGACATTTTTCAGATAGTGGTTGCTTTTCGGGGGCACATGAATGAGGTCTCCCTCGTTCAGCACGATCTTCTGTTCATCCACATAGATCTCAACACTTCCTTCGAGGGTGAAAAAATCCTCCTCGATCCGTTCATGATAATGACAGGTAAAGTCCTCACCGGGCATGATAACAACCATGCCGATATCGACATGTGGTCCCCGTAAAAGGTATTTCGGACCGGATATGCCGTCGAATCGGTAGGCTACTTCCTTTTCGTTGATCATCTTGTACGTCAAAATTCTTCCTCCATGCTATAATTGCGGGCTCATTCGCCCGGCGCTTTCCACATTGATGTCGTAATACCGGCATCCACCAGGGTAAGTTGCTGCGTATATGCCTTTAGCCAACGGTCATAGGTTTCCTGATACACCGAGGCGTTGCCACGATCAGGTTCGAAGAGTCGCTCCTTTCGAACGACAGCCGCCACCCCGTCGGAAAAACTTCCGTAAAGGCCGGTGCCCTTTCCTGCGCAGATTGCGGCTCCCAGGGCCGTGGCCTCCTTTACCTTACGGGTCTCCACCGGGACCTGAAGCACATCGGCAAGGATCTGGCACCAGAAGGGATCGACAGATCCTCCGCCGGCAAAGATCACCTTTTCGGGAAAGGTACCGGTAAAGTCCCTGATGCGCAGAAGATTTGCCTTTGTCACGATCGCGGCGTTTTCGAGGATGGAACGGCCCATGGCCGCCCGGGTGGAAATATCACCTTCCACATTGAGGTTTAAAAACGATGGAGCGGCATGATACCACTTCGAATAGTTCATCGGGCCCGAAAAGATGGGAATGATACCCTTTGATCCCGCGGGGACCTGGGCCGCCATTTCCGAAATCAGGGCGTAGGTGGACATCTTTCGCGCCGCAGCCGTCGGCTTCAGATCGGGGCAGATGGCGTCCCGAAACCAGCGCATCACAATGCCGGGATAAAAGACGATGGTCTCCGCCTGCCAGAGCTCGGGAACGGCATGGAAATTGATGCGGACCCGGCGACTTGCATCCTCAAAGGGCCTGTTCATGTTCAGTTCCTGCTGCCAGAAACTGCCTCCGAACACCGCACAATCCCCCGCCTGCACGGCACCTACCCCGATGCTGCCGAGCTGGGCATCCCCGCCTCCGGTGACGATGGGGAGCCCCTTCGGCAAGCCAGTGCGGAGAGAGGCTTCACTGCCGACGGCTCCGATCACCTCGCCGGACTCATGGACCGCAGCGGAAAGAAGCTCTTCTTTGATACCGCAGGCCCTGGCAAGAGCAGGGTCCCAAGCGCGGGTTTCAAGGTTAAACAGGCCGGTGGTACCGCCGTTGGAAGGATCGATGCTCAAAGGGGCACCGAGTTTATGAGCGATCCAGTCGCTGAGCATTGCCACCGATGCAGCTTTTTCATAGATATCGGGTCTGCGCTCCTTGACCCAAAGCAGCCTGGCAATGGCTGCCAGGGAATAGGTCTGGCCCGAGGCCTTGTAGACCTGTTCTTCAAGCTCCGGATGATCTTTTCTAAGGGCAATCACCTGCTCGACGGACCTGGCATCGACATTTGAACAGGCCCATATCTCGTTGCCCTGATGATCGAACAGAACAATTGCTTCCCGCATGCTGGTTGCAGCGATCCCTGCAAGATCGAGATCGGAAACCTGTGAGAGCGCCTCTTTCAGGCAGTTCTCAAGCAATTCCCAATTTCGTTCCCAGTCAAATCTCATGGAACCGGGAACCCCTTCCTCTTCGGGATGGCTCCATTCACGGCCCACCGCCGCTATTTGTCTACCGGTTTCATCAAATATGACTGCTCGACCGCTTCCGGTACCCGCATCCAGTGCCAACAGATGTTTCATTCCTCTACCCTCTCAGCTTTTGAAGCGGGGCCGCCGAAACGACCCCATGGTGATAGTTTAGAAATCGTAGTTATCGATATTTTCTGCGTTAAAAACGGTTCGTTCGGGAAGCAAGATGATGCCGTTTCCGTCCGCTTCATAGTCGTAGCCCTGAACCGAGTTCGGGGAAACCTTGACCGTTCCGACCCCGGGTACATCAAAGGAGTCGCCGACGTTATACACCGTGCCGTTTGCAAGTTGGTTGGCAACATAAACAGCCAGTTTGCCCTGGACAACAACATCCCAGAGGGCAAAGCGGTTCACCGTACCGGACTTTACGTACTGCTTCATGGCATTCGGTGTGGAAAAGCCGACAATGATGACCTTCCCGCCAATACCCATGTTCTCTGCAGCCTGTGCCGCGGCAGGGAGAGCGGTGGAATCGGGACACAGAATCGCATCAAGTTCCGGATAGGTTGTGAAAATATCGGTGGCGGTCTGGAGGGATTTCTGGGGATCCTGATAACCGTATTGGGTGGTAACGACCTCCCAATTGCCGTGCTCGCTTGCTATGGTCTCCTTTGCCACATTTACCCACTGGTTTTGGTCGGTAACCTCCGGGCTGGAATAGAAAAATGCAACCTTGGCGGCCTTTCCCCCCACCTGATCGGCAACCATCTTTACGAGAAGCTTTCCAAGTTGCTGAGGGGTCCCTTGATTGATGTAGTAGGAGCGGTAGCGTGGATCGACATCGGAGTCCCAGGTCAAAACCTTGACCCCCTTGTCCATCGCCCGCTTCAGTGCCTGGTTGAGCCCGTCGGGAGAAAGGGCGGAAACGGCAATCGCATCGTATCCCTGGTTTACAAAGTTGTTGATATATTCGATCTGCGCGCTGACACTGGCCTCGCTGGGACCATCGTATTTGACGGAAATTCCCAACTCCTTGCCCATCTCCACGGCGCCTTTGCCGCCTGATTCAAAAAAGCCGTTACCGGTAATCTTCGGAATGAACGCAACACGTGTTCCTCCTGCTTCGCCCTGCCCGCCGGCGAAGGAAAAGGAAACGATAAGCAGGCTTAAAAGTACTATCATGCCCGCCATTCTCATCATGCTTCTCATCATTACACCTCCGTGAGAATTATTATGCTTCCACCTCTAAACGAGGCGGCAAGAACCACATAAACCGCCCCCGCCTATTAGGCCTGGAGCCCGATACGCAGTGCCCTCCGATTGAGACGCTGCTGTTTGAAAAAGGAGTACCCGACCTTCCCGACAACGGTGGCGATCAGAATAAAACCGGTTACCACCTGGGATACATCGTTGGTGACCCCCATGGACATCAATCCCTGCTTCAAAACACCGAGAAAGATCCCCGCGATCAAGGTGCCTGCCACACTCCCTTTTCCTCCCTGGATGTCCGTTCCTCCCAAGACAACGGCGGTAAGGGCGGGAAGCAGCGCTTCCGATCCGAGATCCGATCGCGCCGAGGTAAAATAGGAGGTAAGGAGGATACCGGCGATGGCGGCACCGATGCCGGTGAGCGAATAGGTGATCATCAGGGTCTTTCTGATTTTGATACCGCTGTAGCGAGCCGCTTCCATGTTGTCGCCGATCAGATAGAGGGAACGCCCGACCCTGTTCTTTTTCAGGAAAAGACTTAAAACGAGGGAGAAAAGCAGAACGATGATAAGGCTGTTCGGAACAGCTCCGAGGCCTCCGTAGGCAAGGGAAACAAAGCCTTCGGGAAATCCCCCGATTCCGTTGTAACCGGAAGCTCCAAGGCTCCCGGCAATCCCGGTTGCCAGTCCCGAATAGAGAAACATCGTCCCCAGGGTAATAACAATGGCCGGGATATCTGTAGAGGAAACGAGGAGACCATTAAACAATCCGGCCAAAAGACCTGCCAGAAAACCGGCAAGGATCGCTACTCCGATGGGCAGGCCCATCTGCCAGGAAAAACCTGTTACGATGGAGGTAAGTCCCATCATCGAGGCGATGGAGATATCGATTCCTCCGGTAATAACCACCAGGGTAAGCGGCACGGCAACCAGCAGGATGTGGGCAAAATCACTCGTCGTATAGAGCAAATTCGAAAAGTTGAAGAACGACGAATTGATCAGGCCGAAAACAGCAATCTCCAGAAAAAGTGCAAGAAGGATAAAGTATTCCCATCGTTTAAAGGAAACGTTGCCTACGAGTTTCATACGGCCCCCTCCTCAAGTGCGGACTCTTCAAGTACAAGCTGGGCCCGTCTGCTTTTCAGCTGAGCCTCGAAGGCCTTTCTGAATCTGAAATCAAGCAAGACGACCGAAAGCAGAATGGCCCCGGCAATCGCGTCGTTCCAGAATGCAGGAACCTTCAGGAAAACAAGGATGGAATCGATGGTGGTAAGAAACAGGCCTCCGACCAGCGCCCCCATGGGGCCGCCTACCCCGCCGGAAAGGCTTACCCCGCCGAGAACGCAGGCGGCGACGGCCCTCATCTCCTGACCGGAACCCGTCTGCATCGGAATAAAACCGATCTGCGACACAAAAACCAGACCGGCCAGGCCGGCAAAAAGACCGGCAAAAACATGAGCCCAAAAGACTCCCGCCTTTACATGAATTCCCATGAAAAAGGCACCTTCCCGGTTGTCTCCGACATAGTGGAAGATACGTCCGGCCCTTGTTTTCTGGATGATAAGAGCACTGATGATCCCGAGAAGGAGAACAATCCAGGCAAGGGCACTGATGCCGAAGAGGTCGATACCGGAAATACGCTTGTAGGATGTGACCACATGGTCGATCCAGCTACCGCCGGTGAGGATGTACATGGTGCCTCGGAACACCCCCATGGTACCGAGGGTCATGATGATGGGAGGAACGCCTATGAGTCCGACCCCTATGCCATTGACAGCTCCCGCTGTAAATCCCGCCAGGAGTCCCAGGATCATGCTCATGGGGATGGAGATCCCCGCATTTAGGGAAAGCCCCACAGCAACGGCGCTCAGACCGGTAATGGCACCGACCGAAACATCGATACCGCCGGTAAGCAGGACAAACATCTCGCCTAAGGCGATCAATACGATAATAAGTGAGGAATCTATGATTCCCGATAGTGTCGAGATCCTGACAAAAAGGGGATTGATGATCCCAACGACGATAATGAGCACAATCTGAATCAGAAAGACCAGAAATGCCCGTTTTCTTATTAATACGCTAAACATGGCTACCCTGCACTCCAAAGGCTCCCGCCGTAACGGTTTCGATGTCGCATTCGCTTCGTGCATACTCACCGGTGATCTGACCGTGGTACATAATGTAAATACGGTCGCTCAGTTCGAGAATTTCTTCGAGGTCGGAGGAGATAAGTAAGACGCCGACCCCCTGAGCCGTCAGCGACCTGATGATTTTGTACACGTCAAGACGGGCTTCGGCATCGACACCCCTTGTCGGTTCGTCAAGGATGATCACGCTGGGATCACAGGCAATCACCCGTGAAAGTACCACCTTTTGCTGATTCCCGCCCGAAAGGGTCGATGCGACCTGATCGGGGCCAGCCACCTTTATTCTGAATTGCTCGATGAAGCGTTTGGCAATGCCGTATTCCTTTCCCGACGACATGAATACCTTTCCGAAACGGCGAAGGATGCTGGAAGTCGTGGTAAAGTAATTAGGCTGTCCGAGAAAAATTCCGTGAGCCGCACGATCTTCCGGCACATAGACAAGCCCGGATTCCTGACAGCGGCCGGGGGTCCGGACCGCAAGTTCTTTATCGGAAACACATACTCTTCCCTCGCTTCCTCCGGTGATTCCCATGACCGCTTCTGCAAGTTCCGTCCGTCCCGCACCCACGACACCGGCAAGCCCCACAATCTCCCCGCTTTTGACATTGAGAGAAATATCTTTGAAATCCTCGGAACTAAAATCATGCAGTTCAAAAACGGTCTCATCACCGATGGATTGCCGCTTCTCTTCGCAAGGTTCCTCCCTGCCCGCCTTTCCTTCAGGTAACATGGCTTTGACCAACTTGATGTGATCAAGTTTAGAAGTCGCTTTACAAAGCACCATGTTCCCATCCCGAAGTACGCTCACCCGGTCCGAAATCTCAAGTATTTCATTAAGCCTGTGGGAGATGAAAAAGATGCCTATCCCCTGGGATTTAAGAACCTTCAACCGTTCGAAAAGGGAGTTCACCTCTTTAAAGGTGAGGGTCGATGTAGGCTCGTCCAGAATAAGCACTCTGGCCTTGCGGATAAGACCGCGAATGATTTCGAGCAGCTGCTGTTGTGCTATGCTCAAAGCCCCTGCAAGCTCTGAGAGATCCTCGCAAAAGCCAAGGGCTTCTCCTATTCGAACAATCTCCCTGGTCATATCACCGACCTTACACCCCGTTCCCAAGATGACATTCTCTTCGATACTGAGGTGGGGAAAGATCTGAGGCTCCTGTGGAACCAGATAGATGTGCCCCAGATGGGCCTGCGAGGGGTTTTGGAATACCACCTCTTCTCCGTCCACAAGGATCGTCCCGGCATCACGACCGTAGATCCCGGAAACGATCTTCATGAGGGTCGACTTTCCCGAGCCGTTTCCCCCGAGTAAAGCGTGAATCTCCCCCTCCCGAAGGGTCATATTGACCCCTTTGAGAACAGAAACACCGCTGAAGGATTTCCAGATATTTGAGAGCACCAAGATTTCCTCTTTTTGCTTCTCTTCCGCAGTTTCCATATGACCTCGATTCCGTTTTAGTGAAGCTTGCTCTCTTCGATATCCCGGGCTGTTACCTTGAACAGTTCAACACGCTTTGTCTCTTCATTACAAAGATCGTTGGTATACTCGAGGGCCTGTTTCACAGAAAAGTTTTCATGGATGATTTTCTGAACACCCTGGATAATCGCAGAGGGATACTCGGACTGCCAGATGTTTCTCCCCATATCCACGCCGATGGCTCCTTCCTGGATCGATCGGTAACAAAGGGTCAGTACATCCTCGTAGGTATCAAGCTTCGGCCCTCCGGCGACCACGATGGGAACAGGGGTCTTCGTCACGACCTCTTCAAAACCGTCACAATAGTAGGTCTTGACGATATCGGCTCCCAACTCGGCCGCAATCCGCGAAGCGTGAGCAAGGTAGCGCTTCTCCTTTTTATCTTTCAGCGCCTTTCCTACCGCAGTCACGCCGAGGACCGGCAGATCAAAGCGTGCCGCATCGCTGATCATCGTACTTAGATTGAGAATAGTCTGATGAGAGTGTTCGGCACCGACAAAAATGGAAACGGCAACGGCGGAGGCATTGAGCCTGACCGCTTCTTCTGCGGTGAGGATAAGCCCTTCATCATCGATATCCTTATCTAAGATGGTATTACCGCCGGAGGCCCGCAAAACACAGCCCTTGCCAAAATCGGGATCTATGCTACTTGTCAGGACACCTGGGCTGAGCATCAGGGAATCGGTATACGGAAGTAACTTCTCAATGGCCTTCGACGGAACCTCCATGCCGGTGGTCGACCCCATGAAATAGCCATGATCGATGGCAAGCATCAAGGCCCTGCCATCACCCTTCACAATCTGAGAAAGACGACGTTTTTTTCCCCAAGAGATATTGTCAAACATAAGCTCTCCTATTTGTAGTTGTATTACAAGATTATTTGTTACAAATTAATTTAAACATATGATATTTTATTTGTCAACATTTTGTTTTACACAAATTATCATTTTTAATTGTTACATTTGTTATTTACATTTGTTTTTTCATCATGTATACTTTTATTGAATTTTTACGAAACTACAGGTAAGGTAGAAATCAAGCACAACGAGGACGCAGGTATGATTACCATCGAAAAAGAGGAGTATCGAAAGGCCCTTTTGGCAAAGATTGCCTATTTGTACTACAACGAAGGCAAGAACCAGCAGGAAATATCAACGGAGGTGGGGATTGCCCGTCCCATCATCTCAAAAATGCTGAATGAAGCCAGAGAAACTCATATCGTCGAGATTCGGGTTAAGCATCCCTGGACCTCGCAAAGTCTTGAAACGGAGATCATACAAAGGTTTGGTCTGAAAGAGGCCAGAATCATCGTCTGCCAAAATGAAGAGACCGACTGCAGCATGGCCGACCTGGGAAGGGTTGCAGCGGACTACTTCAACAGTGTTGTCCGTCCGGATTCAATCATCGGAATTTCCTGGGGAAAAGCCTTACGGGAGATGCTTCGCTGCATCGAACAAAGAGAACTTCCAGATGCCAAGGTCATCCAGCTCATCGGCGCATCAGGGTCGGAAATTGTCACCACCGACGGCCCCCGCTACGCCCAGATGCTCGCCGAAAGACTAAGCTGCTCCAGCTTTTATCTTCATGTTCCCCTGGTGGTCGAAAGCGAATCGGTACGCAACGCTCTTTTACAGGATATCAGAATCCACAACACCCTTGCCAATGCGAGGAAGGCTAATATCACCTTCGTGGGAATCGGCTATACCGAAGACATTGATAACTACAGTCTCCTTCGAACCGGATACATAACAAAGGATGAGCTGCGCAAACTTATAAAAGAAGGCGCGATCGGTGATATTTGTGCCCGCCACTTCGATATAGAAGGCAATTATCTCGACACGGACTTCGACCGCAGGACCATAGGAATCAGTTTAGAGGATCTTAGGCAGATCGATACGGTTGTCGGGGTCTCGGGAAACAGTGTCAAGGCACCGGCCCTCTACGGCGCCCTGAAGGGAGGGTATCTCAATGTACTGATCACCGACAGTGCGACTGCGATAGCCCTTATAAAGATAGACGAAAAAAGAAAGAAGAAAGCATAATGAAAGAGCAGTTTCTATCGATTATAATCACCATCGGCCCGATTCTCATTCTGCTTATCAGCGGCATGCTGTTACGGACCATGCACGTCATAGACCCAACGCATGTTCAAGGGCTCCAGATTTTGGTCCTCAAAGTGATCCTTCCTTCCGCCCTTTTTTTGACCTTCCTCGATATGCGCCTGCAAGGCAATTATATTCTGCTGCCCCTCTTTGCCTTTTTTCTTTGTGTGGTAACCTATGCCTACGGTTTCGCTATGAGGAAGAAGTTTCATGAACCTCCAGCCTTTCGCTACCTCATGAGCTCTTTTGAATTCGGGATGATGGGCATCACCCTTTTTGTCGCAGCCTTCGGGCAGCAACAGCTTGGGAAGATTGCCATCATAGGGCTCGGCCAGGAGTTCTTCGTCTGGTTTGTCATGGTCCCGTCGCTAAGCGGGCTTACCGGCTCCCGCTCAGATACAACGAAAGTGATCAAAAGCTTTGTGACCAACCCGGCCCTCGTCGCTATATTTGCCGGCCTCGTTCTTAACATAAGCGGTTTTCCAAGGTGGGGAGAAGATACCCTTCCCGCCCGCCTTCTGATATCGACCCTAAAAAACCTAAGCCCCGCCCTGGTTCCCTTAATTCTGATCATCATAGGCTACAACATGGATTTCAAACCACGCTACATGAAACAAGCAGCCATGATTTTTCTGCAAAGAATCATCATCATGGGCCCCCTTGCACTACTTTTCATCATTTTTATTATGGGGCCGGTCCTCCATCTTGATCGCTTTTTTCTTTATGCCGTCATCACCCTGATCATCCTTCCACCGCCCTTTGTCATTCCGCTTTTCCTTCCCCAAAAAAGAGAGGGGGAGATTCCTCAGATCAATGGGGTTCTGATGGGGTATACACTGTTGACTGTTGCAGCTTTCTGCCTCTTTGTGGTGATTGTTGATCTTCAGTAGTGTCAGGAATCGTGGTGGAACAAAACAAGCCTGGACAGGATTCACCATTCCCATCACAATATAGCAACCCCAGCCAATGGAGGTTCGCCACATGCAAAACGTACAAACCCCACTCCTTTTTTCGCTTGAAGGCAAAGTCGCCCTCGTAACAGGCGGCGGTGTCAACATCGGACGGGGGATTAGCCTGGCCCTTGCCGAAGCAGGCGCTAAGGTATATGTCGCCTATCATTCATCATCCTCGGCGGCCGAAAAAACCGTTCAGGAAATTAACGACAAGGGAGGGGCTGCCGAAGCTTTCCACGTCGATGTCTCGAACGAGACAGCGGTAGAGGCTCTTTTCGGAGAGATCATGAAAAAAGAGGGTGCGCTTGATATCCTGGTGAACAACAGCGGAGTCCTATCTTTATCGGAGCAGAGCGAGTTGTCGGTGGCCGAATGGGACCGAATATTCGGTATAAATGCCCGGGGAGTCTTTCTTTGCTGCAGGGAGGCAGCGAAGAGCATGCATCCGGGATCTGCCATCGTCAACGTGGCAAGCATCAATGCCATTCACCCCGGTTTCGGCAAAAGTGCCCATTACGATGCCACAAAGGGAGCCGTTGCAGCCTACACTCGCAGCTTGGCGGCCGAACTCGGCCCTGCGGGGATACGAGTGAACGCAGTCGCTCCCGGACTTATCGATTCACCACAGCTGAGAAAACGCGCTCCCGAACTTGTGGAGTCTGTAGTCCGAAGAAGCCCTTTGGGACGCCTATCACTCCCCGAAGATATTGGAGCAGGGGTGTTATTCCTTGTCTCAAGGGCCTCAGGCAACATCACTGGGCAACTACTCGTTATCGACGGGGGCTATCTGCTTAGCTAAGGCATATTGCATTTTTAGTGTTCCGAATTCTGGTGGTGATGGAATTGTGACTCTTCAAGCACCACGATTCGGAACAGTAGATAAAAAAAAGCCCCAGCTATCGGCGAACCCTGCCCGAGCCGTCTCCCGACATAAGCCGAAGCACCTCCTGTCTGGAGACAAGGTTGAGGTCACCGGAGACTGAATGTTTCAGACAGCCCGCGGCAACGGCAAATTCCAGTGCCTCTTGCTCATCATCAAAACACAAGAGACCATAAATAAGCCCGGCGGCAAAGGCATCGCCACCTCCTACACGATCAACGATATCGCGGATCTCATATCTGCGGCTCATATAGATATCGCCGCGAGTGGCAAGCAAAGCCGACCAACCATTGGAATCGGCGCTCCTGGCCTCACGTAAGGTGATGGCCAGTTTGGAAAGATTGGGATAACGACCGAGCACAAGGGAGGCAAGATCCCGATAGCGGTCGACTTCAAGGCCACCGGAAGAAACATCGATATCCAGGCCGATGCCCAAAGAGTGCTGGCAGTCCTCCTCATTGGCGACGGCAATATCGACATACGGGAGAAGCTCCCCCATCACCTGTGGGGCACTTTTCCCGTATTTCCACAGCTTTTTGCGGAAATTAAGATCGCAGGAAACGGTAAGCCCCATCTCCTTTGCAGTCCGAACCGCCGCGATACTGAGTGCGGCCGCCGTTTCCGATATCGCAGGGGTAATGCCGGTGATATGAAACCAGCTAGCTCCCGCAAAAAGGGCGCTGAGATCAACCTCTTCCCGCCGAAGCAGAGCTATTGCAGAACCGGAACGATCGTAGAGCACGTTGCTGGCCCGCTGGTTGGCACCGGTCTCAAGAAAATAGATGCCAATGCGCTCACCCTGCCGTATAATCGCAGAGGTATCGACGCCTCGTCGACGCAACTCTCCCACTGCGGCATCCCCCAGGGGGCCCTCGGGCAGTGCGGTGAAAAATGCCGCATCAAGGCCGAAAGAGGCAAGAGAAACGGCGACATTGGCCTCTCCTCCGCCGAAACTCGCCTCAAGAAAGGGCGTTTGCAAAAGCCTTGTGTGGCCGGGACTGGTAAGTCGCAGCATGATTTCACCCAGGGTAACGACCCTGGCATCGGCTGTCGAAGTCGCTTTTTGATCAAACATCCGCAACTCCCCGCACAAGGTTCAGACTCTTTCTGACCTCCGCCGCAATGCCTTCGGCCGTACCGGCCTTGGTGAGCCAGCTGCCGCCGCAGGCCGATACCATGGGAAGAGCAAGGTACTCCCTTACATTCTCAAGGCCGATACCGCCTGAGGGTAAAAAGTGTACCTGAGGATACACAGGGGCAACGGCCTTGAGAAATCGCACGCCTCCCGAAACCTCGGCAGGGAAGAACTTCAAAACCGACAAACCCTTTTCAAGAGCCCACTCGATCTGACTTGGGTTGGAAACTCCCGGAATCATTATGGTTCCGGTACGAAGAACATGATCAACAAGTCTTGGATTGAAACCGGGAGACACAATAAACCGAGCACCTGCCGAACGTGCGGCATCGGCCTGGGACGGGGTAAGAACAGTTCCCGCTCCGACTAAAAGTTCCGGGAATTCTTTGCAAAGGAGCGCTATTCCCGCCTCGGCATATTCCGAACGAAAGGTAATCTCAGCAATAGGAAGCCCACCATCACACAATCCCCTTCCAATATGCCGAGCATCTTCAAGATGTTCCAGTTTGATAACAGGAATAAGCCCGTAGGGCCGTATGGCCCGTAGAAATTGATCACTGTTCATATATAGAGCATACTCGCAAAGCCTATTTCAAACAAGTTCGATCATGTCTGTTGCTATCAACAAGATTTCGGCAACTATACCGATCATCTCCCGATAGCCATTCCTTCGTATCAATCTTGCAACATCACCTTATCTTGCGTATCATTCATGCATGAGAAAGACAAACGGCAGCCTTGTGTTTCAAAGCGACTTCGGAACCATCGACGGTGCGGTTAGCGCCATGTACGGTGTGGCGGAAGCGGTTAGCGATAATCTAAAATTGTACGATCTTACCCATGAGATTCCGCAGTTCAACATCTGGGAGGCCAGTTACCGTCTGATTCAGACCATCGAATATTGGCGGCCGGGAACGGTCTTTGTGTCGGTAGTCGATCCCGGGGTCGGTACCAGCAGGAAAAGCGTGGTGGCCCTGGCACAAAGCGGCCACTACATCGTTACGCCCGACAACGGAACCCTGACGCATATATCCGAATCCATCGGAATCACCGCCATGCGCGAGATAGAAGAGAGCATCAACCGCCTCGGCGGCAGCGAAAAGAGCTACACCTTTCACGGCCGGGATATCTACGCCTATACCGGGGCCAGACTTGCCTCGGGAGTGATCACCTTTGAACAGATTGGACCTGAGCTTGCGCCGGAACCTGTCACCATCGCTCATCAGCCTGCGGAATTACGAGATGGGATTATTACCGCAAGCATCGATATTCTCGACGCCCGTTACGGAAGCCTCTGGACCAATGTTCCCCGGACCATGTTCGAAGAGCTCGGAGTCGAATACGGCCATACGGTACTGGTGGAGATAAGCAAATACGGCAACACCGTATACGGGAACCGGCTTATCTTCGGAAAATCCTTCAGCGACGCGGCAATCGGCCAGTCGCTGGTCTACATCAATTCACTGCTGAACGTGGGTATTGCCGTGAATCAGGGAAACTTCTCCAGGGCCCACAACATCGAGTCAGGGCGGGGCTGGGTGGTCCGTCTGTCCAAGGGTGATTAACGCAAAAATAATAATACAAGAGGTAAGCTATGGATCGACATAAACTACTGCTTTTTCAAACCGATTTCGGCAGACTCGAAGGAACGGTGGCGGAGATGTACGGGGTGGCCCTTGGGGTCGATCAGGGCCTCAAAATCCATGAGATTACCCACTACATCCCCCAGTTCAATATCTGGGAGGCCAGTTATCGCCTCATGCAGGCCCTACCCTGGTGGCCGAAGGAGACGGTGGCCGTCTCGGTGGTTGATCCAGGAGTCGGCTCGAGCAGAAGATCGGTGGTTGCGAAAACCTCACAGGATCACTATATCGTCACCCCGGACAACGGAAGCCTTACCCATATTGCAAAGCATGTGGGGCTTAACGCTTTGCGGGAGATAGACGAGAGAACAAACAGGGCCCCGGGAAGCGGAGAGAGCCACACATTCCACGGCAGGGATGTCTACGGCTATACCGGTGCACGTCTTGCTTCGGGAACCATCACCTTTAACGAAGTCGGGCCAGGACTCGATCCGAAGAGCATCGTTACCCTCCCCCTTTTGGAACCCGAAACGGAAAGGGGGTCGCTTACCGGCATGATCGAGATCCTTGATATCCGTTACGGAAATGTCTGGACGAACATTCCCAAAAAGCTCTTCGACTCGGCAGGTTTTAGCTCCGGGTGCAAGGCCCTTGTCACCATTACCCGAAGCGGCGAAACGCTCTTCCAGGAAACCCTGCCCTACCTCGACTTTTTCTCGGCAGCAGAGCAAGGAGAGGATCTTATCTACAATAACGAGCTCCTCTTTGTCTCCCTCTCCACCAATCAGGGAAGTTTCGCCGAAAAGCATGGCATCCAATCCGGACCGGAGTGGAAAATCCGGTTCGAGATCGCATAATAAAAGGAGTTGCGTCTATGAAAAAGCTCTCTCCCAAAACGGTGGTTATTATTGCCATCGGCGCCGCCCTCTATGGAATCGGGGGCCTGCCGATCTTCGGTATTCCGATCTTTGCAGAGACCACCCTGAAACCGGCCATGGCAATCCTGGCGATCTTTGCCGCCCTCTACGGACCTGTGGTCGGATTCCTCGTCGGGTTTCTCGGCCACTGGATCACCGATCTTTTCGCCGGCTGGGGCGTCTGGATGACCTGGGTCCTCGGTTCCGGTATCGTCGGAATCGTCATCGGTCTCTTTCCCATCATCACAAAGGACAAGGTGGATGAAGGAATATTCGCAGCCAAAGAGATCATCATCTTCATTATCCTGGCCTTTATCGGCAACTTCGTAGGCTACAGCATTTCGGCCTTTCTCGATTATGTCCTCTACGCCGAACCCGCCAGCAAGGTTATCGCCCAGCAGCTGATCATCGCCAGCACCAACACGGTCATCATTGCAATCATCGGATCGATCATCATGGCCCTGATTGCAAAGCGGAACCGACAGGGCAGCGAGCTTTCCGAGGAAGAATGAGCCAGGCGCTCCTTTCCTTCGAAACGTTCTCCTTTCGGTATAAAAGCCAGAAGGCCCCCACCCTGAAGGAGATATCCCTCAGGGTGGAAGCCGGAGAAAAGATACTCATTGTCGGCCCCTCGGGAAGCGGGAAAACGACCCTCGGCTCATGCATCAACGGGCTGATCCCCTTCTCTTTCGAGGGGTCGATAAGCGGAAGCTTCAGGCTCGAAGGTAAGGAGAGTAAAGACGCCGATCTCCATGAACGGGGCGAGCTGGTGGGAACGGTGCTGCAGGACACCGACAGCCAGTTCGTCGGCCTTTCGGTGGCCGAGGACATTGCCTTTGTCCTGGAAAACGCGGCGGTAGGCCGACCGGAAATGATCGACCAGGTGAAGAAGGCCTCGGCCATGGTGGGGATGGAGGAATTCCTCGCACGCTCACCCTTTGAGCTGTCCGGAGGACAAAAACAGCGGGTCTCCCTGGCTGGGATTCTGGTGGACGACGTGGACCTTCTCCTTTTCGACGAGCCTCTGGCGAACCTCGATCCGAAGACGGGAAAGGTCGCCATCGAACTCATCGATGAGATCCACCGAAAAACAGGGAAAACCGTCATCATCATCGAGCATCGTCTCGAAGATGTCCTCCACCGGCCGGTCGACCGGATTCTGCTCATGGAGCAGGGACGAATCATCGCCGACGAGAAGCCCGACAAGCTGCTTGCAGGCTCCCTTCTCGCTGAAAAAGGAATCAGGGAGCCCCTTTATATCGCGGCCATGAAATTCGCAGGCTGCACACTTTCCGAAGAGGACAGGGCCGCATCCATCGATACCATCCGCCTGGAGAAGCACCGTGAGAAGATCCTGAAGTGGTTCAGGGAGCGACAGCTCCCCCGGCCGGAGGCAAAGGGCCCCTCGCTGCTTCGCCTCGAATCGGTAAGCTACTCCTACACGGGTGAGCGAAAGGCGCTGGAGGAGATCAGCTTCGATATCAGAGAGGGAGAGATGGTTTCCATCCTCGGAAAAAACGGAGCCGGAAAATCGACCCTGGCCGCCATCATTACCGGGCTTATCAAACAGGATTCCGGAAAGCTCTTTTTTCGCGACGAAGAAATCTCCAAGACGACGATTGCCGACAGAAGCCGCGAGATCGGCTTTGTGATGCAAAACCCCAACCACATGATCAGCCACCACATGATCCGGGAAGAGGTCGGTTTCGGCCCGAAGCTGCGGCAGATGCCGGAAGATGAGATCGAACGGCGAATCGACGAGGCACTGAAACTCTGCGGCCTCTACCGCTTCAGGAACTGGCCCATCGGCTCCCTCAGCTACGGCCAGAAAAAACGGGTAACCATCGCCTCGATCTTGGTAATGGAGCCCAAGCTCCTGATCCTGGACGAGCCCACGGCGGGTCAGGATTACCGTCACTACACCGATATCATGGAATTTCTCCGCAGGCTCAACGATGAAACGGGCCTGACGATTGTATTCATCACCCACGACATGCATCTGGCCCTGGAATACACCGCCAGATCGATCGTGCTGACCGACGGCAAGATGATCGGAGACGATTCCATGTCCAGGATTTTCAGTAACCCCGGGATCATCGAAACGGCCAACCTGAAGCCGACCAGTCTCTACGAGCTGGCCAACAAGCTGGGAATCGGAGAAGTCGACCGGTTCATCGACCGTTTCATTGAAGAGGAGCAAAGGCAACGCACATGGACCAGTCAAAAATCCGCTTCGGCCTCAACTACATAGATACGGCCTCCCCCCTCCACAGGCTTTCGGGCGTGACGAAATTCGCCCTGTTCATCTACTGGATCACCGTGGTGCTCACCACCTTCGATCTAAGGATCCTTGCAGGAATGCTCTTCTTCGGCCTCCTTCTCATAGTGCTCTCACGGGTGCCCTTTCGCATCTACCGCCCCTTCCTTTTATTCATGATCTATATCCTCATCATGAACAGCCTCTTTATGTTTCTCTTCGCCCCCATGCAGGGCGTCGAGTACATGGGATCGAAAACCGTATTGTTCGTCATCACCGAGCGTTACACCGTGACGCGGGAAACCCTCTTTTACCTTCTGGTGATCGCCGTCAAACACTTTTCGATCTTTCCCATGGCCCTGCTCTTTGTCTTTACCACCCATCCCACGGAATTTGCTTCGAGCCTGAACAGGATCGGTGTCCCCTACAAGGTCGCCTATTCGGTAAGCCTCACCCTCCGCTATCTGCCGGAGATCACCAAGGACTTTGTCAACATCATGCAAAGCCAGCAGGCCAGGGGCGTGGATATCTCGAAAAATGTCCCGCTAAAGCAGCGGATCACCAACGTTACCCGGGTGCTGATTCCCCTCCTCCTCTCCAGCCTGGACAAGGCCGAGGTGATCAGCAACGCCATGAGTCTGCGGGGCTTCGGCACGGAAAAAAAGCGGACATGGTACAACGCCCGCCCCCTCGCAAAAGGGGACGCCATAGTCTTTACCGCCATGGCGCTTTTCCTCATCTTCGCCGTCTGGATGAAACGCAACCTCGGGACCATGTTCTGGTACCCCTTTTAAAAGGGCCATTGGGCGGCTCCTCGCTATCGCTCGGACCGGGCTTTGCGCTCCAACGCTTCGCCCCGCGTCTCCGGGACTCGGGCACGGGCTCACTCCCGATCGCCCTCCTCGTCCCCGCGGGGCTCCAGGGTTTCCGCTCCAATCCCTGCCGCGGGAAGAAAGAATCATAACCTACTGTTCCGAATCCTGGTGGTTGAAAGAGCTCAACTTCTTTTCCTGTAGTCAGATACAAGCAAAACTATGAAAAAAAGTACACACAGGCATAAAAGCAAGTATTTTACCGGTAAAAAGACAGGTAAACCACCAGGATTCGGAACACTACATATCACATATATGTTGACTTAATCATAAGGTACCTTTATATTATTATAAAGGTACCTTACTAACAATATTAGAATTCAGATGCATATGAGGTGATATCGATGAAGAATATCATAGAAGTACATAACTTTACGAAAGAATACGGGGATTTCACAGCAGTAAACGATATCTCGTTTGGGGTAAAAGAGGGCACTATCTTTGCATTTCTCGGTCCAAACGGTGCGGGAAAAAGTACAACTATCAACACTTTGTGTACGATCCTGGAAAAAACTGCTGGGGAAATGACCATAAACGGCCATGACGTATCAGAACAGAAGGATTTGGTACGAAAGGATATCGGCATTGTGTTTCAGGAATCGACTCTTGATGAGAGGCTTACGGTCGAAGAAAATCTTCGATTCCATTGTGATTTTTATAAAGTACCGAAAGAGAACATTTCCGAACGCATCAATTTTGTTCTCGATCTCGTGGAACTGGGAAATCGAAAAACGGCAAAGGTTGCTTCGTTGTCCGGGGGGATGAAAAGACGAGTGGAAATCGCTCGCGCTCTTGTCCACTTTCCAAAAGTATTGTTCCTCGACGAGCCCACCGCAGGCCTTGATCCGCAGACGCGGGCGAATGTCTGGGAGTATATTCAAAAACTACAAAAAGAGAAGCATATCACGATATTTCTCACCACTCATTATATGGATGAAGCGGAAATATGCTCGGATATCGCGAT
Source organism: Sediminispirochaeta bajacaliforniensis DSM 16054 (assembly GCF_000378205.1). Classification (NCBI taxonomy): domain Bacteria; kingdom Pseudomonadati; phylum Spirochaetota; class Spirochaetia; order Spirochaetales; family Spirochaetaceae; genus Sediminispirochaeta; species Sediminispirochaeta bajacaliforniensis. The sequence goes on along the minus strand of NZ_KB899406.1, from coordinate 69,045 downwards.
TATGGATCACGGTAAGATTATTGCCTTTGATACACCTGAAAATCTCAAAAAACAGTTTACCGATATCCGAATACAGATTGAAAGTCGGAATCCGGAAAAAATCGAGAACTTTTTCCGTCTTATAAAACGGGAGATTTCCTACGAACGGAATAACGAATATTTTACCATACGTACTCAGGATCCATCCAAAGCGCTCGAGTTACTTTCTTACTGTAAAGAAAACATTTCTGATTTTGAGGTACGAAAGGGTACGCTGAATGAAGTTTTTTTAGCAATCACAGGTAAGGAGATAAGAAACTAATGAATACCATTGGAGCCATATTGCAGCGGAATTTATTGAATTTCATTCGGGACAGGGGAAGATTGTTCGGCGGGATAATCATGTCGTTGTTCTTCTTATTTATCTTTTCCTTTGTCATGAAATCGCCGACAAGCGGCCCCGCACAGCCGATGAATTATCTGATTTCCGGCGTCATTATCATGACGGTATTCCAGTCGAGCCTGAATAACTCGACCGATATTCTGTCGGATATCGCAAGCGGGTTCATGAAAGAGGTTCTTGTGGCGCCCATCACCAGAGCTCAAATATCAATCGGCCATATACTTTCGAGTACCGTGATCGCCGTACTACAAGGACTTCTAATAGTGATTGTTGCCATGTTTATGGGACTGCAACTGGATCTTGTTCATTTTAGTGCGATGATCGTCGTTATGATAGTCGCTGGAGGGACCTTCGGTTCCATCGGATTGTTCCTTGCCACGATATCCCGAAATTCTTCTTCGTTTCAGATTGTAAGTACCATGATTATCATGCCGTTTACGTTTCTCTCCGGTGCATATATTCCGACCACGCTTATGCCGAAGTTTCTCATGCCTCTAGTGTATGTTAATCCGCTGACATATATCACTTCGATATTTAGGTACATCACCCTTAGAATGGAAAGCCTTCCCCTGCCCGAGCTGGCTAAGCAGGGCGTGGCATTTGACATCCATGGCTTTATGCTCACGCCGTTTATGGGTTTTTGCGTTATCATTATCATCGGAATTGTTTTTTTCATGCTATGTGTACAGAAGTTCAATACTGCCGACTTCTCAAGTGTCAAGGTTGCTAAGGTGCATCGCAGATAAATAAAACGATATCAAATTAGGGAGGGTTACATGATCAATAATACCAATGAGCTTCTTGAAAAACTGATGCATATGAGCTGGCTGCTCAGAATTCAGCAAATGAAGCACTACAGGGATCACGGTCCCATGGGGACTCCCTATAGAGGCCAGGGACGAATCCTCGCCATTCTTGCCTTAAAACCGGAGATCAGTCAAAGAGAATTGTCGCGAATCCTGGATATCCGACCTCAATCGCTGGGCGAGCTCCTTGTCAAGCTGGAGAGGCAGGGGTACATCGTCAGAATGCCCTCGGAACAGGACCGACGAGTGATGCTTGTCCGACTGACAAAGGAGGGAGCGGAAGCGGCAAAAGCCTCTGAAGATACCGGCGAACAAGAGGCATTCTTTAACTGCCTTTCCGAGGATGAACAGAATCAATTCGACGAATTCCTGGATCGCCTTATCAACGAGCTCGAGAAAAGCCTGGACAGAGATGAAGCTGATAGATTTACGGACCGCTTTAGCTCAAGACGAGGCCCAAACAGGCCAAGTCGATTCGACCATCACTTCGACGGCTTTTTTGGATCCAATCACTTCAGGGACCGTGACTGAGGAAAGGCATTCGCATGAGACATAGCCATTCCACTCATTCCCCCGCTGGATCAGTAATACCCCCTACGCCTGATACGTAGAGGAAGAGACATTCCCGCCGGTTCCCGTCCAGTTGGTGTGGAAGTATTCCCCTTCGGGCCGGTCGGTCCGCTCGTAGGTGTGTGCTCCAAAGTAATCCCGCTGGGCCTGAAGGAGGTTGGCGGGGAGCTGCCCGCTTCGGTAGCCGTCGAAGAAGGAGAGGGCCGAGGCAATGGCCGGGCTCGGGATTCCGGCAAGGGCGGCCCGGCTTACGGTCCGCCGCCAGCCATCCTGGCAGTTGTTTACGATGTTCATGAAATAGGGATCGAGGAGCAGGCTTTTAAGAGCACCGTTTCCATCGAAGGCCTCTTTGATTTTGCCGAGGAAGCTGCTGCGAATGATGCACCCCCCCCTCCACATGAGGGCGATTTCGCCGTAGTTTAGTTTCCACCCGAAGGAATCGGCTGCCTCCCGCAAGAGCATAAAACCCTGGGTATAGGAGATGATCTTCGATGCGAAGAGGGCCTTCCTGATATCCTCGATCACCTCTTTTCGTTCATCGTCAGACAGCCTTCCGTGTGGGGCCTCGCCAATAAAACCGGCGGCCTCCTTTCGTTCTTCCTTACGGGCCGAAAGGCAGCGTGCATAGACCGCCTCGGCGATGACGGTTACCGGTACCGCCAGGTTGAGGGAATCGATGCCAGTCCATTTGCCCGTTCCCTTTTGTCCCGCCTTGTCGACAATCTTGGTGACAAGGGGCAAGTCGTCCGTATCCTTCACCTTCATGATGTCTCTGGTAATTTCGATGAGGTAGCTTTCAAGCTCACCCTTGTTCCACTCGGTAAAGACCTCGTACATCTCCTCGTGGGAAAGCCCGAGCCCCCGGTAGAGCAGATCGTAGGCCTCACAGATCATCTGCATATCGCCGTATTCGATACCGTTGTGAACCATTTTTACGTAGTGTCCGGAGCCCTCTTCCCCTACCCATTCACAGCATGGAGCTCCATCCTCACTTTTTGCCGCAATGGCTTGAAAAAGCTGCTTAACCAGGGGCCAGGCCTTTGGATTGCCTCCAGGCATGATGGAAGGTCCCCGCCGGGCCCCCTCTTCTCCGCCGGAGATTCCCGTGCCGATAAAAAGAATCCCCTTTGCAGCCAGTTCACGGCTTCGCCTGCTGGTATCGGGATAGTGTGAGTTTCCTCCGTCGATAATAAGATCCCCGGGTGAAAGGAGGGGAAGCAGCTTTTCGATAAAGATATCGACCACCTCGCCGGCCTTTACCATCAGCATCACCTTTCGCGGCGAGGAAAGGGAGGAGACAAGCTCCCGAAGAGAACGGGTCCCGATAATCGTATCCCGTCCGGCAGCTGCATCGCCGAGAAATTCGTCCACCTTACTGGTCGTTCTGTTATAGACCGCGACCGAATAGCCGTGATCATTCATGTTCAGTACTAAATTCTGTCCCATGACCGCAAGCCCGATTAATCCGATATCGGCCCTTCTTTCCATCATCATGCTCCTTTTTGCATTATCTTATCGCAGATCCAAAGCCCCGAGGCCGGATTGGAGATAAAGAAAAACGGATCTCCGTCGCCTCCCTCGTTCCAACCATCCCGAAGGGTATCGGGACGATAGCGCTTCATCATCATATCAAAGTCATCATATCGATAACCGACCTTCTCAACCTCTTCCCTGCTCAAAGCACCGGGACAATAACGGATGGAAAATCGGCCCTCGCTCGATCCGTGGATAAGGTGTGCCGCCGCAGCAAGGTTGGACGAAAGGCCGCCCCCCTGCCCGACCGCTTCGAGGATTCGATCGGTTCCGGCATAGCCGTAACGACGGATGAGACGATCGATCTCTTCATCCTCGCCGAAGCGCTCCACCCCCGGGGCAAGAACGATAAGCTCTCCACCGTCGGCAATGGCCATCCGACTTCGATAGATACTTTTATTCCCAAGCCAGGTCGATCGATATTCGGCGGGATCAAGATAAACAACAACACGTTCGGGGGCATGCTCAAGACGACAGATGTTAAGCTCCGCCGAAAGGCGGCCCGCAGCCTCGAAACAGCGACGGTCATCTCCCAGGAACACCCCTACCGGCTTGTTCCCCTCCCCGGTCCGGGCAATAACGGTGAGGGCGTACTCCAAAGGGATGTCCCCGGCGAAATGCTCCTGTGCATAATCGAGCAGACTTCGCACAGGGGAGTCGATCCTTCCCATGATCCGTTCCATGCCGTATACGGCCCCGAGATAGTGGCTCTTATTGATCCCGTCACTTCCACCGGTACCGATAAATATATTCTTGTTATAGTTTGCCATGCCGATTACCTCATGGGGGACCACCTGGCCCAGAGAAAGAATGAGGTCGTGCTCCCCGAAGGCGATACGGCGATTAACTTCAGCTTCCCAGCTCCAGGAGAGGCGTCCCTCGGACAGCACCTCAATCACTTCGGCAGGAACGGTCCCGAGGGAAACAACGTCATGGCGCCAGTCGTGAACAAGGAAAAGGCGATGGTCGATACCGGGAAACATAAGGTTGATCTCCCGATCGGTCATGGGGGCATGCGTACCCAGGGCAGGCATGATCGCAGTTACAGCAGGGCCGAAGAACTCAACCGCCCAGCAGGTCAAAAGCCCTGCCAGTCCGTGCATCCTCGTGATGTCCGGCGGCAGAAGAAGAATACGGCGGCGATCGGAAAAGCGCCCGAGGGCGCGGAAAAATTCCTCTTTCATATGGTCGGGAGCTATCCCCGACCTGTCGATCAGTTCTGCGTGGATCATATCACCCCTTTACAGCCCCCATGGTCAGCCCCTTTACCACATATTTCTGAAAAATCATGGTCAACACAATCGCAGGGGCCATGATGGCAACGGCAGCCGCCATCACCCCGCCCCAGTCAACCTCCGCATAGGACATAAAGTTATACACGGCAATGGGAAGGGTTTTCGTCTTTTCCATGCTCAGAACCTGAGAGAACATAAAGTTGTTCCAGGAAAAGATAAAACTCAAGGTTGTCGCCGTCACCACCCCGGGAACAGAGAGGGGAAGAACGATCCTTAAAAAGGCAAACTGCTGGGTCGCCCCATCTATCATTGCCGATTCTTCAAGCTCCCTGGGGACACCCTCAAAATAGGCGGACATGACCCAGACAACAACCGGCATGGCAATAAGGATATGGGAAAGAATCAAAGCTGTATAGCTGTCCATCAAACCAAGCCGGGAAAAAACGATATACCAGGGCATCAAAAAGGAGATCCCCGGCATAAGCCGGGCGATAAGGATAAAGACCGCAAGACGTTTTTGTCCGAACCGTGCAATCGAATAGGCGGCAGGAAGCCCCATCAAAAGAGAAAGGGCAACCGATGAGACTCCGACGATGCTTGAATTGATGAGGTACTTCAGGAAATCCTGTTCCCTAAAGACCTTGTAGAAATTGATCATGGTCGGATCAAAAACAAATTTCGGCGGCCAGGAGATGATATCAACCTGACTCTTGATCGAAGAGAGGAGCATCCAGAGGAATGGGAAGAGGGTCGGTACGATAATGAGCACCAGAAGAATGGGAAAAAAGATACGAAAAACCGGTGACTGTTTCATGGCTACCCCCTATGCCTCGAATCGTTTTCGAAGCCGCATCACGCCGAGGCTTGCCGCAAGAACCAAAACAAAAAGGAAGACAAGCATGGCCGATGCCGAGCCGAGGTCGAAATACTCGAAGCTGTATTTGTATGCCATGATGTTGATGGTCTCGGAAGCATAGCCGGGACCTCCCCCGGTCATTGCATAGATGATATCGAAGGTTTTCAACGCATCGATGGCCCGTAGGATAACAGCCGTCAGGATCGTCGGCATGATCATCGGAAGGGTAATGAAACAGAAAATCTGGGTGGAATTCGCGCCGTCGACCCTCGCCGATTCATAGGGCTCCGACGATAGTCCTGCAAGTCCGGCAAGGACGATGAGGGCAATCATCGGTGTCCACTGCCATACATCGACCATGATCAGCGAGGGAAGAACCGTTGATGCGTCGGTTACCCACCCGCTCTGGGGTAGTCCGAGTATACTCAGACAATAGTTGAGAAATCCGATGGTAGGATCATAGAAAAGGTTCCAGACAATACCGATGGCCACAGGGGTGGAGACCAGCGGCAGCAGCAGGATGAATTTAATCCCATTTTTCCCCACAAATTCGCGATTGAGAACAAGCGCCAGTACGGTCCCAATAACGGCTTCGAGAACGACGGCACCGATGGTAAAGGAGAAGGTACGGCCGAAGGCATCGATAAAACGCGGTTCCTTGAGGACCCCGAGATAGCTGGAAAAACCGACGAACTTCATGGGCCTGCCCGAGGTAAGGGCCCAATCGGTAAAACTGATGACGAGGGTATAGGCCACGGGGAAGACCATAAGCAGCAGAACAAAGAAAAGCGCGGGGAGGGGGAATATATATCTGAGGTTACGCTCGAAAAAACCGCTTTTGATCATTGCAACAACTCCTTTCAAGTATGTGACAAAAGGAAAGCGGGGACAACATGATTACATATTGTCCCCGGGATACTTGATACGCAAGGCCTAATTTCCGCCGTATTCTCCGTCGGCTTTCAGCAACTCGTTAACAGCCTCGGTCTTTTCCGCAGCCAGGGCCTCGAGCCTGGGTGATGTTCCCTTTGTATCGATAGATTCGATGATAACCTCACCGATGAGATCCCTGGCCTTCCCGACGGAACTCATGAAGGGACGATCGAAGGGATAACCATTCTGCGCCGCATGGGCCTGGGTTTCGATCAAACCGGGGTTCATCTTTTCCCTGACCTCGCTGTCCTGCCAGGCGGAATTGCGGGCCATGGTGATGTTGGAAAGCATACCTTTGATGGCAAGCTCCTTGCTGGTGGCCCAATCGAGGAATTTCATCGCTGCTTCGGGGTTTTTTGTCTTGCTCGAAATGCTCATTCCCCAGGAAACCACGATAAAGGGACTGTCGCCGCGCGGTCCTGCGGGGAGTTTCGCTATACCGACATCTTCGGCAGGAACCTGCGTCTTCGTGGGGTCGACAACCTGACCGTAAAAAACCGATGCATCGGTCCACATCGCAAGCTTTCCGGCCTGGAACACCGGCATCAGATTCTCCCAGGACATCGAGGTTACCCCCTGAGGTCCGTATGTTCCCAAAAGCCTGCCGTAATAGCGGAAGGCCTCGATCGCCTCGGGTGTATCGAAGACCGCCACGTTATTATCAAGGTAGAGCCCACCGAAGTTGTAGAGATAGCTCGAAAGCTGGGTAACCGCAGACCCACCCTTTCCTCGTGAACCGATTCCGGCAACCTCGTTGGTGGTCAGGGCCTTTGCTGCGGCCTCAAGTTCGGTAAAATTGGTCGGGACTTCGATGCCGGCGGCCTTAAAGAGGTCCTTGCGGTAATACATCACCTGCCATTCGGTAACCAGGGGGATGATGTATACATGACCATTCTTTCGTCCGATATCCACGGAATTCGAGGGATAATCAGAAAAATCGTAGGTATCAAGGGGCTCATACCAACCGTTCTTAATAAAAAGCAAGCCCTCCTGGAGCGGTCGTGTCATAAACACATCCACGGTAGAGGAGTTTGTTGCAAATTCCGTGGTGAGTTTTTGCGTCAGTTGGCTCTCTTGAAGGCTCTCTACATTTACCTTAATACCTGTTTCTTTTTCAAATTCAGGAATCACCTGTTTCAATAATTCGCCGTAAGGATGATTTGCAAGAAGTACACGAATTTCCTGGGGCTTTTCCGACGCAGTCCCCTCAGACTGGCCTCCGGCAAAGAGAGGCAGACACAGGCCTACCATCACTACTAGAACCAAAACCCTTTTCATACTTTCTCTCCTTTTTTCAAAATACGGCAGAACACCGCTTTATCACATTATCCCCCCCCTTTTTTTGAAAGTCAAAAGATAAATAAATATTTTTTTCATTTGCATGATTATTTTTTTCATATTATAATATCCAGGAAATCACAAGGAGCCTTCCATGCTTGAGATAAGCTGCATCTATCTTATTAAGTCGAAATACAAGGAGTTCAGCGAAAAGGAGCGGCTCATTGCGGATTATATCCTTGCCAACCCTCGTGAGGCGGTTCATCCCAGCATCGAAGAGCTTGCGGAGAGCGTGGGGATATCGGAATCCACGCTGGTACGTTTTGTAAAGAAGCTGGGCTATCCCGGTTATCAGCGTTTTCGGATCGCCCTTGCAACCGAGACGGTAGTTCCGGCTTCCCGCCTTTTCGAAACGCAGATCAACGAAAACGACGACGATGTCGAGGTCGTGTTCAACAGCGCCATCTCGACCCTGGAGCTTTCCAGAAACACCCTCGATCGTAAGGCGATGACCGAGGCTGCGGACCTGATCACATCATCCGAACGGTTGTACCTTTTCGGTACCGGCGGTTCCAATATCGTGGCACGGGATGCGTTCCATAAGTTCATCAGGACAGGTCTTGATTGCGCTATGGCGGAGGATTACCACATGCAGCTGATGCTCGCCTCTCAGTCCTGTGAGCGTTGTGCCGCACTTATCATCTCCCACACCGGGGAAAACATGGATACCCTCGCCATCGTCGAAGAGCTCAAGCATTCGGGTTGCAGAACAATCATGCTTACCAGCAATCCCCGGTCGCCCCTTGCCCGCGCGGGACAGATATCCCTTTCGGTACAAATCGCATCGACCTCCTTCGTATCCGAGGCCTTTTCCGCGCGTATCGCCCATTTGGTGGTCATCGATGCACTCTATGTTGAGATCATGAAGCGCTTTGATGAGGCAGGTGTTACGCATCTCGAAGCGATGCGGCAGGCCATTGCAAAGCGTAGAACCTGAGAGAGGATGTTCTCGACCTCGACAGGCTTATATATAAGGAGTATAGCATGGCACAATCCACCTACGACTTCATAGCCCTGGGAGCACTGGTAACACGATTGGACCCCGGGATCGTTCCCTTCGAGTATGCCGATCACTACGATCTCCATGTTTCAGGAGGGGAGTTCAATGTGGCCGCCAACATGGCCAGGGCCTTTGGGAAAAAGACGGCGGTTGTCTCCGCCATGGTCGACTACCCGATCGGAGCGAAGGTCGAGGCCGAGGTAAGAAGGATGGGGGTCGACGGCTTTTACAAGCGGTTTTCCCACAACGGTGTTCACGGACCCAATATGGCACAGGTCTGGAGCGACCGGGGCCAGGGAGTCAGGGCGCCGGTGGTCTTCTACAACAGGGCAAACGAGGCTGCCGCTCTTCTGGGTCCCGGCAGTTTCGACTGGGAAAAGATCTTCGAAGGCGGCGTACGATGGTTTCATTCGGGAGGGATCTTTGCAGCCCTCTCGGCCACTACTCCGGAACTCATCATCGAAGGCATGAAGGCGGCAAAAGAAGCGGGTGCAACGGTCTCCTTCGACCTGAACTATCGCGCAAAGTTGTGGAGTGCCAACGCAGCAGAAGGCATCGATCCGATGCTGCAGGCCCAAAAGGTCCTCGGGGAAATCGCTGAATATGTCGATATCCTTGTCGGCAACGAAGAGGATCTGCAGAAAGGGCTTGGCCTGACCGGCCCCCAGGTGGAGAAGGTATCCAAACTTGATCCCTCGGCCTTCATCTCGATGATGGAAACCGTGGGCAAACGCTATCCCAACATCAAGGCGGTGGCAACCACCATGAGAGAGGTTAAATCGACAAACCACCACGAATGGAGCGCGGTTCTCTGGAGCGGAGGAAAGGCCCACCGGGCCCCGGTCTGCAGCCTGGATGTCTACGACCGGGTCGGCGGCGGCGATGGATTTGCCGCAGGCCTTTTCGCAAGCCTTCTGGAGGAAGCAGATCCGGAGAACGCCGTGCGTACAGGTTGGGCCCACGGCGCCCTGCTCACCAGCTTTCCGGGAGATACCACCATGGCAACAAGGGAACAGGTCGAGGCCTTCGCCGCCGGCGGTTCCGCCAGGATTCAACGATAAAAAGGTAGGCACACAATGAAAGCGCTGGTCATGCACCGTTACAAGCAGCTGAGCTATGAAGAGGTCCCGGAGCCGAAGATAGCCTCCGAGAGGGACCTGATTGTCAAGGTAAAGGCGGCAGCCATTTGCGGCTCGGATGTCCACGGCTTCGACGGCTCCACCGGCAGACGCAAGCCGCCGGTGATCATGGGCCACGAGGCCTCCGGCGAAATCGTAGCCATAGGCAACGGGGTGTCCGGCTTTGCGGTGGGAGACCGGGTCACCTTCGATTCGACCATCTACTGCAGCAGCTGTTATTACTGCCGCAGGGGGCTGGTCAACCTCTGCGACAATAGAAGGGTACTGGGGGTTTCCTGTGAAGAGTACCGCCAGGACGGCTGTTTTGCCGAATATGTCCGCATCCCCAACCACATCGCCTACCGGCTTCCAGAAGGGCTTTCCTTTGTCGACGCCTCCCTCACCGAGCCCGCAGCGGTAGCGGCCCATGCCATGAGCATTACTCCGATCGAGTTGAACGACACCATGGCGGTGGTGGGAACGGGCCTAATCGGCCTTTTGCTTATCCAGTTTCTCAAAGCAGCCGCCTCGGGACGGGTCATCGCCATCGATACCGACGAAAAACGCCTTGCCACGGCACGCTCCCTGGGAGCGGATATGGCGATCAATCCCGCATCGGGCACGGCGGCAGATGAAATAAGGGAGATAACACAGGGTCGCGGCGCGGACAGGGTCTTCGAAGCGGTTGGTGCAAGCGCTCCCATACAGACCGCCCTGGAGGTCGTTCGAAAGGGCGGTTCGGTAACCCTTATCGGCAACGTCAGTCCCAAGATAGAACTCCCCCTCCAGTCGGTGGTGACGCGGCAGATCATGCTTTTCGGTTCCTGCGCCATATCGGGGGAATATCCTGCGGTCCTTGATATGATGCTTCGGAACAAGATCGATCTTGATCCCCTGATCAGTGCCGTCGCCCCCCTTTCCGAGGGGCAAAGCTGGTTTGATCGACTTTACGATCGCGAACCCGGCCTGCTCAAGGTGGTACTTGAACCATGAAAAAGGAACCATTGCGTTTCGGCCTTATCGGCTACGGAAAGGTTGCACGCCTCCACGCCATCGCCCTGAGAGCGGCGGATGGGGCCAGGCTGGTCGCTGTTGCAGGCCGAAACAAACAGCGACGAGACCTGTTCGCCGCCGAGTTCTCCATTGTCTCCCGCGACAGCGCCGAAGCGATGGTACAAAAGGACGGCGTCGATGCGGTGATCATCACCACCCCCCATCCGAACCATAGGGATGCAGCCATCGAGGCCTTTGCCGCCGGATGCCACGTTCTGGTGGAAAAGCCCATGGCGCTAACCACGGCCCAGTGCGACGAGATGATCGAGGCGGGGAAACGGGCAGGCCGTCTGCTTTCGGTAGTAAGCCAGCGCCGCTGGTACCCCTCCTGCAGCAGGATAAAAAAGGCCATCAACGAGGGGAAATTGGGCAAGCCAGCCCTCGCCCAGGTAACCATCCTCGGCTGGCGCGATGAGGCCTACTACAGAAGCGATTCCTGGCGGGGAAGCTGGGAGGCGGAAGGGGGCGGCGTCCTTATCAATCAGGCTCCCCACCAACTTGATCTACTCTGCTGGTACATGGGCTCGGTCGCCGAGGTAAAGGGGTTCTGGGACAACATCAACCACCCCTACATCGAGGTCGAAGACAGTGCCGTAGCGGCGGTCAGGTTCAAAAACGGAGGGATGGCCTCACTTCTGCTCTCCAACTCCCAGAGGCCGGGTATCTATGCAAAGGTTCACATCCACGGGGATAGCGGCTCCTCGGCCGGGGTCCAGACCGACGGAGGGGCAATGTTCGTCGCCGGCCAAAGCGGTATCCTCGAGCCACCGGTCAACGACCTCTGGACCATCCCCGGTGAGGAAGGCAACCTCGACGTCTGGGAAAAAGAGGATACGGCCTTTTTCAAAAGTATCGAGCCCACAACCTGGTTCTTCGGTCGCCAAATCGAAGATTTCGCCGACGCCGTCGCCAACGACAGGCCTCCTGCGGTAACAGGAGAAGAGGGAAGAGAGACCGTCCGCCTCATCGAGGCGGTCTACCATTCGGATCCGAAAAAGCGGTAAGGGAAAGCGGACAGAACAGAGAGAACAGCCCTATCGACGGGCCAGGGAGGCCGCTTCCCTGGCAGCAATACGGCCGAAAGTAACAGCATCCGCCAGGGAATTACCGCCGAGCCTGGTTGCGGCATGGATTCCTCCCGTAGCCTCTCCCGCAGCAAACAGGCGTTTGATCGGTCCCCCCGACTCGCTGATTACTTCCGCTTTCTCGTTTATCTTTAGGCCTCCCATACAATAATGGACAGCGGGAACAATGCGAATACCGTAAAAAGGAGCATGTATAATCTCGGAAGGGAGATCATTTCTTCCAAAATCCCGATCTTTTCCTAGCATTACCAGTTGATTATAGCGCTGAACGGATTGAGAAAGGACGATTGGATGAATACCCAGCATCTCGGCAAGCTCGGATAGGGTATCGGCCTTGGTAATCAAATTCATCGCAAAATAGGTGTCGGTAGCGGATAAGCTTTTTCTGATCTGATCGTCGAAAATAAGATAGGCGGATTTTTCCGGCTGCTTTAGAATCTCCCGGCTCAGGATATCTCTGAAGGCAAGTTCATCGGTAAATCTATACCCGTTTCGATTGACAAGGACGGCGCCGTTTCCACGCACAGCCTCTGTGATAAGCACCCCGTTATTCGGTTCGACCGTTGGATGGGTCTGGATATACGACATATCCACCAAGGCTGGATGAAAGCCCTCAACGATGGAAAGGTAATCACCGGTGGCACCGGGCTGATTCGTTGTTTTAAAACCTTTCAGGTCGGGGTCCATTTTTACATACAATGCGGGCTCGCTACCGAATCCGCCCGAAGCTATGATTACGGCCGAAGCCTTTATTTTATACTGTCGGCCTTCCCTTGTTTCCGTGAGGACACCAAAGACCTCGGTTCCTTTTTGATTATGAAGAAGTCCAATAACCCGATTTTCCGTCCGTACATCGATGCCACGTTTGTTCAACTGTCCGGTAAGAACGGGAATGAGGGATGTACCGATCGGAGCCCCCCCTGCAGGCCGGTGGGTCCGTGATATGCTGTGGCCGGCAAGACGTCCTACATCACTCAAATCAAGCCCCATATGCTCCAGCCAGGAAACGGATTCCGCCGAATTACGGACCAAAAGCCTGACCAGCTTTTTGTTATTTAACCAATGCCCGGCTTTCATCGTATCCTGATAATAGCTGTCCAGGGAATCCACAATTCCGTTTTTCTTCTGCTCTTCCGTACAAGCCGCATTCATCCCGCCTGTGGCTCGTAAGGAGTTTCCGCCAAGATAGCTCATTTTTTCCAGCAAAACGACGGAGCATCCCCGCTCCGTTGCCTCTATGGCGGCGGACATGCCGGCCGCCCCCCCTCCGACCACGACAATATCTGTCCTTTCCGGCAGGAAAAGACAGAACAGGCACAAAGCCCCCATCGCTGCTACGCCCAGGAATGCAAGGAGTACCTTCTTCATTTTTCCCGCCCGTCCCGTAATCGGTAGTAATGGAGCGGACGACCGGGCTTACCGTATTCCATGTGCCGCTCCAGGATCTCGTTTTTATACATGTATTCCAGGTAGCGCCTGACGGTCACTCTTGAGATCCCCAAATCGACCGCTAATTCCTCGGCGGTAAAAGATCGCCCATAGTCTTGCACCTTGTCGGTAATAATCGAATAGGTATAGGTACTCAGGCCCTTATCCAGGAGAGGAGCATGAATATCATCCGTATGAGAAGAATGTTCGGGATGGCCTGGGGAGGTAAAGAGAGAATCAAGGGATTTTTGCTCGAAACGGTGCTCTTTGTCGGAAGCGTTATGCAATGTTTTTCGGATTAAAAAGACCTTTTGTAATGCTTCCTGGAAGCGTTCATAGGTAAAGGGCTTCACAAGATAATCCGAGGCTCCCCAGTTCAGTGCCTTCTCCACTGTCGAAGGCCGTTTATCGGCGGTTATCAATATTACGGACACCGAAAGATCCTTTTGCCTGATCCAACTAAGAAGCGAAGTCCCTTTTTTCTCGGGAAGAAACACATCAAGAAGGACAAGATCGTATTCCGCTATTTCCAGATACCGCTTTGCCTCCTGAACAGACTCGGCACATGAAACCGTTTCTGCCAATCCCGTATTTTCAGCAAATTGTTTATTGATCTTTCCGACCATGGGATCATCTTCAACAATCAGGATGTTCATGTCGATTCCGCCCCTGCCCTTTTTATGGGAAATGTAACAACGAATTCGGCCCCACCCCACTGGTTTGTGTCTATTTCTATTGAACCCCGCTCTTCTTCCACGATTTTCGACACCACATAAAGGCCATAGCCTCTTCCCTCTTCCTTTGTCGTAAAGCCTTTGCACAATATGCTGTTTTCGATTCCTGGACAAATGCCCGGGCCGTTATCCGATACCGTGATTTCCAGGTTACTTTCATCTTCAATCAAACGTACGTCAATTCTTCCATTCTTTGCGGGGATAAGGGCATCCAAAGCGTTTTCTATGAGGTTACCGATGACGGAAACCAAAGATTCCACCCTCATTCCCTCGGGAAGTGTATGTATTGATGAATGGGGATCAAGTTGAAGCGAGACCCTTGCTTCGGCAGCCTTATTATACTTTGACAGGATGAGTCCAGCCAGCGCAGGAAGCTTAATGCTGCTGCTCAGCAGCGATAGAATTTCCTGCCGTTTTTTTGTTATCCCGGATATATACGTTACGGCTGTGTCTATTTCACCCAGCTGGATCATTCCCGATATGGTGTGGAGCTTATTCATGAATTCATGATTCTGGGCCCGCAAAGCCTGGGTCAACTCTTTCATCCCTGTCAATTCCTCCGCCCTCTGTCTGGCTACGGTCAAATCTTCAAAACTGGCCATAAGCCCCAGGAATGCACCGGTGGCAGAATCGCTAACAGGATAGTATTTCCCAAGTAAGATTTTTAGCGGCCCCTGCCGGACCTCTTGTACCAACATCGTATGTCTTTCAAAGGCTTCTGTCAGTCCCGAGGCAAAAAAGTAGTCTTTGTAGTTTTTTCCGATATCGGAAGGAGAGAGGTCCAACAGCGTCTCGGCACTTTTATTATACATACTTATGCAAAAATGTTCATCGACAACAACCAGGCCCTCCTTCAGATTTTGCAGAACGAGCTCTTTTTGTCCCAAAAGAAAGCTGATTTCTTCAGGTTCCAGGCCCCGAATGGACCTTTTGATGCTGGAAGTCAAGGCAAAGGATACAAGAACACCGCACATCATGATGAAAAACATGAATATAAGCAGGAAAATAAGGTTCCTTGTTATCTCCTGGTAGATCCTGCCGTTCAGCATCCCGACAACAACGGCACCGGATAACACACCTTCGGAATAGACAGGAGCGACGGCCTCTGCATAGGTAGCGAAAAAAGAGGGGAAAACGATACGCGCCTTCTCCTCTTTCAATACTACGTCTACAAGCGTTGATGAAAACGTTTCTCCGATAAGAGCCGGCTTCGGATTCGAATAAAACCTTTTGTCACGGTTAAGCACGTAGATATATTGGATTCTGGTTTTTAAACGTAATTTTTCGATGAAATTCTGAATAGCGATATATCCATTCTCTTTCGGTACATGCTCCCGGACAAGCTCGGTTTGTGCTATTGTCAGAGCCATATCGAAGGCTTCACGCCCTAACTGCCGCCTCAGCGTGGAAAACCACTGTATTGTCATGAAAAGGACAACACCGATGATGAGTAGGATAATCAAAAGTGATAGTGTTCTCGATATCTTTGCATAGAGTGTCATGTCTCTTTTAGTATAACCCAAAAGCAGAAAGGGGCTGACCAGGATTGCTTCCCGGCCAGCCCCCTATCGATAAAAAACGTCCGTTCGCTGCTAGTTCGCTGCAAATTCGGCAGCTTTCGTTCCGGCAATCCTGCCGAAGGTTGTTATATCGCTTAAAGAATTTCCACCCAGGCGATTCGCCCCATGGATTCCTCCGGTCACCTCTCCAGCGGCAAACAGGCCGGGAATAGCCGAACCGCCAGTAGTGATAACCTGGGCATCGGTATTGATCTTGATCCCCCCCATGGTGTGATGGACGGCTGGGCCGACCTCAACCATGTAATAAGGCGCATGGACCAATTCCCGCGGCAGATCCGATCTGTCGAAGTCTGTATCGACCCCTGTATTCACAAAACCATTGTAGCGGTCAACCGTTGCCTGCAGCGTTGCGGCATCAAGCCCCATCGTCTGAGCAAGATCCGCAATGGTGTCCCCCTCGGTAAGAAGACCTGCTTTTACGTAATTCTCAATGGCGGAAAGGGAATCCCGTACCCCCTGGTCGAAGAGGAGGAAGGCGGTACCGCCGGTCTGGGCCAACTCCGCATCGGAGACGACATCCCGGGTTTGCATCTCGGAGATAAACCGTGAAGCCTCGCGGTTTACAAGAATTGCACCATTGCCGCGTACGGCTTCAGTGATCATCGTATTTTTCACAGGGACCACCGTGGGATGTGTCTGAATCTGCTCCATGTCGACAAGGGCCACATCAAAGTCCTTGATAAAATCCAAAGCATCTCCTGTGGCTCCCGGTTGATTGGTCGTGCCGAAGCCTTTCAGTTCCGGTTTGTAGGCAACAACCTTTTCCTGGTTTGCACCGAATCCGCCGGTCGTGATGATGACGGCTTTCGCCCGTATCATATAATTTCCATTCTTCGTTTCTACTTCGACTCCGCTAACCGCGTCTCCCTCTTTCAGCAAAGCAACCACCTTGCTGTTTGTTTGAACGTTAATTCCACGCTTTTGTACCGCATCATAGAGAATCTTGACCAGATGGTTTCCCACGGGAGCTCCGCCTGAGGGCCGGTGGGCCCTGGGATTTGTCGCTCCGCCCAGCTTCCCTACATCGGAGAAATCACCCCCGAGGCCGATGAGCCAGTCGATGGTACCAGCCGACCGCTCCGTTAAAACGTGGACCAGCGCCGGGTTGTTCAGGTTTTTTCCGCCTTTCATGGTATCTTCGTAAAAGGTTTCGACAGAATCCTGTATGCCCAATGCCTTCTGAGGCGTCGTTTCCGCCGCATTCAGTCCCCCGGTGGCATAATTGGTATTGCCGCCGATAACAGGCATCTTCTCAACAAGAATAACCGAAGCCCCATGATCATGGGCTTCCAGGGCCGCAGACAAACCGGCACCTCCGGCACCCACAATAACGACATCACAACTCATATCTTCCGGAACTTCACCAGTTGCCCCTTTGGTACCGGCGCTCTTTACCGCCTCACCGGTCTGGGCCTTGGATAGCGCCGCAGCGATGGCAGAGATCAAGCCTGCCGAGGTCTCGGAAGCACCGCTTACGGAATCTATCTCCGCACTATTTTTGTCAAGAACCCGTTTGATGATCTCCTGGACGGCCGGCTTACTAAAATCAGACTCGGCACTCTCTGTTACATCAATCTTCGTTATTTTGTCCGAATCTACCGAAACAGCGACTTTGATGGCGCCGCCGTGCCCTTGCCCCTCGCCCTCATACGTTCCGGGTTTATATGCACCCTTTCCGCTACAGGCAACAAAAGAGAGCAAAAGAACAATGGATGCGATTGCCGCCCCCAAACGTTTGTTTGCTTTCATATCAAACTCCTAAAGGATAATTATTTATCTATATACTATTTTCGGTCCGGGCAATCGTCAACCCTTCTGTATATATTGTTTTTTTTGTTCATTTTGGTCACAGAGGATTTCATTCACAGATAGAAATTGAGAATGCCGGTTAGGGAAGACGATAATCAAAAAAACTTTCAAATCGCTCCCACGCAAATCTGCAGAGCAACCGTAATCTCTTCCTGTTCCTGAGCAGAAATCCTGCCCGCCGGATTGTGAAAGCGTTCCAGGGATAAGAAGCATAGCGATCTTTCCATTCCGTAACAGGTACGACTATGCGCAATGGCAGTTTCCCGACAGAATCGGGAGAAACCACAACGGCCAGCCTTTGCTTGCTGATCTCTGCCCCGATGGTAGGATCAAAATTAATCCACCACAGCTCGCCGCGTTGAGGATCAGCCATCCATGACATCCATTATGTCGTCTGCTAAAAGCTCACTGTCCGGAGCATACATATCCGCACTCTCTTCTGCCAGTTTTGAAAGATAGGCCGAACGTTCTTCAGCACTCAGAGAGAGGTAGGTATTAACAGCTGACGAGCTGTTGTCCTCCAGTTGCTCTTTCACCGTCAGGTAGTCCGGGAAGAGTTCCTGGGCCCGGGATTCGCTTATCAGTCCTTCCGCTACAGCGCGGAACAGGTACTGCTGGGTTAAACGCGGTTCCTCCGGGTAGGGCCAGTGCCCCGGTTCCTCGGAATAAATACCCTTACTCCTGAAATTAATAAACATAGTCTGATAGGCCGACCGGCTTAAAATGCCGAGATCCTTCGCCCTGTAGGTAAGTGCCTGAATACTGATACCGAAACGTTCTTTCATAAGGCACAGTTCCTGGATGGATATATCGGTGCGGCTTGTCCCCAGAATTTGCCGTAAGCGTTCTGCCGGAACCAGGAAAGCCCCGGAAAAACGATGGGCCAAATGTTCGTTTATCTTGGGCTCGGTGCTGGAAAGAAGCAAATGGCCGAGTTCATGGCAGATAGTCAGCCTTGTCCGGTCAACGCTTTTATCTTTCGCGTAAACGATGATTTTCCGATTATTCGGCAGGTTCCCTACAAATCCATCCACCCCGTTTCCTTCTGTCGTGATGGGGACAAGAATAATCCCCTTGCTTTCCAGAAGCTCGCAGAGATTCTGAATAGGAGTATCATCCAAATTCCAGAGGGAACGAAGCTCCTCAGCCATGTTTTCGGCCTCTTCAGGTGTCGCCTCTTCACGTGACCGAGGGAGAACAGAAGGTTCTGAAATCACTCCGCATACATTTTCAATCATTAAAATGTTTTCAACTTTTTCTTCGGCGATTGCCTTGAGACTATCGATTTTCACCTGACTGACGGAGGCTTTCTTTCTGAATGACTGCCATGTAACGGTGGCTGAGGGATTTGAAAAGAAATAATCCGTTTTAACGTCAAAAACCTGGGCAAGAGCATAAAGCGTCAAAGCATTGGGCGTCGCCTTTTCCAGTTCATATTTTGAAAGAGCCGCACGGGTGATCCTGGTTCCCTGCCGTTCAAGTTTATCCGCTAATCTCTGGAGAGACCATCCGCTCATTATTCTTTTTTGCCGTAATTTCTCCCCGATCATTGTACTTTCCTCTGTTGACAGTATCGATATATATTATCTTTTTGTCAACGGAAAGAGTCATGATTTAATATCATTTACAAATTTGTTAAAACAAAAGAAAAACGAACAAAAAAGTCTATTAATCGTAAGAGAGAATTGAACCATCATCTATTTATTCATATAATGGCATCCAATCACACATACTTTTCCATATACGGAAGTATATTAAGAGGGATGCAAATACCATGAAAAGAAACCACCACAATAGCCGGGTTCTATGGGGATCGCTGGTCCTCACCCTCCTGCTCACCCTCGGTGCCTGTAACAAGGGTGCCGATAGTGCCGCGCAGGGATCAAAAAATACAACGGAAGCGACCGTAGCGGCCACGCCGGAAACCCGCAGCGTAACAAACTGCGACGGAACGGTCATCACCGTTCCCTACCAGGTCGAAAGAATCGGATGTCTTTTCGGACCATCGTATGAAAAGGTGGTAATGCTCGGGGCCGAGGATAAGATCGTCTTCGACGGGGATTACCACATCTACAGCTGGCCCTGGTCAAACGTAATTTACAAGCACCTCAACGAGGTTCCCGGCATCAAGAATGCCCACAGCTCCCCCAACATCGAGGACCTTGTGGGCTACAAACCCGATATCGTCTTCAACTTTCCCAATCCCAACACCACGAAGGCGATGAGTGAGGCGGGAATGGCCGTTGTTCCCCTGGCATCGAAACCAGCTTATGATTCCATCGTCGATGAGGTTGGAGTATATGCCGAGGCGATCGGAGGCGACGCTCCAAAGGTAGCCGAACGCTATGCCGACTATTTCAACGCCATGGTGAAACGTATTAGCGCGGTCGTCGACACCATCCCCGAGGCCGAACGGCCCAACGTCTACTTTGCCAATCAGGAACTATTAATGACCCACGGATCGGCCTCAAGTATTTTGGATCTCATCAAGGTCAGCGGGGGCGTTCCCGTTACCACCACGCTTGAAGGGGGCGGAAAAACAAAGGTGACCGCCGAGCAGCTTCTGGAATGGAACCCCGATTACATCTTTGTCGACCATGCCGGTTCATCAGGTAACGCCACGGCCGAAGAGGTGATACACGAGATGCTTTCCGACGACCTCTACGCCGAGATGAGTGCGGTTGCGCAGGACCATATATTTATCGTACCCACCGGTGTCTTTTTCTGGGATTCCGGTGTCCAAAAGCCCCTGCTCATGCTGTATCTTGCGAGTACCCTCTATCCTGATCGCTTTCCCGAAGTCGATATGACGGCGGAACTCAAGAGGTTCTATGCAGAATTCTTCTATTATGACCTGACCGACGAGCAGGCCCGGCGGATTCTGGCCCATCTCGACCCGGAAACGTAATGAGGACGGGGAAATGAGCATGACAGGATTCGCCCGCATGAACATGCCCAGGCTCGAAGCGCTGGAGGAGATCGGCAAGCATATAAAGTATCGGCCGGTCGAAGAAATCGTATCCCTTCCCGATGCGGTTAAGCGGGTGGCGGCCAGGGACATCGTATCCCGTCTGAACGTTCCGGATGTGAAGTGCAGCCGCTGGGACGGCATCTGCTTTTCCTGGCAGCACTATCTCGACTCGGACCGTGACGTAAGTTCGTGGCAGACCGAGGTCGATTACATCTTTTCAAACACAGGCATCCCGGTTTTTCAGCAGGCCTTTGACACCATGGTGATGATCGAGAAAACGACCTTTCACGAAGATCGGCTTATCTCCATAGATCAGAAGGATGTGGTTCAGGGACAGCACATGATTCCGAAGGGAGAGCGCATGGCGATCGGTGAGACCATCGTACAGAAGGGAACCCTCATCACCCCATCCCATCTCAACCTTTTGGCAACAGGCGGCGTGATACAGGTTCCGGTTCTCAAGAAACCGATTGTAGCCCTCTTGCCTTCGGGAAACGAGCTGGTATCCTGCTACAACACCCCAACCCCCGGCCAGACCATCGAATCAAATACCTTTTCCATGGCCGCCAAGGTTCGGCAATGGGGCGGCAAGGAGCTACTTTTTCCCATTGCCAGGGATGAGCATGCCGTGCTGAGAAGCCGCCTGAAAGAGGCGGCGGCAAAGGCCGATATCGTGGTGATCTGCGGAGGATCGGGCCGAGGCCGATTCGACCTCCTCCAGGAGGCGGCGTCGGATGTCGGTGAGCTTTATTTTTCCTCCGTGGAACACGGACCGGGCAAACGGACCTGCTTCTCGCTTATCGACGGAACACCGGTCTTCGGCTTGGTGGGGCCGCCGGGAGGGGAAGAGATGACCTTCGATTTCTACGTCCGCCCCGCACTCTTGGCCTGCCTGGGACAGCCCTACCGTGTCACCGAGGTCCAGGCCGTTCTTGATGAGGATATAGCTCCCCACCACCGGACCGATTTCATCTACACCATCGGCCTTTACCGGGTGCCGGGAGAAAAGATGCTCCATGCCCGTCCCCTGCCCCACAGTCGTCTCGACCGCTCCATTGCCGAGCACAACGGCTATCTTTTCGTGCATCAAAAGGGGCCCGGCCATAAGAAAGGCGAAACCGTTATGGTCGAACTTCGTACCGGTCATGAAAACGTCTGAAGAACAAGGCCGCGCTTTGCCGATTGTGCTGCTCGGCTGCCTCCTGATCGCGGCGTTCTTCCTTTCCTGCTTTCTTGGACGATATTCCCTGACACCCAGGGACCTCTTTTTTTTATTTCGCGAAGGGCTAACAGGACTGCCCTCCGGGCTCTCAGCCAGCGCATCGAAGGTCTTTTTTCGCATCCGACTACCTCGAATCCTGGTGGCGGCAATCACCGGCTGCGGCCTTGCCCTGTCGGGATCGGTCTACCAGGGGGCCTTTCGCAACCCCCTGGTTTCTCCCGATATTCTGGGGGCCACCGCCGGAGCGGGACTTGGGGCGGCTATTGCCCTACTCCTCAACCTCAACGGCAGCCTCGTTCAGCTGATTGCCTTTCTCTTTGGTCTGGCGGCAGTAGGCGGGACTAGCATACTCGCCCGTTCCTTCGGCGACCGAAACAGCATGACTCTCTCCCTTGTCCTCACCGGTATCGTCGTCTCCGCCCTCTTTCAGGCCGGCATCTCCCTGGTAAAATATGTAGGGGACCCCTATACGAAGCTTCCGGCCATCACCTTCTGGCTCATGGGATCTCTTTCGGCGGCCGTCCCCTCATCGCTTCCCCTTCTGGCCGTTCCCCTGCTGTCAGGCGGACTTCCCCTCCTGTTGCTGCGCTGGAAACTAAATCTGCTCTCCCTGCCGGATGAGGAGGCAATGTCTCTGGGAATCAATACCACACGATTGCGTTTTATCGTGATCCTCTGTGCAACCCTCATCACCTCGTCGGTGGTGGCCGTAGGAGGCATCATCGGATGGGTAGGCCTGATCATCCCCCATCTGGCACGAATGCTGGTGGGCTCCGACTGCCGCTTCCAACTTCCCGCTGCCATGGTCCTCGGGGCAAGCTACCTTTTGCTGGTGGATGATATTGCCCGAAGCGCAACGGCTATGGATATTCCCCTCGGCATCCTCACCGCCGTGATCGGCGCCCCCTTTTTTCTATTGCTTATGTACAAACAGCGGAGAAGTCAGTCATGAACATCGAGGTGAAGGAGCTCTCCTGCGGATACGGCGCAAAGGCGCTGCTGGAGGGGCTCAATCTGACCCTTTCCCGGGGTGAGATTCTCTGCATCCTGGGACCCAACGGCGTGGGCAAAACCACCTTCTTCAAAACGATCCAGGGCTTTCTGAAACCGCTTGCCGGAGAGGTATACATCAACAACGCCCTTCTCCCCCGTCTCAGCCGCAGGGAACTTGCACAGCTCATAGCCTATGTCCCCCAGGTCCACGGTCACCCTTTTTCCTACAGTGCACGTGATATGGTGCTCATGGGGCGCACCCCGTACCTGAGCACGCTTTCGGCACCGGGAAAGAAAGATTATGCCGTCTGCAGAGAGGTAATGGAGCAGCTGGAGATCGTGCATCTGGCAGATCGATGCTATTCGCAGCTATCGGGAGGGGAACAGCAGATGGTGCTCATCGCCAGGGCAATGGCGCAGGAACCCACCTTTCTCATGATGGATGAGCCAACCTCCAATCTTGATTACGGTAATCAAATGCACCTGCTCCGGCAGATGATCAAACTGCGCGACAAAGGCCTCGGCATCATGATGATAACCCATTCCCCGGACCAGGCCTTTTTCTGCGCAGACAACGTGGCGCTCTTCTATCGGGATCGCCGGGTGCAGGCCGGAGCAACGGCCAGGATTCTCACAGAAGATAGCCTGAAGGAAGCCTACGGCATCACCGTCGACCTATTCAGAAACCGAAACAGCGCCGGAGAAGTGGTTACCACCTGTTCTCCGGTTATGGGATAGCGCAAAGACCGTTATCGCCTTTTTATCATTCTTAAAGCCCCGGCGCCGATAATCCGATCTTCGGTGACGGCATAGCCCTGATACTGGAGGAGATTCAACATGGCGCTGCTTTCACAGTGATACCCCTCGTGTACCTGAAAGCCCTCGAGCATGAGGCCTTCCGGCGGGCTCCAGCCGGAACCCGTACAACCGAAAAGACAACCCGCACCCAACAGCAAAATAACATCTTTCATTATACTCTCCATATCGTAATGGTAAAAAAGAGGATAAACCCTCCAGTAAGGGGGAGAGGCAAGAGAAATACATACAGACGCCTGCGAGAAATAAAAGTGTCAAAACCAATAAATTTACGTAAATAATTCAAAATAAGCTTCAATAAATACAAATATGAAATCATGTCAAAATTTATGTTGACACCAAACCAGAGTCATGTTAAATCTTTACGTAAACAAAGGCTTGTTTCTTATTTGGCCAGATCTTTTCAGACAAGCGAATACAGCAAAGGTAAATATGATAACAAGGCCTGAATATTCTATCATTTATTCATATCGGAGGATAAAGATGCACAAAAGATCAAAAACAATGCTGGCCCTTTTAACACTACTCGTTCTGGCAGTTCCGTTATTTGCGGGAGGAGAACAGGAGGGAACCAAAGATGACAGACTGCGATTTGCGTTCCTGCCGAACACCCAGAACAATACGTTTCAGAGCACCATGAACGACACATTTAAAACATTGTGTGATGAAAAAGGAATCGCTTACACCGTTCTGGATCCCGACTATGACCTGAACAAGCAACTCAACCAATTATCAGACGCAGCCAATCAGAAATATGATATGGTTTTCGTCATCCCCGTAGACTCCAACGGCATAACCGCAGGACTTATGGAACTCAAACAAGCCGGTGTCCCTGTCATCAACGTCGATACCTCAGTCGGCAAGGACGATTTGAGCCTCGTACTTTCGGTGGTCGCAACCGACGCCTATATGGCGGGAACACTGGTTGGAGCCCAGATGGTAAAAGACTACCCCGAAGGTGGCAAGATCGCCATTCTCGATTTCCCCTCCAATGAAAGTTGTGTCGACAGGGTAAACGGTTTCCTTGAAGGCCTTGGCGCAAACAAAAGCGCATTCGACATTGTGGCCCAGCAGGACGGATCCGCAGCACTTGATGCATCATTGGTGCTTGCCGAAGACATTATCACAGCACACCCCGATCTGAAGGCCTTCTTTTGCATCAACGATCCAAGTGCCCTTGGAGCGGCGGCGGCAATCAAGGCAGCAAACAAAGAGGGTCAGATAGGAGTATACAGCATCGATGCCTCGCCGGATGGAAAGCAGGCACTGCTCGACGGAGAGTTTACCGCTGTGGCCGCACAGGTTCCCATCGAGATTGCAAAATACGCCTTCAACCAGGCCCTGGATGTTCTGGATGGTAAAACAATCGAGAAATCGGTATATCTGCCTTCCCACCTCGTCTCTCAGGAAGAAGCAACCAAGACCCTGAACGACTGGCAGTAACCTGTCGCTAAGATTTCCGAACGTTTCTACCGCAAAGAGGAGGGCTGAACCCTCCTCTTTGTTTGTCAGATGCATGAGGGTAATGGAGATGAATGAAATAGTATTGGAAATGAAGAACATCAAAAAGAGTTTCTCCGGAGTACATGCATTGAAAGGCATCGATTTCTCGCTGAAAAAGGGCGAAGTCCACGCATTGCTGGGAGAAAACGGTGCCGGAAAATCGACATTGATCAAGACACTCGGAGGAATTTACCGCCCTGATGAGGGAACCATCACGATCCGGGGCAGCCAGGTGGTAATTGACAAGGTCACAACAGCACGGGAATACGGAATAGGGATCATTCACCAGGAAATTGTGCTGGTTCCCCACCTCTCCGTGGCCAAGAACATTTATCTCGGAAGAGAACCTTTGACGAGGGGGGGGATACTCGACGAGAAGCGCATGATAACGGAGGCCCACACGATGATTTCACGATTGGGGCTTTCCATCGATGTGACTCGTCCGGTTGAAGAACTAACCATCGCCCAGCAGCAAATGGTTGAAATTGTAAAAGCCATCTCCTTCAACGCCAAGATCCTGGTTATGGACGAACCGACCTCATCCCTTAGTGAAGAAGAAGTGGAGAAGCTGTTTGAAACAATTGGGAAATTAAAAACCCACAATGTAAGCATCATTTATATCTCTCACCGCATGGAAGAATTGTTCAGAATCTCCGACAGAATAACGGTCATTCGCGACGGCCTGTATGTCGGGACCAAGGACACGGACAAAACCAACACGCACGAACTGGTTGCCATGATGGTGGGACGAAACCTGGAAAGTTTCTATACAAGAACATACAACAAACTGGAGAGAGCGCCGGTTGTACTGGATGTAAAGCACCTTTCAAGCAAAGGCTATTTTGAGGATGTTTCTTTTTCCGTAAGGCGTGGTGAAGTGATAGGCTTTGCAGGCCTGGTGGGAGCCGGCAGAAGCGAGATCATGATGAGCATTTTCGGCTGCCCTCCGCAAAGATCATCGGGGACCGTTCTCCTCAATGGAGAAGAAGTGCATTTCACCAACTCCCTGCAGGCAATAAGAAAAGGAATCGGGTTCGTTCCCGAAGATCGAAAAAAACAGGGATTGGTCCTGAGCAACTCGGTCGGATACAACATTACACTTGCTTCGCTGAGATTTCTTATGAAGGGAATCTCAATCAGCAAAAACAAACGGCAGGCAATTATAGACAAGCACATCAAAAAACTGATGATAAAAACATCATCGGCAGACGCGGAGGTATCGAGTCTATCAGGGGGCAATCAACAGAAGGTCGTAATAGCAAAGTGGCTGGCAACACAGCCAAGCCTGCTCATTCTGGACGAACCAACCAGAGGCGTGGATGTCGGAGCCAAGTACGAAATATATACGATCATTAACCAGCTGGCTTCTGAAGGGATTGCAATAATTTTCATATCCAGCGAACTCCCTGAAATCATAAATATGTGCGACTCGGTATGCGTGGTCAGGGCCGGAAAAATCGTCAAACAGATTCCCCATGAAACATTGTCGCAAGAATACATCATGCAGTTTGCCGCAGGAGGAAAAGAGCATGAATAAAAACTTCAGGACCTGGCTTCGCAGCAATACCGTCACCACCATGCTCCGCAATAATGCTGGCATCTTGGTCGTCTTGATCCTGTTCGGGGTCTTCCTATCCTTTACCACCGATAACTTCCTCACGAACGGAAACATCATATCGGTATTGCGCCAGATTTCCATCAATATGTACATCGCCCTCGGGATGACCCTGGTCATAATCCTTGGAGGTATCGATTTATCTGTCGGCAGCATTGTCGCCATGAGCGGAACACTCATCGTCGGATTCATCGTTACTCAGGGGATTCCGTTATGGCTCGCCATTGTGCTGGGACTCCTGCTGGGGACCCTGGCCGGTCTGATAAACGGAATCATCATTGCAAAATTCAAGGTCCCAGCCTTCATCGTCACAATGGCAATGATGAACATTGCCAGCGGCGTTGCTTACGTATACAGCGGAGGCCGCTCCACAAGGATCACCGAAGACTTTTTCGTACAGATCGGAACAGGCTATATATTGGGGAAAATTCCCCTCCCCGTCGTTTACATGATAGTGCTGATCGCAGTCTTCGTATTCATGCTCAATAAAACGAAATTCGGTACCTATGTGTATGCAATCGGCGGAAATCGCGAATCGGCAAAGGTAAGCGGCGTGCCCATCATGAAGGTCGAGATAGCCGTATTCACCCTTACCGGCCTGCTATCGGCCTTCGCAGGGCTTGTGCTTGCCAGCAGGATGTACTCAGGACAACCTTCGGTGGGAAGCGGCTATGAACTCGACGCCATTGCTGCGTGTGTTCTTGGCGGTGTTTCAATGGCAGGAGGAAAGGGGCGTATCAGCGGGACCGTTATAGGTGCGATGGTCATTGGAATCATTTCAAACGGCCTGAACCTCATGGGCGTCAGCTCCTTCTGGCAGCTGATAGTGAAGGGAGTAATCATTCTTTTCGCCATCCTCATCGATACACAAAACGGCAAGGGAAGTGCATTTTCCACGTTCATCAAGAACGCCTCATTGCGTCATAGATCATAGATACTGGAGCAGCATATGAACATCTTTAGAAAACCATCATTCACCGAATCCACCGGTGATGCCATACCATTTTATCACGACGGCACCTACCATATTTTCTCATTGACATCCCCACCGGGAACTACGGTATATCCCGATCGACTCAGAACGACATGGAGTCATACCATATCTGAAGATCTGGTAACATGGAAAGAACTTCCGACAGCCCTTTATCCTGGAGAAGGCGACGAGCCGGACGCCTCGGGCGTATGGACAGGAGCCGCTCTTTTCGGAGAGGGAACATATCATATTTTTTACACTGGCTATAATATACATGCGGAATATCAACAAACGATTTGCCACGCCGTAAGCGACGATTCAATCTCCTGGCACAAGGATCCACGAAACCCAATTATCATTCCCAACACGGAGCTGTACGAAGCGCTTGACTGGCGCGATCCATATGTTTTTTACCATGAAGAGGAACATGAGTACTGGATGCTGATATCAGCACGCAGGAACAACGGACCAAGCACTCGACGTGGCTGCGTCATACTCTACAAATCCCCCGACCTGACATCCTGGCACTATTCCCGGGCCCTGTACACGCCAGGCCATACGAACTGTCCCGAGTGTTCCGAAATGTATAAAATAGGTGACACATGGTATCTTTCTTATTCCCGCTTTTCCGAGTTTGGCAACACCATCTATCGAATTGCCGATACCCCCTACGGGCCATGGAAAACCCCGGTAAAAGATGGTATAGGCGGCCGAAGATTTTACGCCGCGAAATCAATGAAAAACGACGAGGGGCGACGTTTCTACTTTGGCTGGGCCCACGATCGTGCAGGCAATAGTGATGCAGGCCAGTGGTATTGGGGAGGGCTCTTCTGTGTTCCGCATGAGGTTGTGCAGGATACAAACAAAGAACTCAATGTCAAACTTCCCATTGAAATAGAAGCCACCGCAAAACAGGAAATAGCGTGGAAACTTCTCCCTAAATTGGGGAATGTCGTGACGCATGGAAAAAAATCATTATCCGTTGCATCAAAAGAAACCTTCTCGTACGGTTTCTTTGATCACTGCGAGGAACATTTTCTCTTTTCTTGTACAATTTTGCCCCGGGAAGTTCACGATCATTTCGGCTTGCTGATCAAGTCCGACGACGATGCGGCAAATTGCCTCCTGCTCTCTTTTGATGTAGCCATGAACAGGGTTTCGCTCCTCAATCTACCCATGGGAGTCGATCCATTCTGGCAGCAATCCTGTCAGGCCATTCCCGAACCAAAGGAACCGGGCCCCGATGGTATCCGGGTCGCGGAAAAAGTGTTCAAAATCAGCCTCAATAGTACGATCGGAATAAAAGCTCTTATCGACAAGGACATGGTGGAACTGTTCATAAACGATGAGGTTGCCTTCACGTATCGCTACTTCGCCAAGGCAGACCATGAAATCGGATATATGGTACAGGATGGCGAGGTCTATTTCGATAGCATCACGATAAAAGTATAAGAGCGTATCAATATAGAGAGCCACCATACCGCCGGTTCACTAGCTGCCGGCGGTATTTTTTGTACATGCTGCCATGATTCCCAGTCAATTCATGACAGTCTGTTTTACCAGGCGTTCAAGATCGCTTGGAATGGTCTCGTGCAAGATATCTTTCCAGGCTTTTATAAGCTGTTTGGGTTTTACAACATACGGCTGAACACCGACAAATTTGAATGTCTCGTTACTAACTAATGCTTTTGCAACCGCCTTGGCCGTAGCCTCACCTTGCTCATAAGGGCGCTGGGTACTCAACCCCATCACCATCTTTTTTTGGGCCATATATGAGGCTATTTTATAATCAAGATCAAATGTAAAGATCGCTATATCCGTCCGCCCCATCTCTTCCAGAGCTTTGATTGCATACAATGCCGGCTGATCCCAGGAGATGTACAGCCCCTCAATATCCGGATGCTGTTTGATCATCTGTTTGCATGTATCATAGGCATGCTCGATCCTTCCAAAGGATTGAATGGCAACAATATCAATATGAGCGTACATTTCCCGGACCACCTTCTCCGCAGAAGCATCCCGAAGATGCGTGCCATAAAAGGGAGTACCATGAATAATAAACCCGACTTTTGCACTCGATCGTGCTTTAAAGTAGTCTCCAAGCAAAATTCCCGTGTTATTACCGTTTTCCCTCTCGTTCACCGAGACACAAGTGACGTAGGATTCTTTCGATAATCCTTCCGGCACATTGCTGATAAAGACCAGCTTGATCGTCTTGGAAAGCTCCTTGAATTTTTGTGCAGTGACATGATCATCGGTAGGGATGGCAATCAGCACATCGGGACGCTGGATCCGTATTGCTTCAAGCTGGGCCAGCTGCAACGACGGATCAAACTGCGCATCCATGACAGATACCACAGAAATCCCAAAAGATTCCAATGTTGCCCGAATAGCCTGTTCGTGCAGGCGGGTCCACGCGGTACCCCCATAATGAAAGGAAATCGCCACACGATAATTCTTGTCACGGAGCATACGTCGTTCGTCCGTCGTCAATATAATTTCATCGGGAGAAACAGCCTTTTCGCCAAAAGGTCCCATTCCCAGCATCCTTGTCGACTTTCGATTAATCAACTCGACACCCACTTGCAGGTCACGGCTTTCAAGCTGCTCTCCAGCCATCAAACGCAGTAAAGCGTCCCAGGCCCTTTGGGCCATCTGTTCGGTATCCTCTTTTAAAATTGTCAAGGGAGGAGCCGTGATTTCATAGAAGGGATTATCCCCATATGCAATTATGGAGACATCCCGAGGACATTCCTTGCCCATATTCTGCAGCGTTTTCAACAGATCACAGGTCAGCTCATTCCCAACTACAACACATGCGGAAGGTTGTTGTCTTTCATAGGCAAGCTTAATCTCATGCTCATATGCCTCTCCGTTCATATGGGGCTCAAATTCAAAAACAAGCGAGCCTCTGTAATAGAGTGAACTTTCCTCCAGTGCTTGTTGATATCCCTCAAGCTGATCTTTGCCAGTCGCCCCAATCCCCTGTATCTTGAGCAAGGCAATGCGCTCATGTCGGTTCTTGATCAGTTGTTTGGTACCAAGATATATCGCCTTCTTTATGGCAAATGTCACAGAGCAAATTTCATCTGAGTTGATTCTCCGCTCGATACAAACAAAAGGAATCCTTGAACGTAGCAATTTGCCATAGAATCTCGGATTATCGGTGGCAGGAACCAAAAGTATCGCCGCATACGTCTTTTTGGAAATAAGCGATTGTAGTATTTGCCTCTCCACCTGCTTATCGTCATTCGTGATATGCACGGAAAGCCGAAGGGTAGAATCTTCGGCTAAGGTATGAATATGGGAGGCGATACGAACATAGGTTTGTTCTTCGAGATTCGGCACCAGCAGGGCAACAGCACCACTGCGGCCGTACGAAAGGGACCCGTCGGCACCGGTTCTTTTATTCTGGTAACCTGTTGCTACAATCGCCTCCTGAACGCGCTGTACAAGCTCTGGCTTAACATAGCGTGTACAGTTGATAACATGAGAAACCGTTGCAATCGAAACACCGGCAGTATCCGCAACATCCTTTATAGTGACCTTTTGCCTTTTTGCCATTTCACTCTCTTTTTACGCAAATTTCCAGTGAATTATAAAGGTTATAGCAGAAACATGTCAAACAGAAGAATAAATATGCCAATAAAAGCAATAGGATATGCTTTTTTATATAAACAAATTGTTACCAACATGCATCTGGATGAAAAAGGGGACTGTATAAAAACAGAAACAGTGCCGGAGAAGTGGTTACCACCTGCTCCCCGGTCGTACGGTAAACCCTGTATTGGCGTTATTTTAAGCGTCGGTATGGTTTCTCGGCATCATTGGAGAGAGGAACTTCAAATTTGCAACGATCCCCCCGGACAATCGATTGAGTAAACTCATACACCTCATTATTTTCCAGATAGCCGATCCGCTCCACGGCAAAGGCAAGAGTCCCAGCGTGACAATTAAGAAGATCGCTCTCCTGTTTACTCACCTGAACCACTTCGTACGATTCCACACCATGATGCGGCATTATCCCACACTCTTTATTCAGAATATTGTAGAGTGATTCGTGTTCCAGACGATAGCTGTTTAAGACCGAGCAAATCTTGTAAGGGATATAGGTCTTTTCCAAGATAAGAGGAACGCCATCCGCTTCTCGTATCCGATAGATATAGTTCACCATAAAGCCTGAATCGGTAATACGAAAAATTTCCATCAGACGAGGATCGGCTTCGATAACCTCATAATGAATAATCCGCGAGGAGGGCTCCATACCCTCCATACGGGCCTGGGCGGAAAAACTGTACAGCGAGCTTACATTTTTTCGCAACTTCGGATTAGCGACAAAAGACCCCAGACCGCGGCGCCGGTATACAAAACCCTCTTTTTCCAGTGCCCCGAAAGCCTGCCGGGCAGTTGACCGACTAATTCCATACCGGGAACAAAGCTCGGACTCAGAGGGCATCCTATCACCCGGCTTTAGCTCTCCCGAAAATATACATCGTTTAATGATGAGAATAAGTTGGCTATATAAGGGCGTCTCATCTTCTTCGCTTACATTGTACTGAAAAATAGGGTTATTCTCCAAGCAACTATCTCCCGTATCTACTTTCCTCATCATAGAATAAACCCTATTATTTGACAATGATTACTGATTAATACAATCATCGATCAGAGCCATTCCCTGTATCAGCAATCGGGGAAGATGGAGTGTGCCTTTCCACGCAGAACCCTTTATCGGCAACGCAATGCTGCCGTCTCTGTGAAGATATCCATACCATTCACCATATTCATAATCGGGAAAGTGAGAAAATGTCCATGCATGAACCTCGTCATATGACGCCAGGTATTTGTCATCTTTCGTGATAACATACGCCAAGAGCAGCGCATAGAGACTTTCAGTATGCGGCCACCAATATTTCATATCCCATTCAACATGTTCGGAGGGTTTTCCTTCAAGATCAACAAAGGAAAACAAGCCTCCGTATGTTTCGTCCCATCCCCGTTCCAAAGATGCATCAAGGATTTGTAAGCCCAGAGCAATGGTATCTCTGTTACCACGATACAGCCCCTCCTGCATAAGAAACCAAGCCGTCTCAATTGAATGCCCGGGGTTTATGGTCCTCCCGTCCGGAGTATTAATGACAGAACCATCTTGTGCGACAGTCTCAAGAAGCGCCCTCTCATTGGGCTTAAAAAAGTAGCGCTGAATATCTCCGATGCAGGTATCGATTACCTGAGAAAAATCTGATGAAACATTTTTATCCACATCCATTGCTCTGATGACCTGTGTAGTCGACATAAGCAGCATGGTGGCCGTCAAACTCCGTATATTCCGGTTTTCACTATAAAATTTGGAAGGCAGTTCCTCGGGGTGATGATACAAATGGACAATAAGCTTGTAGGTTTGTAAAGCCAGTTCATAGGCTTCGCGATCATTTGCAGCCTTTGCATATTCACTTAGCCCCAATACACCAAAAGTTTCGGTAAACCAGTACCTTCGTTTTCGTAATTTCCTTCCTTGTTTATCCACAAGAAAGAACATCCGTCCGTCGGAATCTATACAGTGATTTTTAATAAACTCATAGCCATTCTTTGCAGCAGCAAACCATTCATCATTCTTTTCTATCTCATTATATAATTTTGAAAAGAACCACAATGAACGATTCTGCAGCCAGACAGCTTTATCGGAACACAGCAAGCTTCCATCGCGGTCAAGATAATGAAAATAACCGCCGTTTTTTCTATCAATGGAAAATTTCATCCAAAATGGGACCACATCATTGAGCAATGTTTTGCTATATATATAGCGTAGCTGTTCTAATCTATGGGTATCAATACATCCGTCCATCATTCTGCCCTTCTGTTTCCTTTATCGATTCTGTTTGTTACTGGACACATCAAACCAAACCGCCATAAGTAATATCAGCCCCTTTATCACATCCTGCCAGGCGGCAGTCAGATTTAGCAGGCTCATTCCATTGCCAAGACTTGTCATAACGAGAGCTCCGACCAATGCTCCGAAGAGCATACCCCGTCCTCCGGTCAGACTAATTCCTCCTATGACGCATGCCGCAATACTATCCATCTCAAATGAATTTCCAGCATTCGGCGTGGCAGATGCCAGTCTTGAAGTTAATACATTGCTGGCCACAGCCGAAAGAAAACCCATCATAACAAAGACCTTCATATATACCTTTCGAATATCAATACCCGATAATTTCGCGGCCTTACTATTACCGCCTACAGCATATATATACCTGCCGTATTGTGTCTTGTTGTACAAAAAGGCAAAGATGAAATAGAGAATAAGCAAAATGAGCACCGGAACAGGAATACCTTGATACGAATTAAATCCGAAAACAAAACCTCCTACCAACACTAGTACCAAGAAATACTTTCCGAAGAGTACTCTTTTTGATGTAATATCAAAGCCATATGAGGATCGCCTACGCCGCATGCCCTGTTCAAAGAATATAAAACCGCCAATACATATAATACCGAGAAGGATGCTTAGCCATCCGGGAAGGTATTCCTGCCCGAGCAGCGCAAAATCAGGATTGGAAACGGGAATCGAACATCCTTTCGTTACTAAAACAGTGGCCCCGCGAAAAATCATCATTCCCCCCAGGGTCACAATAAAAGCCGGAACATTTTGATATGCTATCCAATAGCCCTGCCACACACCTATGAGTAATCCGGCCAAAAGTGAAATAGCGATGGCACATACACAATTCATATCATACTGCGTTTGTAGCAAGGCGGTAATGGCACCGGTTACCCCGACAACAGATCCTATTGAAAGATCAAACTCTCCTGACACAAGGCAGCCGACCATGCCGATTACCAGAATACCTTTTATACCGGTAAGCCGAAAAAGGTTGGAAAGATTTCGCACTGAAAGAAACGTACCACCGGTTAATATGGCAAAGAGTACCCAGATGACGATCAAGGCCCCCACCATTGCATAGGATCGTATACCTTTGATTAGCGTGTATCGATTTTCCAAAGAATTGGTTTGCAAAGACTTCATTTGTGTATTCTCCTATATCGATGCAGTCGCATATTGCATAATGCGTTCCTGAGTTGCTTCTGTATATGAAAGCTCACCAGTTAGGCGACCTTCACACATGACCAGAATTCTATCGGCCATGCCAATGACCTCCGATAATTCCGAAGAGATCATGACAATAGCAACCCCCTGATCAATCAGATCGTTCATAATTTCGTATATGTCATGTTTTGCTTTTACGTCGATTCCTCTGGTAGGCTCATCAAGAATGAGAACATCAGGTTTCGTCATCAGCGATTTTGCGATGACAACCTTCTGTTGATTACCACCACTGAGGTTCTGGACCAGCTGCTCTAATCCGGAGTACTTTAAAGAAAGTTTCTTTGCATATGTCTCGGTTTCACGAATCTCTTTATTGGAATCAATCTGCCTGAACCAGGAAACCATATTGGGAATATTTGCCAAGGTAGAATTTCTTATAATATCCATACACATGACAAGGCCCCGTTCTTTTCGATCTTCAACGACCAAGCCAATACCCTTTTTAATGGCATCATACGGTTTGTGGATATTAATCTTTTGTCCATGAATGAAGACGGTACCCGAAATCTCGTATCGCTCATATGCGCCGAATAACCCCATGAAAAGTTCCGTTCTTCCGGCTCCCATAAGTCCCGCAAAGCCCAGGATCTCACCTTTTTTCACGGTAAAACTGACGTGATCAACCAAAACCTTGGAGATCGCAGGGTCAAACACACTGAGGTCTCTTACCTCCATCACAATATCCGAAGGGAAATGTTCCTTTCGGGGATATTGCTCAGTTAGATCCCTTCCTACCATATGTTTGATTATGAGATGCTCATCAAACTCCCTTCTGGGGGCCGTTATTATACTTTTCCCGTCTCTTAACACTGTTATGGTATCGCTTATTTCCAGGACACGATTAATCTTGTGCGAAATATACAGACAGGTAATGCCGTCATTCTTTAAAGAACGTATGATGTCGAAGAGAATGAGAGCGTCGGAATCAGGTAGGGCCGAAGTAGGTTCATCAAATATGATCACCTCGACGTTTTTGGAAATTGCCTTTGCAATTGCAACGATTTGCTGTTGTCCGACACTCAGCATCTCAACAGGAATATCCGGTGATATAGAGGATTTTAGTTGTT
This sequence comes from Sediminispirochaeta bajacaliforniensis DSM 16054, assembly GCF_000378205.1. Lineage (NCBI taxonomy): Bacteria > Pseudomonadati > Spirochaetota > Spirochaetia > Spirochaetales > Spirochaetaceae > Sediminispirochaeta > Sediminispirochaeta bajacaliforniensis. The sequence continues at coordinate 33,320 of NZ_KB899406.1, read as the reverse complement.
GAAGAATCTTGATTGACTCATTTCGCATGCAGTTATAGTCAATAACGCCATGCGTTTCAGGTTCATTTCCAAGGAAGATATTTTCACAAACTGTCATATTGGGGATCAGTTCAAGCTCCTGGTATATGATGCTAATTCCCGCTTGTTCAGCCTGTTTGGTGTCCCTATTGTGCTGTTCAACACCTTTAAACATGACGCTGCCGGAATATTCGCCATAGGGATATACTCCAGCCAATATTTTCATCAAGGTAGATTTTCCGGCCCCGTTTTCTCCGACTATCGCATGGACTTCGCCTCGGTTAACACGAAAACTTACTTGATTCAGGACAACGACACCAGAAAACCCTTTGACTATTCTCTCAAATACTAAAAAGCTACGGTTATCCATGCGTACAACTCTCCATTTTGCAAGATCAAGAAACACAAAGAGTGCCCGGACGACTATAGAGCAGTCCGGGCATACATCAGCTACTTAGGCCACCGATTTTTCGGAACGTTTTTGTATACATCTTCCATCTTTTGCAGTTTTTTCCCGATCACGATATCGTACAAAGTATCAGAAGTTATCTTACTGGCAGACAGAAGAACAGCAGGAACCGACTCACCACCGGCCTCAACGGTTCCATTAACAGCCTGATGGTCCACACCCATTGCAAGATCTATCGCCGCATCGACGGCAGCTTTCGCAATAAAATCATGTTCGAAAAGCATAGTCATGCTTTGACTTCCTTCGGCAATCCTCTGGAGAGCAGCCACATCGCCATCCATTCCTGTTACAAAAACCTTTCCATCAAGGCCCTGTGCCTTTAGTGCCTGTATGCAGGCTCCTGCCATGGTGTCGTTTTCAACTAATACAGCCTGAATGTTGTTATGTTCATTGGTAAGTGCGTTTTCCATATTTGACATGGCGTTCTCCGGCGACCAGGTATCGATGTACTGCTCATACACCACACTGATATCACCGCTGTTAATCTTCGGCTGAATGACATTGTAGAAACCATCCCGCAGCTGATAGGAGACATTATCTCCCGAGTCTCCTGCAATCACGACGTAGTTACCTTCTGGTACACTATTAGTTGCACTTTTCGCCATATCTTCGCCTATCATGGTAAAATCGTATCCCACAAACATTGTGAGTCCTTTATTATCAATGAGCCGCAGATACGAAATCACCGGAATACCGGCCTCCTTTGCGGCATCCAGACTCGAAGACATTGCATTAACATCCTGAGGACCGATAATGAGGCAATCCACATCCTGAGTTATCAGATTATCTATTTGTTGATTCTGTACATTTGCATCGGTATCGGCATCCTGGACAATAAGCTTCACACCTTGCTGCTTTGCATATGCAATAGCAATTTCCTTTTCAGCAGCCCAACGCTCCTCACGCAATGTAGGGAAAGAGAATCCGATGACAACCTCTTCCTTGCTCTTACTCTCCGCCGTGCGTTCCTGCGAACCTTCTGCGCTAACGAAGAACGGGACTAAGAATAAAACTAATGCCATTACACTTGATAACATTTTCTTCATCGCTCTTACCTCCATAATGTTCTAATAAGCTGTCTATCTTTAGATCAGCTGTTCATCAAGCAAGATTTCAGCTACCCACCGTGCCGCAGTGCCGACAACACAGGGGCACTTGTATTCATGCGCACCAGAATTTCCGAAAGCTGCTTTTTGACGAGCATCACGTAGTAGGAAAAATTCACCGAACAGTTTTTCTTGCACACCTTTTCCAAGGACGCTTCCATAGGTTTCGACATATTTATCATGTAATCTCTGGGCCATAGAAAAAGAACGGTACTGGTTCTCTTTATCATTGGAAAACGTATCGAAACTTCTGCCGATAAAGGTCCCCATGTACAGGATTCCCCCGGAATATCCCCCGCAGGCACCATCTCCACATTGCGCCATGCCTCCGGAAAGTGCGGTGGCAGCTTTAAAAAGGCTCTTATCCACCGGCGTAATCGTTTCCCCTAATCCATACAAGATACATTGGGAACAGCCGTGGAAACGAACTTCAGCCTGATATGCGGCTTCGTAGACCTCTTTTAACCGTTTTACCCGTCTTGCTGCATCAACGCGGGGAGGATCCTGGGAAAACTTACCATACTGTTCATATATAAGCTGAATAAGATCGGGGTGCCGGTCCAAGACTGTATATCGCTTAACAGCATATCTAAGCCCGACATCAACCGTGTAGCTTCCTATTTCTTCAAGAAATGTATCTTTCGTCCCCGCCTGCATGAACATCAGAGCAATAGCGGTAGCAAGATAATAGGCAAGCTTCCCTTTTTTTCTGTATGAAAGGGTCGCATTAATAAGCATCTCCAACCATGAGCAAGCAGTTGCCGCGCTATCCATCGAGATGCCATGTTCGAGTTCACCGCTTTCCTGCAATTCACAAACCGTAGAATGCACAATGTGGTTAACAGCTTCGGCATCCAGGTTGCGTGAAGAGATGAGTAATTCCAAGAAATTTCGTAATGTATATTCGTTGCTTTTCTTTTCCATTACAAACTCGACCTATGTGTTATTTCTCTTTCAGGGTACCGGCTTGTTCACGCTGCCTGCATTCATCAAGGATTGTCTTTGTCGCCGTTGCACCAAACCGCGAGGCCCCAGCAGCACGCACATCAAGTGCAGCATCTAAGGTTCTGACACCCCCGGCAGCTTTGATCTGCACCTTTGGGCTGCATGATGCACGCATAATCTGCAGATCATGAATAGTCGCACCGCCGGTCCCGAAACCCGTCGACGTCTTTACAAAATCAGCCCCGGCAGCCTCCGACAACTCACAGGCTATCTTGATGAGATTGTCATCGAGATAGCAATTTTCTAAAATCACCTTCACAAGAGTATGTTTAGCGTGGGCCACAGCAACCAGTGCTTTTATTTCTTCTTGTACGTATGCATAGTCATGAGACAAAAGCCTTCCGATGTTGATGACCATGTCGAGTTCCACTGCTCCGTCAGCCATGGCCTCTTCTGCTTCATAGAGCTTTACCTTGGTGGTATGTGCCCCATGGGGAAAACCAATAACCGTTGTTACCTTTACCTCCGTCCCCGCCAGTATCTCCACCGCCAACCTGACATCGGCAGGATGCACACAAACCGATACCGTCTCGTACGCCTTTGCCAGCTTCAATCCTTCCCGAACCTGCGCAGTAGTCAGATTGGGCCTTAAAAGGGAGTGATCAATCATTTTTGCAATGTCGTGCGTCGTAATCATGTAATACCTCTTATATTTCAAATGTTTGTAACATTTACAACATATGATGGTATATCGTCTTTTCTTGTTTGTCAATAACATTAATGTCGCAGAGAAAGGCCACGCAGCAGAGGCTTGGTATTCAACACGATATGACGTGTTGACGATCCGTCTCCTCCAAGACGAGAGACGCAGCATTCAACGGTCCGTTCGACCATCTCATCCCAAGGCACGGCTATCGTTGAAAAATTCAGCTCTTCAGACACCGGCATATTATCGAACCCCATGATAAAAGGAGGAGCTATACCACTATCGGAGCAATAATGAATCACCGCAGATGCTAATTTGTCGTTACAGCAAAACACAGCACACTTTTCTTTTTTTACCTCTGTTTCAAAGAGGGTCGGTACGTGACGCAGGGCCTCTTCAAAATGCCAAGTCCCTGCCGATACCACCTGCGCATCAGGAAGTTCGGAAAGAAAACCGGAAACCCTTGCCCCACTGCGTTCATCATCTTCAGGACCGGCAAAAACACGACATGCATCCAAAGAAAGATATTCTTTGAAAATCTGAGCAGCGGCAGTCCCTCCGGAGTAGTTATCAATATACACACTGTCGACCCAAATCGACGAAAGACCCGGTGCAGCTTTTTGGTTCAACAAAAAGCCAAACATATTTTGCCGGTAAAGCTGCATTTGAAGATAACCCGTATCGATCATTACCGGATAAAGATCGTCCTCCAAAACAGTATTGCGATCGGTCCATACGATTTTATGAGGAAGATCAACCGCTTCAAGACGAAGGACCAGTTTATGCAGCAGGAAAGCACTGTAGCTTGTTTTAATTTGGGCCCGTTCGGATACATAAAGACCTACCGCGTCATACGTATGATGCTCTCCCTTGACAAATGAACCGGACTGGGCCTTTCGGCCCAGGTAGCCCTCCTCTTCCAGCTCTTTGAGAAGCCTGTGAGCAGTCATGTAGCTAATATGAAAGCGTGCGGCAATTGCACGATTTGAGAAAAAACGGTCACCGCTTTGATAGTATCCAGACGCTATACGGCCAATAAGATTTTGCTTGATTTCGGCAACCTTCCGGGTCCTTCCTTTCGGCATTTATACAAAGCTCTTTATATGCGAAAGGTCGTCACGGTAGGCATCACAGGCCTCCTGAACAAGCGGCTGCTGAATAAAAGCACGGATATCGTTCGGAAATATAAAACCGGATTTTACACCATGAGCAGCATAAAAACTTAGGTCTGTAACATTATACAGACCGGTACAAATTTCAACATCGAGTTCCTGGGCATCAATGATCTGTTGCATTCGCAGTACTTCTTCGATCTTCGAGGAGACTCCTGCCTGCTGGATCATTCGGCTGTAGGGTGCAATAGCTATTGCTCCGGCCGCTACGGCAAGAAGCATAAGAGGAGCCGTGGGCACAATCGTAGCCATGGCAATCGATCCCTGTTCTGTCAATGCACGAATAACGCGTAAACCGGCCGGTGTTGCAGGTACTTTGATGCGCATTTTGTTTGGATCTATGGATACCATCCTATCAGCCTCTCCCATCATCGCGTCAAAAGTCCCGTCGCCTATCTGATAATAGAGAGAATCGGCTTTACTGCAAAGAGCCTTAAAGAGCTTTACCGGATTCATCTCTTCTTTTGCCACAATAGTGGGGTTTGTGATGATACCCTCAAAAACACCTAGGGATAACAGCTCTTCAGCTTCCGTCGTATTTGCCGTTGCCAACCAGAATTTCATAATCTTCTCCTCACATTTCGCTAGAATTTTGCCCTGAAAGTTTTATACGCATCAAAAATAGACTTCTCTCGTTCCAAAACTTCATCAACATGCTGAGATACATTATGGCTTGGATACACCATTACGGGTACATCCCGCTTTTTCAGCAAAGCAGCTGTCTCCGACACAATTGTATTCATAACGATCATGGACATAACGGTTGAGGCCCCTCCGGATTTCTCACCATCGCCAATATCCACAATTGCGTCATGTGCCGGGACACAGGTATCGATGACATACGAAGCGACCTCATCCAGGCGCTTCCCCGAGGGGGCTTTCGAACTCTGAGATTTTGCATGCGCAAGGGACACCACCGCAATTGTTTGCATACCAAGCAAGTGGGCCATCTCTGCCATCTCGACAGGAAGTGCATTAATTCCGGAATGAGAAAAAACAATTAATGTATCATCAGAAGAAAAACGGTAATTCTCAAAAATAACAGCGGCAAAACCCGAGGTTTGTTCAAGAAACGACATCTGCCGCTGTCCGCCCTTTCCGGTAACGAATCCGTTAAACCCCAGGCTTGGTTCGGTCAGTTGATGAAAACCGATAAAAGAGCCAATCCGGGGAAAGGCCTCCATACACGGCAAGGCACTATGTCCTGCCCCAAAAAGATGGATCCCGCGTCCCGCCTCAATACTATTCGCACAACATGTTACCGCCTGTTGTAATTGCAGACAATTGCGTGAAACGAAAGTATCAAGGAGATCCTGTATTCCTTGAATAAATCGCGGCTCCACAGATTCCTCCTTTCCTAAAATTGTAGTGGACGATTCCAATTTTGTAAACTATAATATATCAGTTTATTTTTATTCTGATATATTTTAAGAGGTCGAATATGTACACATACTATGTGGGATTAGACATGGGCGGTACAAAACTCAAAGCAGCGGTACTGGATGAAGGCTATCAAATAATCAAAACGTTTTATTGCACTCCACAAAATGAGAAAACTACCCGGGAAATGTGCTCCGAAGAGTGGAAAAAACTCATCACTCCATATCTTGCTGAGCTTGAACAAGAATACCATGCATTACCTTCCGCATTCGGCATTTCGACTCCGGGAATCCCGAAAAAAGACCATACGGCAATAGGCCACATGCCAGAACGACTAACCGACATTCAAGGTTTGGATTGGAGTGAACTTCTCAAGTATCCTGGAAAAATCTATACGGTAAACGATGCAAAAGCGGCTTTTATTGGAGAAATTCAAGCCGACGAGCTTAAGCACATCAAAAATATCTGTATGCTTACGTTGGGTACCGGTGTGGGAGGTGCTGCAAAAGTCGATGGGATTCTGTTGGAAGGAAACATTGGCAGAGCAGGACACCTTGGAAATATGAGTGTGGATATGGAAGGTAGACAAGCTCTGACAGGCATCCCCGGAGGGTTAGATAATTTGGTCGGGAATTGCCAGATCTCCGAAAGGACGCATGGTTTATATGATGACCCGCTTGGTCTTGAAATGGATTATGTCAAAGGAGATCCGGCGGCCGTTGAATATTGGTTAAAGATGGTAAAGGCCCTGGCCGTGGGGATTGCTTCGCTAATAAATATACTTGATCCCGAAATTATGATAATAGGCGGAGGAATTGCAAATGCCGGAAAAAATCTTTTCGGCCCCCTCAAGCGATACCTCGATCTTTATGAATGGAGGCCCTATGGCATTCCGACAAAGATTATTCCCGCAGCAAATGGTGATTTCTCCGGCGCAATTGGCGCAGCGATATTTGCTCATGCGTGGCAACTGCATATCGACTCAGGATCAAACGGGCAGTTAGTAATATAACCAATAGAGCCGGCCATAGCCATCTGCAGCCTTACCGAAATAGTGCCAGGATTTCCTCCCGGTTCATCTTTCCTATAAGCGAGGAATCGAAGGAGAGCAGCTCGTTGGCGACACGCCGCTTATGTTCCTGAAGCTCTATAATCCGTTCCTCAACGGTCCCGGCAGAGATGAACTTGTAGGCAATCACAGGCCGCCTCTGGCCGATACGGTGACTTCTATCGATAGCCTGAGATTCCACCGCGGGATTCCACCAGGGGTCGAGGATAAAGACATAGTCGGCTTCGGTGAGATTGAGACCGGTTCCTCCGGCCTTGAGGCTGATAAGAAAGATCCCCTTTGCGTTTTTAAACGAGCGAATGGCCTGTTCCCGTGCACGAGTCCCCAGAGAACCATCAAGATAGGCATACTCCATCTCCTTTGCTTCAAGGCGCGCGCGCAGCAATGAGAGGACCTTGACAAACTGACTAAAAATCAACACCTTGTGGCCCTCGGCGAGGAGGGTTTCCAAAAGCTGAATTACGACATCCAGTTTGCTGCTGGTTTCGGGCTTCTCATCCAGAAGAATCGGGGAAATGGCAGCCTGGCGGAGTCTGAGCAGGGCCATCAATATTGCGTTGGCTACCTTGAGAGATCCGGGCTTGGCATCGATGAGACTTTTAACCTCCGCCCGCATAGACTCCTTCAACCGGGTGTAGAATCGAGCTTCTTGGGAGGAGAGCTCTACTTTGTACAAAACCTCTTCCCTTGCGGGAAGCTCTGAAGCCACAATCCCTTTGGTGCGTCTGAGAATAAAAGGAGCGATTCGTTTCCGCAGGTTTGAAGTTATCTCCCCATTACCGGCGTTTACCGCCTTTGCGTAGTGACGTTTAAACGCCTCTCGTGTACCCAACAGGCCGGGATTAACGATATCCATCACGGCCCATAGCTCCATTACCGAGTTTTCGATAGGGGTTCCTGAGAGGGCTAAAGCACGATCTGCCGAGAGTGTCCGAACGGTTTTGTAGGTTTTCGTTGCTGCATTCTTAATGTTTTGACTTTCATCAAGACAAAGGAGATGCCAGGATATTGATGTAAACTCCCCGGCATCCAGCCTGAGAATCTGATACGAGGTAAGAACCACACCCCTGGGGGCCTTTCCCAGGGGTGCTCTGTCGGTCCCAATGTGAATTGTTACCTCCATTTCCGGCAAAAACCGGTGAAATTCCGAGGCCCAGTTGGGAACGACACTTACGGGGGCCACGATCAGATAGGGACCGGAATCTCCCCTCCGAAGAGTATCCGCCAAGAGGGCAATGGTCTGGATCGTCTTTCCCAGTCCCATATCATCGGCCAGTATCCCTCCCAGGTTGTAACGTTCCAGAAAGCGCAACCACTCCAGTCCGGTTTTCTGATACTCCCGGAGCTTCGCCCGGAGGAGAGGACTAGGGGGCTCTTGGCGGGTATCGAATCCGGTCTCAAGCCTGGCGATGATATTCCGGCTGCGTTCCAGTCGGGGATCGTCGATGCCATCTATCAGGGAACCGAGATCCTGAACGGTTGCGATATCGTTGGGATACAAACGAAAGCTGCCCGATTTCCCTCGATCCAGTTCGTTAAGATGGATCAGCCGATCCACCTGATCATCATCCAAAACAATGAAATGATCTTCCGCAGAAAGCAATCGGCGGGATAGATCCAGCGAGTGAGTACCAATATCTTGTCCATCTATAGAAACTCTAAGGTCAAGCCAATCCACCCCGCTGGCGGATTCAATCCTGATTTCACCGGCAGGATGAATCGGGATGCTATTCAAACGGAGTAACAAACCGGCAGCAAGCAGCTCGTGAGCCTTTTCCTTCAGGAATTGAACCAGAGTCATGTTGACTCTGAACAGCGAAGCATCGGGGGAAAAGCCTTCAGAAGCGCCCATACTGCGTGAAACCTGCTTCAAAGCAGCCTGATAGTCCACACGGGGAATCACCCAATATCCATCAGCATGAAGGGAGACTTCGGAATCTGGAAGCGAGGCGTGGTCGATACCGACCGAAAACTCAAGACCTTGGGGAACCTCGGTGATGTCGAGAGTAAGCCTGGGAATATTATCGGAAAACCGAAACTCAGTTTTTACTTCCGCAAGGCTTATCTGCTCCTTCGGAAGCAGCCTTTCCAACTCCCGAATATTCTCAGGACGCCAGGGCAGAAGGCCATTAACCAAGAGATCAAGGGCTCGATTTTCCGTACCGTTATCCACGGGGACGAGGGCCAGCAGACCGGAAAGGGGATGAAAGAGGAATTTCTCTGCACCCCGTCTGTCCAGAAGGCACTCCCTCGCAGCAACATGCTGCCGACGCCCCTGGGAATCGATATATGCGAGCAGTGGCTGAAATTCAACCTCCCCATTTTCTTCCAGTTGCGGTCGAAAATCCACCTCAAGACCCTCGACAGGGAAAATAGTGATGGGGACCGGGGGAGTTTGCCCGTTATCGACGTAAGCAGGAATCCCCTTTTCCCCGAGAAGATAGCCTATGCCGGTGTGAAGATCCAAACGGTTTCCTTCATACTCGAGGCATGAAGAAAGGAGCATTTTCTCCCTGTCGGATACATCTGCAAGATGAGCCGAATCACGAAAATTCGAAATTGCACCGAGCTCACCGTCTTGTCGTATGTACCGAAGGGCAGGACGGACGAAAAGTTTCGACCGGAAAGCATAGGAGGGGTAAGGCCCTATGAGGAAAAGAAGGCGGAACCGCTTCTTCGGATCGCGGACAGGATGCTGCGGCTCTTTGATCAGATCACGGACCCAGGATTCTCCAGAGGCACGAGAGAACGACTTCGAAATCCCTAATCCGGAAGGTAAAGGAAGCTTGTCGTTTATTGCCGTCAGCAGGGATGCCCAAATATGCTTACAAAAGTCATCGTAGGGACAATTGCAGCTTGAAGCCGAAAGGTCGTCTCCTTTGTCTCCCTTCGTCCTAAGCACAACAGAATAGGGCATTCCCCGGCTCCCCTCCACCGAGAAAAAGGCTCCTTCAGGAGAGAGGCTTTCGAAGGCCACCCGGCCTTCCCGAAAGTACTCTGCCCCCCGATGTCGAATAATCGGTTCAAACAAATGCTTGGCTGCCACCAGATGCTTTGATGTAAAAATCATATCAGAGAAGGGATATTCATCATGTATGCTCTTTTGGGATGCCATCAGCACGCTCCTTGCACCGATTACACGGTATACTGATCCTAAAGATACTACACAAGAAGCGACTGAGGCTATTCATGGCTCATTACAAAACATACGCTGCAAAAATCACGGAGTGGTTTCGGAGGATTCCCGCCGCACCAATGTAACCGGCAGGACCGTTCGAATCGGGACGACCTCCCCTTTCATTTTCTGAAGAATGATCTCGATTGCATATTTACACATCAGTTCTATGGGCTGGCGGATGGTAGTGAGCGTCGGGGTGGTCAGGGTTGCTATTTCTATGTCGTCGAAACCAACAAGTTTCACATCCTCGGGAATACGAATCCCCTTCTTGTAACAGGCCTGAATAGCCTGTGCAGCAATGACGTCACTTGATGCAAAGATACCGTCTATCTCCGGATTTTCTTCAATCAGGGTATCTATCTCGGGCCTATAGCGACGATTATCAAACTGTTCCTCATTCGTCGTAAATATCAGAGGATGAACGTTCGCCGCATTACATATGTCGATGAAAGCCTTTGCTCTGTCATCGGCGGGAAGACGGACATGCAGGCTGCCGTTAAGCATTGCCGGATGGGTACAGCCCGATTCCAGGAGATGTTTGGTTGCCAGAACCCCTCCGAGGTAATTATCGCAGAGAACAGCAGGAATCTGATTGGAAATAGATCGCTCAAAGGTCACTACCGGAAAAGAGTAGCCGAGGTATTTTTCAACCTCTCCACTTCGTGTACATAAGATAATTCCGGCAACCTTATTTGATCTTAGCATATCGAAGTATTCCATTTCTTTTTCGATATTCCGCTGAGAATTGCAGATCATTATCTTGAAGCCATGCTGTGCCGCATACAACTCAAAGTAATTAATACTCACGGCAAAAAAGGGATGCAACAGAGAGGGTACAATAATACCGATCGAGTTGGTCTGATTCTGTGCCAGAGCACGGGCAATCGCGTTGGGACGATAATCCAACTCTTTCATCGCCTGATAGACTTTTTTTCTGGTCTTGTCGCTTATATATCCTCTGTTGTTTAGGACCCGAGAAACAGTGGTCACGGTAATACCGGCACGCTCCGCAACATCCTTGATCGTAGCCACTTACATGCTCCTAGTGAAAAAGCCATCATCAGAGACCTCAAGGGTCAAGCCATCGTAGGTAAGCCTCAGGCCTTCTTCAGCTATCAAGTCCTGAAACTCATCATGTATCATACCGCACATATGAGAGAAATGGTTGAGGTAGATTCGAGAAGCAGGGGTAATTCTTCCCATTTCTTTCAGCTTTCCGCAGAGCGACCGAACTTCCTTGATCCCCATATGTCCATCGCCATCGAGCGTTCCCCGGGCGCAATCGAGGCTTACGACGCTAAAGGGGTGAGGCAAGCGTTCGACCCCGGAAAAAAAATCTTCGGTTGGGGCACCGGTATCATTGGCGTAGAGTAAGGAGTGTTTCCCTTCCCGGACGCAATAGAGGAAGCACTCTTCGTCGGGGATATGCTGTGCCGGCAGTGGAGTAAATTCCAGGCCCTCGATCAGATAGGGCCGGTAGGCTTTCAGTTCATGAAAAATAAGAATGTTTCTATCGGCATGTGGCTGGGAGGAAAAGGCATGTTCTATTTTTCCGATAATTGCACTGCTCCCGTAGACATGGATGTGATTTTGAGAAGGGGGTATATCGGGGAGATGGGAGGATCCGGTCCGGCACCTTAACATCAGGGAAAAAAGGTCCAAGTGATCTTCATGTGAATGGGTACAGACAATTGCCTTAATCTTCGACATGCGAATGCCGAAGGAGAGGCTTTGTGCAAAAATGTCGGGAGATATGTCGATGAGGACAGAGTCGTTCAATAACGTACAACTTCTCATCTTCAGGTTTTTTCCCCGCCGGTCCCTTGCCTTCCTGCAAGCCGCACATTCGCAAAAAAGCCCGGGAAAACCCTCGGCAGCTCCTGTTCCGAGATATTTGATTCGCATGGCTAACCTTTGATACCAGTCATTGCCAGGGATTGAATGAATTGCTTTTGGAACAATACAAATATGATAAGGACCGGCAGCGTCATAAGTGATGCGAAGGCAAAAATTTGTCCCCAGAAGATATAGACATCGGTGGACAACGCACGTAAAGCCAGGGGAAGGGTTCGATATGTTTCATCCCGGGTAACAAGAGTCGGCCATAGCAGATCGCCCCAGGATCGAATAAATCCCATAATGGCAACCGTGGAGATGACCGGTTTCGACAATGGGAGCATGATTTTCCAGAATATACCGTTATAGGTTTCACCATCAACGATAGCGGCCTCGAGCAACTCCCTCGGCATCCCCTTAAAATGGTTATAATACAAAAAAATAAACATGGGATAGCCGACAGTTGGTAATGCAAGCCCTGCGTAGCTGTTAAGCATGTGCAAATGAAGCGCAACCATAAAACGGTTGATGATAACAGATTCGGTGGGAATGATTGCAAGCGCAATAATAAAAGAAATCATAAACTTCTTTCCCTTGAAGCTAAGCAATCCCAAGGCATATCCCATCATTGCATTGAGAATGGTAACCAACGAGACATTCAGGATGGCAACAACCGCGGAATTCTTAAAAAACTTAAAGAAATTCACCTTTCCTATTATTGCCGAGTAGTTTTCTGCGGAGATATGGCCGGAAGGAATAAAGGCCCTGAAGGTCGACATATCTTCTACAATTTGGGCATCAGTTTTCACGGAAGAGACAAACATGTAAAGCATAGGAAGCACAAATAGGCATGCGACCACTATGTAGGCAAGATACAAACATGCGACAGATATATGTTTTCGACGTATGGATATTGATATCATAATATTACTTCTCGCTCATGGCATAATTCTGGATCAGCGAAATGATCAGCACAATCAGGAAAAAGACAACGGCAATGGCCGAAGAATAGCCCAACTGACTATTGATAAAACCGGCTTTATACAGCAGATATACAACTGAAGTTGTTGAATGGTTTGGACCACCGTTCGTCAAAACATAGACCTGGGTGAAAAGCTTCAGGGTATTGATGGTCGTGGAAATAAGGACATAGACCAGGGTGTTTTTCAGCAGAGGCACGGTGATGTAAAGAAATTTCTGAACAATGCTGCAACCGTCCAGACGACCTGCTTCGTAAAGCTCTTCCGGAATATACTGCAGCCCCCCCAGGATTATTATCATCTGAAGACCTAAGGATTGCCATATGTACATAACGGCAATACAGAACAGGGCCTGATTCGAGTTCTGAAGCCAGCTCTGAGGTGGTATTCCTATCAATCCTAAAAAAGAATTAAGGAGCCCGCTCTCTCCCGGCGAAAAAATAAAAGACCAAACAACCGCCACGACGGTCATTGTCACGACCTGCGGGCTAAAGTAAATCGCCCGGAAGGTTTTCACTCCCTTTACCTGCCTGTTTACGAACACGGCTAAGATGGTACCAATTACCATAATGGCGGGTACGACCATAAGCGCGTAGAGACCGGTATTGACGAAAGCCTTTGCCGCGATATCGTTTGAAAGAATTTTCAGATAGTTTCCCACCCCAACAAACTCGGTCGATCGTCCTATCCGCGGAACAAGCATCTTATTTGTAAAGGAATATGCAATCGAGAGACAAAAAGGGATAAGGTAAAACAAAAAAACCGAAAGTAGTGCAGGCGCACAAAACAGCCAGGCCGTTGCTGTTTGCCCGTCACGAATGTGATGACTTCTTCTCAACGAAATGCTTCTTCTATTCATGGTAAAGATACTCCGAAGTGCAAGAAAGGAGGGCATACGAAACTGTATGCCCCCCGTATTGGTTAAGACAATCGCTTATTTATTCCAACCGTTATCTTTGATGATTTCATCTATGGACACAGCCGTGTTGTGTAAGGTCGTCGCAGCATCTGAACCGGCTATAATATCGGCTGTTGCCGACTGTACTGCACTATAGATCGTCATATGAGCAGGGGTTAAAGGCCTAAGAACAGATATACCGGCTTCCAACTGTTCACGGTACAAATACAATCGTCCTCCTTTCTGAAGTTCAGGGTTGCTGTTCATAACCGATTTTCTCGAGGGAATAGCCCCGTTGAAGCCCGTTACCAGGTTGATGTTTTCAGGATCAAGGCTCTTTTCAATTACCTTCCATACCACATCTGCAGTACCGTTTTCGCTTGCCGAAGTCGTCATTGCCCAGACCGTTGAACCGGAACATGTATAGACCCCATTACCGAAATCGGGGATTGGCACCAGGATGGCATCATCACCGAGATTTGTCACATGATCCTTGTACTTCCAATGTCCAAGCAGGGCTATTGCACTTTCTTTTCTTCCGTAAAAACCATTCTCATAGTCACAAGCGCCATTCATATAGCCCTTGTCGATAAGCCATGAGATATAATCATAGGCAGCGATGGTTTCCGGGCTATCCAGGGTCCCTTCCGTCAGCATGGTATCACGATTGATGAAATCACCGCCAAAGCTTGCGACAACCGGCAAATACATAAAATACAGGGAAGAAGGCTTGTTCTGCCGAATATAGATCGGATACGGCACTCCATCGGCCTTCAGCCTTGCCAAGGCATCCTCGAACTCTTTTCTGTCCCATGCCTCTTTGTAGCTCGCGGGTATTCTGATTCCTGCATGTTCCAGCATGCTCTTGTTCGCCCACATCGCCATCCCTGCATCAAACTGCGCAGTGGTAATGAATTTTCCATCATAGGTGGATTCCGCTATCACCGAGGGAATCAAATCGTTTTTCAGCGTATCGGGTATTCGTCCGTCAAGAGATGCTATTAATCCGGCCTCGTAGTAGGATGGAATCTGAAGATAGTCAACCACGATCATATCAGGAGCATCCCCGACAACGGGAGCCATCTTCAGTTTGCTATCAAGTTCATCCTTCGGATAATACTCATCATTAATGGCGATACCCAATGCCGATTCCATGTTGTCGAACATATTCCTGTAGATATCATCCTCTGCACCACTGCTGACCCACACCTTGATCTGCGCCGTATCACCTGAAGCAGATGCCTCCTGCTTACCCTCCGCACAAACTAAAACCAAGGGAAGAAGAAGTACAAGCAGAATAAGAATCGTTTTTTTCATAAAACACTCTCCTCTCTAAAAAATAAAAAAGTCAACCGTTTGACATATAAAAAGCAAAATGCTTTCCATATCCACACCAAAACTACGCGTAACATCAGGTATATCGATGTCAACTAATACTTTATTAACCATTTTCTCACAATTTTCTCATTTTTTGTCAGTATACGCCATATCATCTGTATGTCAAGCGGTAAATATATTTATTATATCAATCGATTGACATACCATTTTGATGCGTTTATCATCACCGCAGTTTACCGGCAAAGTCCTATTACCATACCACATGAAAAAAGGAGCTGTTGTATGAAGTTGCTTGTCGTCTCAGATATACACAGTAATATCTGGGCGCTTGAGACGATTCTTTCGGCGGAAAAAACGTATGATCAACTATGTTGTGCGGGAGATCTTGTCGATTACGGGATAGCACCGAAAGAGGTCATATCGACATTACGACAAAAAAAAGAGAATTCCATGATTGTACAGGGAAATCATGACCGCCATGTCGCTAAAACATATCATGAACATGAATTCCGCAACATTGCTCCCGCGATGTATAAATGGGTACACTACAATTGTGAACGGTTATCGAATCAGGATATTTCATATCTATCCGCTTTGCCCCTCCACCGTTTCTTTGAGGCCGACGGTTGGCACTATCTTATGCAGCACCAGTACGACGAGGCCTACGGCTGCATAGAAACATCACACCAGTTTGAGCTTTACTGGAAATCTCATACACCCAAGGAATACTGGAACGCGGAGCGAAAAAGAATGATTTTCGGACATTCACACAGACAATGCAGGCATCAACTGGCAACCGGGATGGAATGGATAAATCCCGGCAGTGTATCATACCGTCGCCCGGACGATCCCGACAAATCGGCGCATTATGCATGTATCGAAGAGGGAAGGCTTACGCTCAAACGGATTCCGTATGACAGAACGCCCCAACTGGAAGAGGCACGAAAATATCATGAACGCAATGCAATGATGGAGACAGAATTACAGGATTTTTTCTTTTTCTTTGGATCGGCAGAAACCTCGAGGGATCCCCTCCCCATGGTAAAAAAAGAGAGTAAAAGGACAAACTCATGAAAGCATTACGGCGATGGAACCTGCAAGGAGTGGCGAACTTCCGAGATTTGGGAGGCTATCCGTGTAAAAACGGGGAGGCAACCCGATACGGAATATTTTTCCGTTCCACACATCTCCATCATGCAACGGAAGAAGACCTAAACATGCTACGAACGGCGCACATCGACACCATAATCGATTTACGCTATGAAGAGGAAAGAGCGCTCTCCCCCGATAGAATTCCGGAAGGCGCATCATATCATCACATCTCCTTAATGGGCTGTGTTGAGGCAAAAGATATCAACGTAAACTCTTCGGTCACCGATACACGGACCCTCCACCGAATGTATCGCCAAATTCTTAGCTTCGGGCAGGAAGAGATAGCAAAAACCCTCAAAATTCTCGCCAATGCAGGAAGGGCGATCTATCATTGTGCCGCAGGAAAGGACCGTACCGGCATCATAAGCATGTTCTTACTGAGCATTGCCGATGTTCCAAAGGAAGACATCATTGCCGATTATGAGGTGAGCCATAGCTATATCCGAGATTTCACGAGCGACATATCGGGATCAAATTATTATAACATGCAGCTCGTTATAGAATTTCTGGAAAAACGCTACGGCGGTGCGGTTCCCTATCTCAAAGCAATCGGAATCGACGAGACGACGCTTCATACAATACGCTCGAAATTCATCCTTTCCGCATAGTCGTTCCCGGGGGGAGCGGAAAAGCCGCCCGGCCGCCCCGGCGGAGGGGACGGAGCCGGAAGAGGCGGACGGAGAAAGCGGCTTTGCAGCGAGGGGGCGGCTGCCCCCCCCAAAAAAATACCTACTGTTCCGAATCCTGGTGATTGGAGGAACATAACTCCTTTTCCCGTAGCCACCTGGAGGAAAAACCATAAAAAAAAGCGAGCACCGGCACTATATCGAGTATGGTACAGACAAAAGGGCATGCAGACCACCAGGATTCGGAACACTAAGAACATGTCACCGCCGAAAGAAGGCCTCCCGCAGACGCTCCAGTGAAAGCTCTGCGGTGGAAGACAGACGCAAGGCGGCCCCTTCGAGATAGCCGCCGATGCCGACGGAGAGCATTCCGGCGGCGTTTATGGCGTCGATACCGGCTTGGGCGTCTTCTACGCCAATGCAGTTGCGGTAGGGAACCCCCAAAAGCTCGGCGGCAAGGAAGAATTGTTCCGGATCGGGCTTACCCTTTTTGAGGGCACCGGGATCGGTCACCACATCAAAGCGGTCGGAGATCCCCAGGTAGCCGAGAATAGCACCTGCATTTCTGCTTGCCGAAGCAAGGGCGGTCCGAATGCCGGCCTCATGCAACTCCGAAAGAAGGGCATCAATGCCGGGAAGCAGATCGTCCGGGGTAATACGGGCAATCAGTTTTTTGTAGTATTTGTTTTTTCTGGCGGCAAAGGCGGCCTTTTCCTCAGGGCTGTAGCGGCGCGTACCGCGGGCGAGAAGCAGCTCAAGGCTTGCCATTCTGCCTACCCCTTTGAGATTGTTGTTGAACTGCCGGTCAAAGGGAATCTCAAGTTCGTCGCAGAGTTGCTTCCAGGCGAGGTAATGATACTCGGCCGAATCGGTGATAACGCCGTCGAGGTCGAAAATTACCGCTTCGAGCTCCGGTCTCATGCTTATCACCAGGGGAGAGCCGGGAAAAATCTTATGTCTGCGTCCTTCATGGAAAATGGTCAGGGCCCCTCCCCGTTTGATTCGGTAGGAGACCTCTTCGTGGCCGATGCTGACCTCGAGGGCCGAATGTCCCTTTCTCAGGGAAAAAGAAAGGCGGCTCCAGGCTGCCGGCAGAGCGGGAGCAAATCTAAGCATGCCGTCGTAATCTTCCAGTCCTGCAAAGCCGTAAACAAGGCTGATCCATGATCCGGCCATGGCGGCGGCGTGTATGCCGTCCCGGACATTGCCGTTGACGTCGTCCAGATCCATCCTCACGCTGCGTGTGAAATGTCGATAACTTTCCTCAGCGTATCCAAGCCGAGCGGCCATCACCCCTTGGATGCAGGGGCTTAGGGAGGAGTCGGCGGTGGTCAGGGGATCGTAATAGTCGAAGTCGCGTTTTTTCTGGGCATGGGAGAAATAGCGTCCCAAAAGCATCTGGGCAAGGACAAGGTCCGCCTGCTTAAGGATCTGGTAGCGGTAGATGGTAAGGGGGTGGTAATGCAGGAGCAGGGGACGCCGCTCGATAGGGACGGAAGCCCGCTCCCAGCGAGCTTTGGAGAGAAAGGTGTCGTCCTGAGGTGTAACTCCAAGATCTTCGTTATAGGGAAGGTACATGGCATCCGCGGCCGTAAGCCACGCCTGGGGCTCCCCGGGATCAAGGCCGACGGAGTCGACAAGGCCTTTCCATGCCTCCGGCTGTCGCTTTTTCAAGAGATCGAGGAAGCGAACCGCACTGCGAAGATTCTCCCGGGCCATGAGGTTGGTATAGTAGTTATTATCTACCAGCGCAGTATATTCATCGGGTCCGGTAACGCAGTTGATACAGAAAGCACCGCCGCGGGAGGGGATAAAGTCTCCGAAACCGTACCAGAAACGGGCGGTTTCGAGGAGAATCTCCGCTCCATGGGCCAGAAAGCTCTCGTCGCCGCTTACATCAAGGTACTTTACCACTGCATAGGCGATATCGGCATTAATGTGATACTGAGCGGTACCGGCGGGAAAAAAGGCAGAGGCTTCATTTCCGTTGATGGTTCGCCAGGGATAGAGAGCCCCGGGATAGCCGAGCTGGGCTGCCCTGCCCCGGGCATGGGGCAGGATGCGGTAACGGTACTCAAGAAGATCCCTGGCAATTTCCGGACGGGTGTAGAGAAAAAAGGGAAGCGCATAGATCTCCGTGTCCCAGAAAAAGTGTCCTTCATATCCCTCGCCGGTAAGCCCTTTTGCAGGGAGCGAGGTTCCTCCTTCTCTTCCGGCTCCCTGCAGCAGATGGAAGAGGTTGAACCGGATGCTCTGCTGCACATCGGGGGCATGTTCGACCAGGAGATCGGCATCTTCCCAAAACTGATCGAGAAATTTCCTCTGCGTATCTGCGGCCGCATCGAAACCGCAGGAAAGAGCCTCGGAAACGTGCGAAATGGCTCTGGACTCCAACTGTTGCTCCTCTCCGGCTGCACCGTGATACCATCCTGCACAAACAACCATCTCCAGCCAATCACCTGCCTTCATGTCCGCCTGAGCCCCGACAATACCACCGCTGTTACGTTCTTTCCGCCATAGTTCATACCCCCCTTCACCGGCAGAACAGGAAAAGGAGCGGTCCGCGACGACACACATACGAAGGCCGCTCATTTTCGTAAAATGATTCAGCACGGTATGGTTTTCTTCCTGGCGAACAGATTCGATCCCGAAATCTCCCGGCATAATATGAGAACCGGTACGGGGATCGTCACCGGCGGCGAGATTGGAAACATCACCGGAGAGTTCGTGACGAAGGGAAAAATTCCCTCCCCCCTCGATGAGGGTAACCCTATAGGAAATCAGCATGAGATGACGAGGCTGGTAGGGTACAAGACGACGGCTTTCTACCTTCACCTTCGTACCGGGAGCGGAGGAAGGCGACCACACCAGGCTCCGCTTCAGGATTCCGGTGCGAAGATCAAGCTCCCGGCTATAGGC
This sequence comes from Sediminispirochaeta bajacaliforniensis DSM 16054, assembly GCF_000378205.1. NCBI lineage: Bacteria > Pseudomonadati > Spirochaetota > Spirochaetia > Spirochaetales > Spirochaetaceae > Sediminispirochaeta > Sediminispirochaeta bajacaliforniensis. The sequence goes on along the minus strand of NZ_KB899406.1, from coordinate 13,528 downwards.
ATCGATATGCGAAGTCGCCGGGGAAAAAGATTCCTCATGCAGATTCAGCGTGATAAGCGTGGCATCACTGCAATTGAGAATGGTCTGGTAGCGATCGGCAAAACCATAGGCCCTTTCACCATAGACAATGGGGCGGCTTTCATAAAAGCCGTTGACATAGCTGCCCCGCCACCATGAAGCATCCAGCTCTTCATGACAGCCCCGAATGCCGAGATAGCCGTTGCCAAGGGTAAAAAGCGTCTCCCTTGCGGCAATCGTGTTCCTGTCGAAACGCTCCTCGCGTAAAACCCAGGCATCTATGCCGAACAAATGATGATTCATTCCATTTCCACCCCTTTGCACACGGTTGCATACAAAATACTTTACGCTGTCCTATTGCCTATTGTCAAGGAGCACGGGGTGGCTAGAAAAATAAAATGGTGATACGATATCGCAGGTATGAGCAGACACCCTGATAGCGAGAGGCGACGGCATGTCATCATGTTCGCTGTGGCGGACAGAGCCGAGCAAATGGCATTTCATCAGTTAGTAAAAAAGGATAATCTTCCCTATACCCTTCTTTTCCCCGAATCGGTTTCCAATGTGGAAGAACTCAGCAAAACTCATGATGTGGATATCATCGTCACCGACCTGAAATTCCAGAATGGAGGCTTTGCCGATTGGCTTATTCTTTGGCCCCAGCCTTTTATTTTGTTGTTTGATTTCATCGATCACAACATGATCGATGAGATGGTTTCGAACGAAACCAGTGATTTTTTAATACGTGACAAAGAAGGGACGTATCTTACGACTCTTCCTCACAGGATTCGAAAAATTCTTAATTACAAAGAGAGCATGGACCGGCACAACATCCATCTCCAGGCAACCGAACGGCGTTACCTGGATTTGGTCCAGGCGCTTCCCGATATCATCTACTCACTCGACGACAGGGGGATGTTCAATTTTGTCAATGATGCCGTCCGTGTCATCGGATATGAACCCTACGAATTACTCGGTAAACATTTTTCCAGCATCCTTGACCCCTCCGATATCCCAAGGGTAAGCAGAGAGACAGTGCTTCCCCGATATACAGGGAAAACGACCGGCGACGTGGGTGCTCCCAAGCTCTTTGATGAACGGCGGACAGGAGAACGCAAGACAGCCGGACTCGAGGTAAGGGTCATCCCCGGACCACACCTCCCTGATCGTCAGAAGCAGATGATAGGTGCCGTAATAGCCTATGGTGAGGTTAGTGCCGTAGGGTTCTCAAATACGATGCTTGAGGGAGGCTTCGGATCGGTTGGTATCATCAGGGATATTACCACGAGAAAGGAGCATGAAAATCTTCTGCGAAAGTCTTTGGCGGAAAAAGAAGTTTTGCTGAAAGAAATTCATCATCGTGTTAAAAACAATTTACAGATCATCAGTAGTCTTTTGAGTCTTCAAAGCAACTATTTTGAAAATGATAATGATTACAGGCTCTACCTCGATACGCAGATGCAAGTGCAATCTATGGCACTGGTTCATGAACAGTTATATCTATCGGAGAATTTGAGCCGAATCGATATGACACAATATTTTAATCGCCTGTGTGACGCTCTTTTCGATATTTACCGGCAAACAGATCACGTCAGCTACCACATCGCGGCTACAGATGTCTTCCTCAGGCCCGAGGTTGCAACACCGCTGGCCCTTCTCACGGCAGAGCTCATTTCCAACAGTCTGAAACATGCCTTCCCGAAGGATCGTCACGGCCGAATTGATATTACACTTAAAGAGCGCGAGAAACTTTCTTATACATTGACGGTCAAAGACAATGGGATAGGAATAAACAATAAAGAAGAACAGAAAGAAACAGAAACAACAGGTTTAGGCCTTCTGCTTATTCGAAATCTCACCGAACAGTTGAAAGGGACGATTGAGGAATTAGACACACCGGGGACAGGCTTTCGGATCAATTTTTCGACCGCCCTTGAATAGACGCTTTTCTTTCGATACAATCGATTTCCACGTTTCACGAGATTTTGGAGCTACTTGAAATGAAGAAGCTAATTGACTTTTTTGCCCCCAGAGAGCTTTTACATATTGTAAGTATTGCAAATCGACTGAAGATACTCTCAACAGAAGAAAAAAAATATCTTCTTGCGGTGAGAATGGGATCGAAACGAGACGAAAACAAGGAATGGGATCTTGAAGAAGGAGAAAAAGAGAAATTTTATCCACTTTTTTCCCGGTTCATGAATCTCTTTCCCAAAGACTATGAGTGTGTGCGGGATGAATGCCCCGTCTGCAGCCGACTTCTCTCGCTAAAACAAGATTTTACCGGCAAGGGCAAGAGTGAAGAGTACAGTATGCTCATGAGCTGGGTCTCCCGGGGGCAGAATCATTATACAGGTGGGAATAGTGTTGCCCATGAAAGTTTTTCGAGTGAGGATCTTCCAGGTGATGCCAAGCAGGAGGAAAGTAAGCAGCCTTCCCGATCGGCAAGGGTAAAACGCATCCGCGTTGTTGCCAGAAAACCAAAACTCGATCGAAGCGAGCCCAAAGAGGCAAAGGTTCCCGACGAGCACCCCCATCACCCCTTTATCGAATCGGTGCGAGAGCTTGCCGAGATGGAGACCGATAACCTAGACAGAGAGGATCTTCTCGAGTATTGCAGAAGAAGCCGGGAACTTTTTGCAAGACTGATAGCGCTCTGGGATCAATTCGACAAAACGGGTAAAGAATACAGAAATCGCCACAGCTTTTCCTGGATCACGGAAACCAGACAGGAAATTCAGACAGATCCACAAAGGGGATAACGGCATAGTCAAACTTCGCTTTCGAACCGGGAAAAGACGCCCTTCATCGGTTCATCGACGAAGGGACGTCCCGATAGACGGCAAAGCCGAGAGGCTAAGCAGAAAGCCCCTGCAATACCGATTCGTAACGACCAATCACCCGACGAACAAACCCCGACTCACCATGCAGGGACCGTACCATCTCCGGCTCAGGCCTTACCACTTCCCCCCTGGGCAGGACGGCAGAGGTAAGATCATCGACAGAAGGCAGTCCCCGTCGAAGGGATGAAAGAGCGGAAACCCCAGCAACGGCGGCTCCAAGCCCGGCCCCCAATCTGCCGATGGTGACCACCGGGCGGTTCCAGACCGCTGCAATTCGGGAAACCACTCCAGCTGCCCCTGCAGGGCCTCCTGTCACGTATAAGGGCTCATCGGTATCACGGGAGAAACTGCGTGAATAATGTTCGATGATCGTAAGGGTGGTATCGATAATACCGGCATAATCCGCCTCAAGGGAGGCAGTCTGCCCATCCCGGACTGGATCTGCTATTGCGCCGCCGGCGGGGAAAGATTCGGCATCAGGCTGCCAGATCAGAAGGTATTTTCCAACGGGTATCGAGGGCAAGAGATCATCGGCAGGAGCGTATTCATCTCTCTTCAAACCGTGCATCATGCGGACCCGGTCCCAGACAAGGGCCCCGTTGGTCCGGCAACCGAAAAGAAAGGGCCTTCCAAGCCCGTCGTACATGGCATTGGCGTAGCCCGCCTGATCCATGGCAACCCGGCCATCGCCTGAGGTCGAAGCCGCGACCATGAAAACAAAGCTGGTGCCGAGGCTCAAGAGATCACCGTCGACCAGAACCTTTGTCTGCGGATTATCACCGCTGCCTGCCGCAACAATACAATCGGGCGAAAGCCCGTAACGCTCGACGAAATAGGCAGCTACCGAGCCGACAACAGCATCTGGGGCAACGACATCGGTAAGTTTTGCACGGAAGGCCTCGGAACCTCCCGGCAGGGATGCCGATGCAGCATCAATCAACTCAGGAGACCAGGAGCGTCGCTGATAATCAAGCAAACTGGTACCACAGCCGTTTCCAAAATCGGTACCGACCCTACTGTTACCAACGAGAACCGCAGGAATAAAGGAACTGATGAGGAGTACCGTTTCGGTCTTTTCCCATACATCGGGATAACGCTGGGCGACCCTCCTCATAACCGCTCCGGAAAAACGCAAAGGGCTGTCGCTGCCGGAAAGCTCGATCATGCGCTGCTTTCCGCCCACCCCGGTCCGAATAGCCTCTGCCTGAGCCGCGGTATCGCTCGTCTTCCAAATCGGAGCCGCCTTGTAGGAAAAAACATCGGCCAGCCGATGTACCAGGTCTCCGGCTTCCGCACCGATCCCCTTTTCCCGTAAGGTCGAAAAGGATTTTTGTGCACCGCTTTTCAGATACACATGACCATGTTGCTGCCCGGAAACATTAATGACAGCCACGGAATCGGGCCTGACAACGCCATCTTCTTTCATATCGGAAAAAAGGGCGTCAAGGGCGGCGAGGAAAAGCTTCGGCGGCTGGTCCGCCTCTCCTTCAACCCTCGGAGGAACAAGAAATGTATCATGTTCCAGGCCGAAACCACCGAGACGGGAATCGGACTGGTATGACAGGCTCTTCTTCCAGACAACGGAACCACTCTCCGCATCGATTGCCACTCCTGTCATACTCTGGGTACTACAATCAATTCCGAGACTCACTGTGCTCATGAAGCAACCTCCTGTCGCTGTGAAATGTGCTTTTTTCCGCTGACCGAGGAAAGTATAGCATGCAGAGCCTCACGCTGGAATATCCTCTACTCCTCTTTCGGGCTGTCAATCGTTTTCGGGAGAATCAAATTCAGCACGATGCCGACGAGGGTGGCAAGGGCAACACCGCTTAGTTCAAAATGAAGGCTTTCGTTCAGGGGAAAGAAAATTCTTCCGCCGCCGATTCCGATCACCAGGATCACCGAACTGATGGTAAGATTCCTTTTGCAGGTGTAATCAACGCCACTTTCCACGACCGTGCGGATACCTGCACTGGCAATAATCCCGAAAAGCATCATCGATATGCCGCCCATTACCGGAACGGGAACCGTATTGATGATAGCCCCGACCTTGGTGATAAAAGAGAGGATGATCGCAATCACCGCTGCCCCTCCGATGACCCAGACGCTGTAGACCCTGGTGATGGCCATAACACCGATATTCTCCCCGTAGGTCGTATTGGGGGGCCCGCCGAAAAGGGCGGCAAGGGCGGTTGCAGCACCGTCACCCGCAAGGGTTCGGTGAATACCGGGATCCTTCAGAAAGTCCTTTCCCACCACCTTACTGGTCACCATGGTATCTCCAAGATGCTCGGCAATGGTCGCAAGGCTGACAAGCAAAAAGGTGATAATAGGAACGACGGAGAATTTCGGGATCTTTGGGGCCGTAAAACCGAACCAGGCTGCTTCCTTTACCGAAGAAAAATCGATCCAGGAAAAAGCGGGCCAGATTGAGCCGGCAACCAAAGTAAAGAGATAGCCACCGAAAAAGGCAATCAGAATCGGAATGACGGTAAAAAACCCCTTCAGCACAAGGAGGGAAACCACCGCGATGCTGAGGGTGACCACGGCAATGATCACCGATGCAAGGCTGTAGCTGCCATCAGGACCATTCATGGCCATATTCATCGCCGTCGGTGCAAGATTGAGGCCGATTACCATGATGACCGTCCCAATCACAACAGGCGGCAGAAGACGGTCTATCCAGCCGGTTCCGGCCTTACTGATAATAAAGGCGACAATAAGATAGAATATTCCCACGCAAAATGCTGCTCCAAGAGCATATTCCATTCCAAAGCTTCCCGAGATCGCAATAATCGGCGGAATAAAGGCAAAAGAGGAGCCGAGGTATGCAGGGACTCGTCCCCCGGTAATCAGGATATACAAAAGTGTACCTATTCCTGAGGTAAAAAGTGCCGTCGAAGGACTCAGGCCCGTCAAAAGCGGCACAAGAACCGTTGCTCCGAACATTGCAAAAACATGCTGAAAGCTCAGGGGAATCCATCGCCTCAGCTCAGGCTGTTCCCTTACTCCAATGATCTTGTCCTTCATCGTTCCTCCTTTATTACGGATAAAAAAAAAGCTTTCCTTTTCTCTATAAAAGAAAAGGAAAGCCGTCGGAGGGAAAACCCGCGCCCACAGGCAACATATAAAAAACCATACTCCCTCCTTTTGTTATCCAAATTGTCGGATTTATATCAGAAGGGAGCAAGTTCTGTCAAGTCTTTCTTCGTCATAATCACCTATGATGAAATACCTCGGCATTAAGACACTGGGCACCAGCCCTGCCGTCGAGCATTGCAATAAGGTTTTCCGCAGCCATTACCGCCATGTCTCCACGTGAACCACTTGTTGCCGAACCAGTATGGGTCGTAATCACCACGTTATCGAGATCCGCAAGCCCCTTGCTCATTGCAGGCTCAAACTCATATACATCAAGTCCGGCACCGGCAATCTTCCCCTTGCGCAAAGCATCAACCAAGGCGGCCTCATCTATCAAAGCTCCCCTGCCGGTATTGATAAGACACGATGTCGGTTTCATCGCCTCAAACTGAGGTCTTCCGATCAAATGCCGGGAAGTATTGTTCAGGGGAAGATGCAGCGAGATGAAATCAGATTCCTCAATCAGCTGATCAAGCTCAACCCGTTGCGCTCCCACTCCCTCCTCGAGTCGGGGGGATGCACTTCTGTTCCAGTAGATCACCTTCATGCCGAAGCCACTGCTCATCAATCCCATTGCGGTGCCGATTCGGCCGGCACCGATAATACCGAGCGTCTTTCCGGTAACATCACAGCCGACAAATTCCATGGGGGCCCATCCCTGCCACCGGCCGCTGCGCATCAGGCGGTCGGAAGGAACGACCTGACGGGCTACCGCAAAAAGTAGTGCCCAAGCCATCTCGGCAGTAGCATGTGTAAGGACATCAGGGGTATTGCTTACCCCGACTCCAAGGCGACCTGCGGCGGTAAGATCGATGTTGTCGTAGCCGACCGCATAATTGGCCACCGCCTTCAGCCCGCCTCCTGCAGAAAGTACCTCTTCATCTATCTTATCGCATAACAGCGAAAGCAAACCGTCGGCCCAGTCGGCTCCTTCCAGAAGCTCTTCCCTTGTGGCCGGTCTGTCCGCAGCCTGTACACGAACATCGCACTGCCTGCGCAGCAGCTCGATCCCTTTATCCGAGATTGCTCTGGAAACATAAACCTTCTTCATAATCTCCAGTCTACTTCCATGCGGTGTGCTCTGCAAGAGGACCCCGGTCTCAAGGAGAATTTACAAACCTACAACGTTGAATAAGCTTGACAGAGGACCGGAGTGAGTTACAATAACTGAAGTTTTTCATTAAATGACTCTGAAAGAGGGGCACAACTATTTCAATTCAGCTTTCACGTCCGTCACTGGAAAGGCTTCCCGTATATTACCGCATCTTGAAGCATGCGGCTGAGCAGAAATCGTCGTATATATCATCCTCCGAGATAGGTCGAAAAGCAGGGGTTCCAGGAGCCCAGGTTAGGAAGGATCTGCTCTGTTTCAAAGCAAAAGGAAGGCCGAGTGTAGGCTTTCATGTTCTTACCTTGCGAAAAGATCTTGAAAAGTATCTCGGCCTTGAGCATTCGAGAAGTGTAGCATTGGTCGGGGCAGGAAACCTTGGAAAGGCCCTCGCGCAGTTTCCTGGTTTCGCTCAATACGGCATGAAGATCACCCTTTTGCTGGACAAGGATCCCCAAAAGATAGGAAGTGTAATCGGAGGATTAGAGATCAAAGGGATGGACGTTCTGCCCCTCATTGCAAAAAAAATGAGGCTCAGGATCGGAATTATCACCACTCCGGCCTCCGAAGCACAGCTTGTTGCCGAACAGATGGTTGCCGCCGGAATTATTTCCATTTGGAATTTTACCCCCACAAGGCTCTCCCTTCCGGAAGACGTCTTCATTCGCTATGAAGACCTTTCGGCAGGATTGGCACTCCTCAGCCAGAAAGCGGCGGAATTCGAAAGAAATCATAGCCACGAATAAAAAAAGGAGAGAGGCCTACGAGGGTTCCGCCTCTCTCCTTAACCTGGAATGATAGACATTTTTTGCTTACCGCTTTTTTTCATCAACCTTTCTTCTTTGTTTTTCTGCCATTCACTTTATCTGTATGTACTATACCATAGCAATAATCAGCCTAAAACTGGGATTAGTCACAATCGTATAGGGAAAAGTCCTAGAATCAATCGATATCAATGAGCCCAATCCTCGTTGCATAGTGTACAAGCTCAACCGAATTATTGATATTGAGCTTCTTGAAAATACTTGTACGGTGGTTTTCCACCGTCTTCTTGCTGATAAAAAGCATTTGAGCCACCTTACGAACGGAATTCCCCTGAGCAAGGAGACGCATGATTTCCTGCTCGCGAGCGGTAAGTGTTGCATAAGCACTATCGCTGACATCCATGATGTTATAGGAATTTTCCAGTAACTTTCCAACGATAGCATCGAGGACCGTTCCGTCGAAGAAATATTCACCGGCATGAACCCGCTCAATGGCTTCGGCTATCCGTGAAGGAGAGGTCTCCTTTGTCACAAAGCCCCGGGCCCCGTTCCTAAGCGACTCGACAATATAATCAATCCGATTATACATGCTCAACATCAGAATCCTGACATGAGGCAGCTTCATTCTGATTTTTTCGATCAAATCGATTCCCGATCCGTCGGGAAGACCAATATCGAGCAAAATCACCTCCGGACGCACCGCCTCAAGATCAACAAAGAGCCGGTATGCGTCATCGGCCTCACCCACTATGGAAATAAAGCCGCTGCGAAGCAAGGCCGAACGGACACCGTCACGAACGGCCGGATGATCATCAACAAGATATACGCATATCTTTTCCATACGTTAAGTATAGTAACAATGGCCCATTTTCGCCACTTTTTTGGATGATTGAAAACCAAAAGACTATTGTAAAAAGGGATGCTACGCTACTATATCGGTATGAAACAGCAAACACTACCCGATGGGGCTTTGGAAGTTGCAACAGAGGCGGCACAGAAAGCCGGCGAACTGCAGAAAAGACTATTAGTTGAAGGTTTCCGGGTGGACCGAAAATCGACAAGTGTCGATATGGTCACCGAAGCTGATAAGAAAAGCGAACAGATCATCCGGTCTGTGATCATCTCCCGTTTTCCCGACCATGATATTCTGGGAGAAGAAGAGGGTTCGACGGTGTGCGGATCGCAATGGCAGTGGATCATCGATCCTCTCGACGGAACCACCAACTATGTCCACCATCATCCGATCTTCTGCGTTTCCGTCGCGCTTACCTTCGAAGGGGTGCCGATGCTCGGTGTTGTATACGCACCGATGCTGGATGACCTCTACAGCGCAGTGGCTGGAGAGGGGGCATTGAAGAACGGTATCCCAATCAAGGTGTCCGAACGACGGATATTGAACGAAACGCTCATGGCCACGGGAGTGCCCTACGACAGGGCTACGAGCAGTGAAAACAACATCGACTACCTCGCCGACATGTCCACAAAGGTAAGGGGCATAAGAAGGCTTGGGGCGGCTGCCTACGATCTTTGTCTTGTTGCAGAAGGGGTTTACGACGCCTATTGGGAGCTCAAAATAAGGAGCTGGGACATCGCGGCGGGGAGCCTTATTGTCAAGGAAGCGGGGGGCTTTGCGGTACATTGGCATCACGGAGGAACTGCGCAGCAACCGGCTCTGCTGGACTGTCTGGCAGCAAGTCCGGCAATCCTCCCTACCCTTCTCGAGGCTCTTTCCGAGACGGGAAGCGCCTATGTCGATGCAAAACATACGGGAAGTGAGCTTTTTTAGTAGTGTTCCGAATCCTGGTGATTTCCGCTTTACCGCCAGGGCCTTCACGAAAACGCTTAGCTGCTGTTCTGCGGAACGTCATCACTTCCCGCAAAACAGCAGCCATGGATCATAGCTAATATTTGACGGCGCCCTGGACAAGCCCTGCAATGATCTTTCGCTGAAAAATCATGACAAGAACAAGGAGCGGCACGGTTACGATAACCGCCGCAGCCATAATTTCACCGAAAGGCTCCTGCTTGGAGACCTCTCCGGTAAAAAGAGCGATCGCTACAGGTACGGTCCTTGCCGACGGCTGAATCGAGGTAAAGGTTAAGGCGAAAAGATACTCGTTCCAGGCCTGGATGAAAGCAAGCAGCCCGGTGGTAACCAGAGCGGGGGCTGTCAGGGGAAGGAGAATCTGGTAAAAGCTCTGAAACGGTGTTGCGCCATCTATCTGAGCGGCCTGAAGCAGAGAGGTCGGCAAACCGCGAAAGAAGCTGGTCAGAACCCAGATCGTAAACGGAAGCGTCATCAGCATATAGGTAAGAATCATGCTAAGGGTGGCAGGAATACCGAGAACGCGAATCACCGCATACAAACCGGTAAGGACAGAGACCTGCGGAAACATCGTCATCGAGAGAATGATATACATCGAGGGAGTTTTCCCACGGTATCGCAGCTTTCCCATGGCAAAGGCGGCAAAGGAACCAAATAAGAGGGAAAGGAGGGTCACCGACCCTGCGACGACAAATGAGTTCAGGATCCCCCGCATAAAGGTTTTGTTTCTAAAAACCGCGGCATAGTTTCGCAAATAGAGGGAGACTTTCATCGTATCGGGATCTCTGGGGACCATGGTACCGGGGGTCATTTGGAGCTGCCCCTCACTTTTGAGACTGGAATTAATCGCCCATAGGAAAGGAAATGTCATATGAATGAAGATGTAGACGATGAGAATCCAGAAAAGGATACGAAGAAGCGGCCTTCCGGAATACGGCTTATGCATCACTGTCCACCCCCCCTATCATTTTTATGTAAATAAAGTCAAAGATAAATATCAGAAGGAATATGACGACACTGGAAGCAGAAGAGTAGCCCATCAGCTTATTATCTACCAACTGATAATAGGCAAAACTCGCCATCGAATATCGGTTTGCGCCGAAGACGATCTGAAATACATCGAAGACCCGTAAGGCATCCAGGGTCCGAAACACAAGCGCAACAGCAAGGGTCGCTCTGAGCATTGGGAGGGTCATGGACCAAAACTGTCGCAGTTTATTGGCCCCATCCACATATGCTGCTTCATAGATCTGACGGGGAATCATCTGTAAGCCAGCAAGGATAAGCAGGGCCATAAAAGGGGTTGTTTTCCACACATCAATGGCGATCATGACCCAAAGCTGACTTGACGATTCGACGAGAAAGGCGAACTGGCCGTTGTTTATCCCGATTTTATCAAGAAGAATATTGAAAAATCCCGTTCTGTTCGAGGCAAACATCCATTCCCACATCCTTGACGAAACGGCGGTGGGGATGGCCCAGGGGATCAGCATGACCATTCTCATGAAGCCCCTTCCTTTGAAGGCCGAATTGAGGACCAGGGCTACCGCAAGCCCCAAAACCGTCTCGATAAAGACCGAAAGGATGGTAAATCCAACGGTATCACCGACGGCCTGGAGAAAATCGGGATCTGTGGCGCCGATAACGTATTGGGCGCCCATGAAACTGAATTGAGATAGTTCTTTGTACCGTACCGGTTCCGTCGGCAAAACATCGAGGGGACTTTCCCAGACTGCATCGCCTGTTTCAGGGTCGAACTTCTGCTTTCCCGTTGCATCATCAATCACCGGAGGAAGAACCATCACCTTGAAACCAAGGAGTTTCTTGTAGTTTTTCAATCCGACGAATTCCGTCTTTTGACTACTGGCAAAGCGCTTATTTGTCACGCTGTTTACAAATACGCTGCCCAGAGGATAGAAAGCAATCATGATTAAGATAATAAATGACGGAACAAGAAGCAGATAGGCAAGCCGAGCCTCGGATTTGACCAGACTCTTTGATGTGGTCTCCATACCTTACTCTCCTTTCTACAAAAGGGCGGGCCGGAGAAGTGCTCTGGCCCGCCTTTCATTATAGGCAATTTGTCACTTATTCGGGAGATCCGGTCGGATAATCGAGAAGATCCTTCAGGTCAAGCTCCATCGCACGAACCGCTGTGGCGGCATCTTTCTTTCCGCTGAGCACATCGTGAACATTGGTAAAAAAGATCTTCGATGTTTCACTATATCGCGGTGCAGTCGCCGTCGAAGGACGGGGGGTGGCATTAACAAAAACATCGTAAAGTGTTCCGAAGATAGGGGTAGCGTCAAGAACATCCTTGTCCTGATACAAGGACTTGATAGTCGGATTAAAAGAGCCTTCAATGGCCCTCATCTTCTGCACGTCGTATCCGGCCATATAGCGAAGCACTTCCGCTGCAACCTTTTTATTGTTGCTGTACTTGGAAAGCGCAAGCTGCCATCCGCCGAGGGCAGCAGCCCCTTTACCGGAGTCGCCGGCAGGAAGCGGAGCAGCAGCGAATTTTCCTTGGACCGCACTTTCATCCGAGGTACTCAGATTGTAGGCATAGGGCCAGTTACGCATAAATGCGGCATTTCCCGCCTGCCATACGTTTCTCGCATCCTCCTCACCAAAGGAAAGAACACCCTTCGGGCTGATGGTACCGACCCATCCTTTCGCCATATTGAGGGCGGCTATAGCCTCATCATTATTTATAGTTATTTTTTTGTCGGGGCTGACAATGGTTCCACCGCCGTTGGAAGCCAGCCATTCGATGGCATCGCAGGTAAGGCCTTCGTAGCTGTTACCCTGCCAGACATAGCCCCAAAAGTCCGCATTCCCTGCGGCCCGTTCTCCGTCCTGGATCGTTTGTGCCATGGTTTCAAGCTCTTTCCAGGTAGCCGGCGGCCCGTCGAATCCATATTTTTCGAGAAGATCGGTACGGTAATAGAGCAGCCCTGCATCGGTAAACCAGGGCATGGCCACCAGTTTTCCATCAACGGTATTGTTTTGAACAATAGGAGCAAAGTGTTTTGCAGCATCCTCTTTCATGCCGGGATACTGGTAGAGGTCTTCAAAGTGTTCGGCCATATCTCCGGGCCATATTACGTCAACCTGATAAAGATCGACCTCGGAGCTTTGGCTTTCGAAGAATTGTAGATAGAGACCAAGACGATCGTCGGAGAGATCAGGAGTATCAAGCACCTTAACCAAAACATCAGGGTGCATCTTCGTGTATTCGGCCGCCGCCTGTTTCGTCAACTCAAGTTCCTGGCCGACGGCACCGGCGGCAATGGTAACCACCACCTGCCCCGAATCACCGGCAGGAGCGGACGAATCCTGCTGACCTCCAGCCATAACAAAGGGTGCCGAGATAAGAGCAAGCAACGCCACAAGTACGGCAAAGCTTTTCATTCTTTTACACATCTTCTTCTCCTTCTTTCTTTTAGTATTCTCTCATACAACAGAGTCTATGCACACGGTTGCATTTAATAGTGTAGGTGTCCTCATCACAGATGTCAAGGGGAATATTTTACTACTGTCTGGAATCGTGGTGAAAAATGAATAAAATCTCCTTTTCTCGTAGTTACTTATAGTAAGAACGCTACGAAAAAGGAGTTTTTCCATGTTCCATCCCCCCTTCTGCCCCAATCCCCATTGCCTCAACCACTTCTCTCCAAAAGGCCACTGGTTCTTTAGAACAGGCTCCTACTCCACCAAAACCTCCCCCCGCATCCAAAAGTTCAAATGCAAAACCTGCCACCTCTCCTTCTCCACCCGCACCTTCAGCATCGACTACTGGACCCATTTCCACCTTTCCTACAAAACC